>CASEBB010000132.1 GCA_949286015.1 uncultured Succinivibrionaceae bacterium | reverse complement strand
TTCATGTGTCTATCAAGGATCGTGACCATTTCGTTCAACAAACGAACCAAATTAGGTCACACCTTTTTAGTGCATCCCGCGCTTACGATAAAGAACCAGCTATCTGCAAAACGTGACATTTGAGCAGATTTTGGTGCTGGGTGGGTATTTCTCGATTAAAGAGATTACTGACGATACCGCCCACGCAGAAGATGCAGAAAATCGCAAATACCGCTGTGGTATTACCAACCAAGAGGTCAAGGATAAGCTTTACCCTGTGTTGATGAGCTACGTGGTGAGCTTCCAAGATGAACTGGGTTCCCCACTTGCCACGGCGCTTAACAATGTGAAGGCTGCTCTGAGGCATGGTGATATTGCGCAGTTGTGCTTTAGCTTTAATGAAATCTTGAGCTATGTGCGCTATGACGCTTACAAGGCTATGGCGTCTAGAGACAAGCAAGGCAAGGCTTCTGCTCAGACCCAAAGCAAAGCTACAGCAGAGGGCGCGCAGGAGACTGAAGCGCCGGTAGGGCAGGAAACTGAAGCACAGAACGTGCAGAATCAAGGTGAGGAGAAGAAGGTAAAGCCTGAGCCAGAGTCCTTCTACCGCACGTTGCTCAAGCTTGCGCTCTGCTCAGAATCTATCATGATCGAGGATGAGGTGGCAAATAAACATGGACGCAGTGATCTGGAAGCTACGACCAAGAATCATTTCTACATCTTTGAGCTCAAGCGGCTGGAGGGCTATTCCGAGGCAACCATTAAAAAGCGCTTAGATGACGGCGAAAAGCAGATTCTATCGCGGATGTATGGTAACAATCGGCACCCAGAGCTGCCGAAGACGATGGTGGTATTGGTAATTAGCGATACCTTCCGCGAGATTTGTGGTTGGCGCCGCTTCAAGGTGCAGCGTATTGCCCAAGAGCTGGTTGTGGTAGAGCGTCACGATGAGCTGTTGGCCGTTGTCCCGCAAGCATATGAGTCAGAGCTTAGCTTGGTTTCACATAAGAACAGCACCACAGCCAGTACAACTTAGACTAAAGTTCAGGCTCCTCTTGGTGGTAGGTGTGCCGTTGTCCGCTATCTTTAGCCCAGTGCGGTCGTGGGTCTCCTTGGGGTAAACAACCACCCTAAACCACCCTAAGCAGCCTCTTGCTGTGGTCATGGCCATTACGTTCAAGCTCCCTGAGGTAATGTTGCCCTGTCTTCTCTCTTGGTTCCGCCTCAATACACAAAAGGCCGCTTGAGCACACTAACTCAGGCGGCCTTTTGCTTTGCAGCACGGAAAAAGCAAGCTGCTTAGTGGTCGTCACGCAGCAAGACAGCCGTGCGGATATCTACCGGCTGCGCACAATCTAAGTACACAAAGTGACCATCACCAGGAGCCACATCCGTAGGGGCACCTTGCTTGTTGCGTAAGGTGCTACCATCAAGGCTAATTGCACCATGCGGGGTATAGACCATGAGCTTTGAGGTGTTGGTAAAGCGGTTCTTGACGCGGATGTACAGGGAGCCGTTCTCTTGGCTCTCCACTTGACCTACCACTTGCCAGTAACCCTTGTTCGGCACATTGGTGCCATAATCCTGCGTCTCATGCGCATCATGTGGCTCTAAGAGCGCGGTAGTATAACCACGGGCAGGGATCGAGCGCACAATTGTCCACGATTCCTCTGGAATCTCCGCCTCAGGGTTAGCACTGAGCGCATCAATGGCTAAGCGGTAGGCACGGCTCACCGCACCGGCATAGAAAGGCGAGCGCGAGCGACCCTCGATCTTGAGGCTATCGACGCCAATTTCCATTAAGCGCTTCAGCACTGGCAGGGCACAGAGATCGCGGGAGTTCATGAGATAAGAGCCATGCTCGTCCTCTTCCATTGGCATCCACTGCCCCTCACGATTAACAGTTTCCTCAATCTCAGTACGTAACGCTGGTTGATCACGCTCATCAAGCGGATTGATCGCAGATGCGGACTGGGAGGCAATCGCGGTACGTGCTAATTGCGCCGCATCAGCTAAGCGCTCAGTGGTGGCGGCGTCTTCTAAGTGCAGGTCACGGGTGCGGTAGTTCCAGCGGCAGGAGTTATTGCAGGTGCCCACATTGGCATCACGGCGTGAGAGCAAGCCCGAGATAAGACAACGGCCGGAAACAGCAATGCAGAGGGCGCCGTGCACAAAGACCTCAAGCTCCATATCAGGGCAGTCCTGACGAATCATTTCGATCTCGTTCAAGGAGAGCTCACGTGCCAGAATGCAGCGCTTTACACCAAGCTTTTGCCAAAACTTGACGGTACCGGAGTTAACGGTATTAGCCTGCACACTGAGGTGGACGGGGATCTCTGGATAGCGATTGAGGGCGATGTCGATTAAGCCAGGATCGGCCATGATAAAGGCATCTGGCTTTAAGGCTGCCACCTCGTCTAAGGCTGGTAAAAAGGACTGGGTACGCCGCATGTGAGGAATGACGTTAAGCACCGCAAAAAACTTTTTGCCGTGCTCATGGGCGTAGTTGATACCAGTGGCGAAATCGTCACGGGTAAAGCCATTGCCCCGCACACGCAGCGACCAGCGAGGAATACCGGCATATACCGCATCAGCACCGTAATCGCACGCCATGTAGAGGTGGTTTAAGCTACCGGCAGGAGCTAAGAGCTCTGGCTTCTTTAAGGTATTGACAGAACCGGCAGAGGCGGCAGAAGAGGTGGCAAGAGGAGCGCTGTAGGGTTGAGGCATAACAAATCTCATGGGCAATGCGGTGTGGCTATAGTGGCAAGAGATAGGCGCGATAGGGGATAGGGTATGGTAAGTGGGTACAGGTTGGGGGGTGTTTGTGTTAGCTGTTGGGACTAAGGCGTAGGGAGTGAAGCGTGCGCTGCTCTGGGGGCTATCTTAGGAACGACTTACTTCATAGATGACGGAATTTATGGCAAGCATGCTGGCCTAACATTAAGGAGGCTCAGGCTAGAACCCCCTTTATCTCAAGGTGTAGGTTGTTGCCGGAAATCAACCCTGCATCCGTTAGTGTTAGAGCACGCACGCATACCTTAGAGATAAGCGCTGCTTTAGCATCTTGCTCAAGGTAAGAGCGTGGGCAAACAGACTTACCCTCAGGAGGGGGTGGGGTAAGGCTAAGACTGATCGCAGTAGTGCGCACTACCAGCAGCTTAGCGCTACACCAAGAGCGCTACTGTGTAGTCAGTAGCGTCCTTCATGGGCAGAGGAAAAGCTGCCGGTCGTGGCCTTTAGTCGCAGTTAGTCGCAATCAAAGACCTTAGTAATGGAGCCTACCAGATTGGTTAGCACCTCGCCTTCGATAATGACATTAGCTTGCAGGTCTGCTAACTTGTCATCAGTGGACTGTGGCAGGTTGTGCTCTAAGAACTGATCGTCAAGAGCCATGCGCTTTACGCACAGGTCAGAGCTCAGGACAAACTGCGCGCACTTGTTAAAGCCCAATTGCAGCTCGGTGACGACCTTACCGGCCTTGATGTGGTTAACGATCTCATCAGAGGTTAAGACGTCCTTAGAGACACGCACGGTGCCGCCGATGTCGTCATTGCTTTTTAAGACCGCATCGGTACCCAGCTCAAAGCTCTCTGGTAGCTCGTTTTTCGCCACAAACAGCGTGAGGCGATCCTCAACTACGCAGCGTGGTTGCAGCGACTTTGCAGGGAAGGTGCTGAGGCCCTTACGTAAGACGGTAATGGCATTCTCGGCACGCTTCGCAGAAGAGGCAGAGACAGCGACAAAGCCGTAGGTGGAGTTGATCCACAAAAAGAGCTCACGGCGGGTCACAAAGGCCTGCGCCAGCATCTTATTGGTAAGAGCGGTCTTTAAGGCGGCCTTTTCATTCTTCTTTAAGGCGCGGCCTAATTCCATCTCTTTGTTGTCGATTTCATCTTGCAGGGCTTGGTTGATGATCGAGCTTGGTAAGAGCTTATTTTCCTCGGTGAAACGCAGGAAGTGATTGTGCTCGTGGCTAAAGGTAAAGGCGTCGGTATGACGGCCAAAGACAGGGCTAAAGCCGCAGCTGGAGATTTCCATTTGCCCCGTCGGCTTAAAGCACACGGAACGCACCTTGTCTTCTAACTGGGCTTCGTTTTTAAACAGGCTCTTGAGGCTGTCGTCCAGAGCTACAGTGTACAGGCGCGCGTTTTTAAACCACATGCGGCTTCTCCTTAGGAATAAGAGTAGAGGGATGCTCTTGCACAGGGCGGTGATTTTACAGCAGGGAGCTTACAGGGGCAAAGGTGTTCTCTGTAAGGCACAAGCTTAAGAGCTGTAAGAGCATTGTAGCAGTGAACGCACTTAGAGGTGTGATGAAGGCGCATATCTCCACAAGTGGAGATAGGAGGAAATACCGACCGTTGCGGTCGCTTACCCCTTCGAGGTAGTTGGTTGCTAAGCACCACAACTGTCATCATGCTTTCTGCCCAGCTTACGCCTCTGCTAAGGTGTAATTACCACCAAGAGCTTGAGCTGACTGGCAGTGACCATAGCAAGTGTCTGCTGCGTGCAGTGGTTTGCTCCAAGGTGGCATGCGCCCCCATACAGATTGCCAGATTGCTTAAGGCAACCGTATGTTACAGCTACTGTGCTTTGCCCTTACTCCCTATAATCCTGATAAATATGCCCTTTGCTGCGCATAAAGCTACTGTTACCCGTAACACCACTTCCCACCTCTGATAGCTATTTGCCCCCGCCGTTACCTACACACCTTATCCCGCCCCAAGAGCGCCATAAGCCACTAAAAGCGGCCTAAACGCGCATGAAGTTAGGCTGCAAAGGGGTGGCTATGCTAAAATAGCGCTTTAGCTATTTGCAGCTTTGCCTTAGGCATAGGGCCGCACGGTGTGTTGTTACCCTTGTAACCTATCCTGAGGTAAGTTGTTAGTCGCATCTGGCTGTGGCAGGTGTAAAGTCGCGTGGCTTTGGTGCCCGCGCCTCATTACTGCTCCTTACCCACAGTAGCGACCAAAAAGCACGGGGTAGTAGGTAGGGGGCAGCCAATGCCCTAACCCTAGAGGATAGCCCCGCTTACCGTGCCCTCAGTACTCACCGCAGGAGGCAGTATTACCCGTGCTCTTGAGGGCAAGTCACGCCGCCGCCACGCATGTTTCTGCGGTTGAGTCCGCCTGCCCCTTTTCCCTTTTTGCAAGGCCGTTACGGCCTTTTGTGCACTTTAGGGGATAACAGACGCGCTTTTTACCGGAGAGCACCTGCAAGCAGGTAACAGCTTTCTGCTGCGTCCCCCTAAGCGTCAACTGTAACTGTAACGTCAGCTGTAAATAGCAGGGTGTACTGGCAAGTTTCCCGCCTCTTTCTTGTTCCGCTTAAGCTCAGCGTCAGCACGCTTCAGGGAGCAAAACTAGAGAGTGACGGATGCTTGCTATGACTGGTTTTCACAAGGACAATTCATGGCAGATCAGAGCAAAGATCCAGAGCAACAAGCCCCTGCAAGCGCAGAGACCAATGCCTCTGAGAGTAAAGCTGCTTCTGCTGCGGCCAACCAACAGGCCGCAGAGAATCCTACCGCAGCTTCAGCAGAGGCTACTTCTTCTGACTCTGGAGCTGAGACGCAAGAAAATGGTGCTGCCAGTGCCTCCTCTAGTGCTACCTCCGCTGACAACGACGAGGCAGCACCGGAGTACGAGGGCGCTGTGCACGAAACGGCACCTGTGGTCAAATTAGAGGACGAACTCAAGCAATCCTTTATTGACTACGCCATGAGCGTGATTGTCGATCGCGCCCTGCCTGATGTGCGTGACGGCTTAAAGCCGGTACATCGCCGCGTCCTCTACGATATGTACGACCTCAAAATCTGGCACAACGGCCCTACCAAAAAGTCGGCCCGTGTTGTCGGTGACGTGATCGGTCGTTTCCACCCACACGGTGATGCAGCCGTGTACGAGACCATTGTGCGTATGGCCCAGTGGTTCTCCATGCGCGCCCCTTTAATCTTTGGTCAGGGTAACTTCGGTAACCTCGACGGTGACGGCGCCGCCGCCATGCGTTATACCGAAGTGCGTATGACCAAGATCGCAGAGATGATGCTCCAAGACATCGATAAGGAGACGGTTAACACCTATCCGAACTACGATGGTAATGAGCAAATCCCTGAGGTCTTACCAACCCGCTATCCTAACCTGCTGGTAAACGGCTCCTCGGGTATTGCCGTCGGCCTTGCCACCAACATCCCACCGCACAATTTAGCGGAGGTGATCGATGGCACGCTGGCGATGCTGGAAAATCCAGACATCACCTTAGACGAGCTCATGACCTACATTCCAGGCCCTGACTTCCCTACTGGCGGTTACATCCTCAATTCCCCTGAGATCAAAAAGGCTTACGCCACCGGCCGTGGTCGCTGCGTCATCCGCGCCCGTACTCACTTTGAGCAAGACAAGCAGGGCCGCACCACCATTTACGTCGACGAAATCCCTTACATGGTCAATAAGAGCGCCATCGTAAAGGAAATCGCCGATCTGGTGCGCGATAAGAAGATTGAGGGTATCGTTGAGGTTAACGACCTCTCCGATAAGGACAATCAGGTGCGCATTGCCATCGACTTAAAGCGCGATGCTTATGAAGAGGCGGTGTTAAACAACCTCTTTATGCACACCTCGATGCAGAGCTCGTTCTCCTTTAACGTCATCGCTCTGGTTAACAACCGGCCAAAGCAGCTCTCGCTGATCGAGATCCTGCAAGAGTTCTTAAAGTTCCGCCGTGAGGTGGTCACCCGTCGTACCGTCTACCTCCTGCGTCAAGACCGCCGTAAGGCCTTCTATAACGAGGGTCTGATCGTTGCCACCAGCAACATCGAGCGCGTCATTGAGATCATTAAGACCTCTGCCAATACCGATGCCGCTAAGTCCCGTCTCATGGCAGAGAACTGGTCGGGCAATCAGATTGTGGGTCTGATCGAGGTCGATGAGCGCGGCCAAAACATCTGCCTGCCGCTGGGTATTGACCCAGCCTGCGGTCTCCATGAATTGGCCACGCAGCCTCATGAGTACACCTACCACCTCTCTGAAGAGCAGGCAAAGGGTATCTTAGCCTTACAACTGCAACGCCTCACCCACTTAGCCACTGATGAGATTAAGGCCGATTACAACGCCTTAAAGCGTAACATCCATGGCTATCTGGAGATCTTAAACAGCTCGCAGCGCATGAATGAGGTCATTCGTGAGGAGCTCATTGAGGCCCGCAACACCTTTAGTGACCCACGTCGCTCCAGCTTCATCGACGTGGAGGGCTATATCTCCAAGGCCGACTTAGTGTCGCGCCAGCCGGTCATCATTACCCTCTCGCATCAGGGCTACATCAAGTACCAAGACCTGTCGCTGTACAACGCCACCAACCGTGGCACTAAGGGCAACAATGCCGCTAAGCTCAAGGACGAGGACTACATCGAGACCTCGACCGTGTGCAACAGCCACGACACGGTGATGTGCTTTACTAACAAGGGCCGTTGCTTTGTCATCAAGGTCTACGACCTGCCAACCTCCAACAATCGCACATGGCGTGGCCGCCCACTGCAAAACTTCTTCTCCTTAGAAGAGGGCGAGGCCGTGCGCCGTCTGCTGCCATTAAGCGCTGAGGTGGAAGCGCAAGCCGATCGCACCTTTGTGGTCTTTGCTACCACTAAGGGCAATGTGAAGCGCTCCTACTTAAAGGACTTCCAGAGCCTCTTAAAGCGTGCTAACTCCTTTGGCGTCAAGGCCATTAACTTAGACGCTGATGATGAGCTGGTCGCTGTTGAGTTCTCGCATGGTGAGGATGACATCATCCTCTTCTCCTCGAACGGTAGAGCCTTACGCTTCTGCGAAATGGCCCAAGGCGATAAGATCGCAGCGGCGGTCGAAGCGGCTAAGGCCGCCGGTGATGCTGATGCCTCTGGTGCTGGTGCCGATGCCAATGGTGCCGATGCGGCGGATGTTGATGCGGACGTGGATACGGACGCCGATAACGATGCCGATCTCGACACTGAGGGCGATGATGACACCATCTCCGAGAGCGAGCGCACCTCGCGCGAGATTGAGAGCTTAAAGCGCTATCTGGCCATTCGTCGCAGTGGTGGCGGTATCCGTACCCGTGGCCGTAATGCCGGTACGATTAAGGGTATCAACTTAGTCGGTTCTGGTGCGACCTTAGCGGGCATGATCGTGATCCCTGAGGCCGACCTCCTCAACCCTAAGCTCAACTACATCATGATCACCGATAAGGGTGAGGGTAAGCGCGGTCACTTACTGTCCATCACTGGCAAGCGTCGCCGTGGTACGCGTGGCATTTCCTGCTGCTCGGCTTTGGCCCGTAGTGAAAAGGTAGTGGGTGTGATCAGCGCCCATGAGGATTCCGATTACATCGTTTTCTCCAATAACGGTAGCTTAGTGCGCTCGCACGTGGCTGATGTCACTGTGCGTGGTCGTGGCTCAGGTTACATGCGCTTTAAGCGCTTAGATGACGACGAGTACATCGTGGGCTTACAGGAGATTCCACCTGAGGTGGTAGCTGAGATCGATGAGTCGGCGCAAAAGCGGCGCTTAGAGGCAACCCACGGCGAGCTGAGCTCTGAGGGCGAAAGCCCAGAGGAGCTGGCAGCGGAAAAGGCCTCGGCGCAAGAAGACTTATAGTCCTGACCGCTACCTGACAGCAGCAGCAGTAGTCAGGAATGAGTGCGCGCAGCAATGATGGCGCAGGGGAGTAGTGCTGGCAACGGCACATACCGTAAGATGAAATGGTGCAGGTGAGTCTGAGCTTAGCTTAGCTTAGCTTAGCTTTGCTTTGCTTTGCTTAGCTGAAGACGGTGCACCATGATTACCCTCAAGTCCGTCATCTCCTAAGCGGCGCTGAGCGCACACCTCCCCTTAGAGGTAATACTGCTGCTTCATGCATCTGAGCAGCGCCTCTGTCCACGCCCCGTGGTGTACAGGTGCCTCTGCTCTCCCTTTTTCTTTGGCAAATGACGCCGCCCGCCATGTGATGCCATTTGACGCCATTGGCGCCATTTGCCTGACCTTTGTTTGTGTGTGGATAACAATGAGAGCTTGGAATTTTGGTGCCGGTCCTAGCATGATTCCGGTCGAAGTAATGCAAAAGGCTCAGGCTGAATTTTGCGATTTTGACGGCTTAGGCTTAGGCATCGTCGAGATGTCGCACCGCTCCGCCGAGTACATGAAAGTCGCTGCCGAGGCCGAGTCCCTGCTGCGCGAGATCATGGGCGTGCCAGAGAATTACAGCATCCTCTTTGAGCAAGGCGGTGGTCGCGGTCAGTTCGCTGCTATCCCGCTCAATATCCTGCCAGAGGATGGCTTTGCCGATTACTTCGTCACCGGTCACTGGTCGCGCAGCGCCTATAAAGAGTGCGCCGAGCGCTTTGGTGATGCCCGTTTGCACGAGTGCGTGGAAAAGAATAGCGCTGGCTATTACGAGATCGACTACTCTAAGATGAAGGTGACCCCAGGTGCAACCTACGCCTACATCTGCTTAAACGAAACGGTAAATGGCATCGAGATCTTTGATCTGCCAGATACCGGTGATGTGCCGTTAATCGCGGACATGTCCTCGGACATCCTCACCCGCCCTGTGGATGTGTCGCGCTTTGGCGCGATTATCTTTGGTGCGCAAAAGAATGTCGCACCATCTGGTCTCACTGTTACGATCGTGCGCAAGGATCTCATTGGTCATGCCCGTAAGTACTGCCCATCGGTGCTTGACTGGGCGGTGCTGGATAAGCACGACAGCATGTACAACACGCCAAACACCTTCTCGTGGTACATGGCCGGTTTAGCCTTTAAGTGGATCAAGTCCATTGGTGGCACCACGGCCTTAGAGGAGCGCAATATCGCCAAGAGCAAGCTGCTCTATGACTACTTAGACAGCTCCAACTTCTACCGCTGCCAGGTAGCTCCACGTGACCGCTCGCGCGTGAATGTGGTCTTTAACCTCCAAGATGAGAGCTTAAATGCCGAGTTTTTAGCAAAATCTCGTGAGCAGCATCTCATTGGCTTAAAGGGGCACAAGGTTTTAGGCGGCATGCGTGCTAGTATCTACAATGCTATGCCATTAGAGGGCGTCGAGGTCTTAGTCAAATTCTTAAAGGAATTTGCTGACTCCCACCGTGCCTAAAACTGCACGTTAAGCTGATGCACACCGAGGCCGTGCTTACATGTAGTGTAGGGACGGCCTTTGTGCTTTAGGGCGGAGTAAAGCTCTGCTGTGGCATGACTGAGAGTGTTTTCTCCTTGTTACTTAGGAAAGAGTGAGCTAATAAGTGACGGATGTAGTGGTGCGTGGTTGCAACGTCCCACCTCGAGATAAAAGGTGCAAGCGAGCCTGAGCCTATCTTGAGATTGGCATGCAAGCGTGCTCTAAATTTCGTCATTTATTAAGTCAGTCGTTCCTGCAGAGTATTTTCCCGTAGGTTATCGGCTGAGAATCGGCCTTTGCGGTAGGTTAATGGCCAGTAGCTGTGCTCACACAGGGGAAAGCGCCCGCAAATGACTTGCTCTTAGATGACGGCATTAAAGGCCAGAATGCGCATCCCACCTTAAAGATAGGCTTAGGCTCACCTAAAGCAGGCATCTTGCGGTGTGGGCAGTACCAGCACTTAGCCTTGCAGCCGTCACTGAGGAGCTCACTCACTCCGTAGGAAGCGCTCTCTTGCTTTTTTGGTGCAGATTGCAGTCACTGCCGTAGGGGCCGTGCAATCGCTCCTGCTCTTCCTTTATCATAAAGGTATAAGTGAGTAGGGGCGGGGGCGCGTACTCGTGCTGCAGCAGCACAGGCGTCAGCCTCATGGTGGTTGAGGCTAAGCCCGTATGACTCTGCCCTTAAGTAACAAAGAGTGGCTTGACCTAGAGTTGTCGGCGCATGCCCCACTCGTAAGAGTGGGGTTAGCCGACATTTAGTATTGGGGCTTTAGCCAAGCACAGCGTACACACATCC
>CASEBB010000131.1 GCA_949286015.1 uncultured Succinivibrionaceae bacterium | reverse complement strand
CGTTGACCAGAGGCAAGCCAGTGGTGTGGATATCAGACATCCATAAGCCCGACTTAAGGGAGGTAACCAAAAATCATGGTTAACTCCCCGACGTCTGCTCCTCTGCACTGTGCAAAGAGCAGCACCAGCACTGTTTTGCGACACAGTGTGAGCGTTTTCTAAACAGTATGCGCAGGGTGGGCTACCCCATCAGCCCATAAGTAGGACACAGTGCAGTATGCCGTATCTTCGCTGTAGCGATTAGCCTTTGCGCACTAAGAAGCGATGCGGGTGCTCCGCATCTGGCAGCGCCACCAACTCATGGTGCATAAAATCACAATATGCAGGCACATCCCGTAAAGACACAGGGTCATCAGACAGCAGCGCAATGAGCTGCCCACTGTCACTGTCACGCACACACTTACGCAGTAGCATCAGCGGCTCAGGACAATCGAGCCCTAAGCCATTCACCGTCTTGAGGCTCTCACCATTTTCATAGCTCTCGGTGACACTACCTACAGCCCCTACAGCGCCACCTTGCTGCTCTTTGCACTCTTGTCCCACCATTACGCTTCCTCTTGAGCCTCTGTAGCCTCATTACGGCATTACAGCACTACGGCCAGCTAACACTCTGGCCATTATACAAAGCAGCAGGAACGGCGGTTCATGTGTAATGCGGCCCCTGCCACCTACACCCTGTAGCCCCTACGCTCTACAGCTCTCCACGCTTTACCCTCAAGGATAACCTCACAGCAGCCTCACCTCAGGGTACGTAACGCACACGACTGCTGATCAAGAGCGATGTACGCTCTGTTTTGCCCACACAAGCCCCACTTTGAGCTATTAGAGCGCTCCTCTACCTCACCTGTCACCCTGCTTTTTTCCTAATTTGCGCCCCCACCTGCGCCACTACCTCAGCCCCCTCACCTAAAACAGCCTAAATAAGCGCTAATTCACCTTTTCTGCTAAAATGAGGGCCCTATTTCTGGGACGGGATCGGCCCCCTCTGTGCACGCCCTCCCATCGGCATGTACAGTTCTGGCCACACCACCGCACTGACTCTAGGTTGTGGGCGAGGTACCTGCAGTCTCTATTTTCGGTTCTTCTAACTAAAATGGCTAATACTTACGATCTACAAACCTTCCAAGGTTTAATCTTTACCCTCCAAGATTACTGGATGCAGAACGGCTGCATGGTGGCACAGCCTTTTGATATGGAAGTAGGTGCCGGTACCTCCCATCCGCTGACCTTCCTGCGCTCCTTAGGCCCAGAGCCTATCTCCTGCTGCTACGTCCAGCCATCCCGCCGCCCAACCGACGGCCGCTATGGCGAAAACCCTAACCGCCTCCAACACTACTACCAGTTCCAGGTCATCTTAAAGCCTTCCCCAGATAACATCCAAGACCTCTATCTGGGCTCCTTAAAGGTGCTGGGCTTCGACCCTACCTTAAACGACATCCGCTTCGTCGAAGATAACTGGGAAAACCCTACCTTAGGTGCTTGGGGCTTAGGCTGGGAAGTCTGGTTAAACGGCATGGAAGTCTCGCAGTTTACTTACTTCCAGCAAGTTGGCGGTCTCTCCTGCTACCCTGTCACCGGTGAGCTCACCTACGGCCTTGAGCGCCTTGCCATGTACATCCAAGGCAAGAACTCCATCTACGACCTCATCTGGGCCCACACCGCTAACGGTGATGTCACCTACGGTGATGTCTTCCACCAAAACGAAGTGGAGCAATCGGCCTATAACTTCGAGTACGCCGATACTGACTTCCTCTTTAAGATGTTTGAGCAGATGGAAAAAGAGAGCAGCGCGCTCTTAGCTTTAGAAAAGCCACTGCCACTGCCAGCCTACGAGCGCATCTTAAAGGCCGCCCACTGCTTCAACCTCTTAGACGCCCGTCACGCCATTTCCGTGACCGAGAGACAGCGCTACATCCTGCGCATCCGCACCTTATCCAAGGCGGTAGCAGAGGCCTATTACAAGTCACGTGAGGTTTTAGGCTTCCCAATGTGCAAGAACAAGTAGCCCCCTGCTTGCTTCGCGTTCTTTTCACCATGAGTGTGGCACCTGCCCTGATCTGACTTGAGTCTAGGTCTGGGGGTCGGTAAAGCCACCGCGCGGTAGTGACTGCACTGCGCCTCAAGTGCTCATAGCCACCCTTTTCTTGCTCTACCTTACGGCTCTGGCAGCTACCCCATCTTATTAGCGTAAGACCACACCACAGGCTCGAGCAAACACGGTTCCTTTAAGCGATGGAAAAGCAAAACTTACTCTTAGAATTAGGCACGGAAGAATTACCACCAAAGGCCCTGCGCAAGCTCGCTGAGGCTCTTTACGACAACTTCACTAAGCTCTTAAAGCAAGAGGGCTTAAACTACGACGGCGCCAAGTGGTACGCCACCCCACGCCGCTTAGCCCTTATCGTTAACGGCTTAGATGTCAAGCAAGCCGACCGTGAGGTCGAGGTCAAGGGCCCTGCCGTTAAGGCCGCCTTTGATGCTAGCGGCGCCCCAACCAAGGCCGCTTTAGGCTGGGCTAACGCTAACGGCATTAAGGTCGAAGATGCCCAGCGCTTAAAGACCGACAAGGGCGAGTGGCTCTACATCAAGACCACCAAGCAAGGCACCGCCACCCGTGACTTAATCTGCGACATGTTTGCTAAGTCCTTAGCTGCCCTGCCAATCCCTAAGCTCATGCATTGGGGTGACAAGCACGACGAGTTCGTCCGCCCAGTGCACACGCTGTGCATGCTCTTTGGTGACGAGCTCTTAGAGGGCACCATCTTAGGTGTATCCTCCTCGCGCACCATCAATGGCCACCGCTTCATGGGCCAGCAACAGCTGACGGTGCAAAGCCCTGACACCTACGTCGAGCAGTTAAAGAACGAGGGTGCGGTCTTCGCTGACTTTGAGGAGCGCAAGGCTTCGATTAAGGAGCAAGTTACTAAGCTCGCCACCTCCGTTAATGGCAAGGCTGACCTAGACAATGCCCTGCTGGAGGAAGTGACCTCCTTAGTGGAGAACCCACACGTCTTCTTAGCTTCCTTTGAAGAGCGCTTCTTACAGGTTCCTGCTGAGGCTCTGGTGTACACCATGAAGGGGGACCAGAAGTACTTCCCAATCTACGACGAGCAAGGCAAGCTGCTGCCAAAGTTCGCGTTCGTCTCTAACATCAACCCAAGCGACACCACCTCGTTAATCTCCGGTAACGAGCGTGTGGTGCGTCCACGCTTATCCGATGCTGAGTTCTTCTTCAACACCGATCGCAAGCAGAGCTTAGCTTCGTTCTTCCCTCGCTTAGAGACCATCGTTTACCAGCAAGACATCGGCACCATCGCCTTCCGCTCTGGTATCGTCGGCAAGATCGCCTCTTACATCGCCCCAATGATTGGTGCTGACGTGCAGCTGTGCGAGCGCGCTGCCCACTTAGCTAAGTGCGACTTAGCTTCGACCTTAGTGACGGAGTTTACCGACACCCAAGGCATCATGGGTATGCACTACGCCGAGTTAGACGGTGAAAACGAGGATGTGGCACGCGCTATCTTCGAGCAATACTGCCCACGCTTTGCTGGTGATCAGATCCCAACTCGCCCAATCCCTGTTGCCGTCAGCTTAGCAGAGAAGCTGGCCACCTTAATCGGCATTATGGGTATCAACCTCCTGCCAAAGGGCGATAAGGATCCATTTGGCTTACGTCGTGCGGCTATCGGCGTGATCCGCATTGTGATTGAGAACAAGCTTGATCTCAACTTAGTGGACATCATTGCTAAGGGTTGCGAGTTCTTTGGCGACAAGCTCAAGAACAAGGACACGGCTCAAGCTGTCAGCGACTACATCTTTGCCCGTCTTAAGGCCTACTATCAGGATCAGGGCATTGGTGCTGAGATCTTCCAAGCTGTGCTGGCCACCAAGCCAGTGTCGCTCTTAGACTTTGACAAGCGCGTCAAGGCCGTGGTCAAGTTTAAGGAGCTCAAGGAAGCACAGGATCTGGCTGCTGCTTACAAGCGCGTCAACAACATCATTGCCAAGAGTGGCCGTGTTGAGGCTGACGTCAAGGAAGAGCTCTTAAAGGAAGAGGCCGAGAAGAAGTTGGTGGAGCACGTGCGTGCTTTACTGCCACAGATTAACGAGCACTACGCTCAGGGCGAGTACGACAGCGCCATGACGGTGCTGGCAGAGCTGCGTGATGACGTGGACAACTTCTTTGAGAAGGTCATGGTCAATGACAATGACGAGGCGATCAAGAACAACCGCTTAGCCATTCTCAACAAGTTAAGCCAAGTGTTCTCCAAGACCGCTGACATTTCGGTGCTCTACTAAGAGTCACTGCCTCTGCCATGGCCGTTACTGCCGCTACGTAGGTAAACGCTACAGCCTGCACGCACCTAACGGTGCGACAAACACCTCTAGCGGTGCCTGCAAGCGCCTTATCGCGAGGGTAGCACCGCAGCCAACACCTACTCTCAGGGTAAAACCCCTGATTGTAGGCCGTGGCCTCCTTTGGAATTTGCTCTTTGGGATACTCTCCACGAGCAGGGCTGCAGCTTTACACCGGCACGGCACCGACAAAAAAGGGCAGCTTCTGCCACAACAGAGGCTGCCCTTTTTGTTTGTGCGCGCTACGCTCGCGCCTAAACTGCGCTGCAGTGCGCGCAATGCGCAAAGTGCACTGCGACGCGCTGCATCTGCTTAGCTTAGACGTCCAGCACCGCGCGATCGGCATTTTCCGCGATAAAGACCTTACGATCCTCTACGGCCTCGCCCATGAGCTTGGTCAGCAAGCTATCAGCTTCAATAGCGTCAGTGATGCTCACCTTAAGCAAGGTACGCGAGGTTGGATTCATGGTCGTATCCGACAGCTGCTCCGCACTCATCTCACCTAAGCCCTTGTAGCGCTGGATCTTCACACCGGCAAAGCCTTCACGCATCAGCGTCTCATAGGCCTCATGGAAGTTCTTGACCGCAAAGTTCTTGCTGCCAGAGGTCACGTAAGCGCCGTCCTCGATTAAGTCCGCCACCTTCTTGTTCATGCTCTTGAGCAGCGCATAGTCAGAGGAGTTGAAGAAAGCAGGGTCGAGATTGTACTCGTAATCAAGGCCGTGAATGTGGTGCACAATCACAGGGAAGTAGCAGCCCTCTTGCTCATCAAAGAGCACCTTGCCATCAAAACGCAGGCCCTCAGATGGGATCGACGGCAGTTGCTGCACAAAGCCCGCAAGCCATTCTTGGGTCTTAGCCTCGTCCTGCAGCAGCTCACGCGACACCAGAGGGTAGTACATAAGCTGCAGCAGGATGTCACGCTGAATCTTGGTGCTCATCTTTGGCAGCGCTGTCATGACCTTGTTATAGTCATTAAACAGCCCCTCTAAAGCCACACCCGACAGTGGCGCCGCCTGCGCGTTCACGTGCAGAGTAGCGTTGTCTAAAGCCAGCGTGGTGCGGTACTGCAAGGCTTCCTTGTCACTTTGCACGTACACCGTCTGACGGCCCTTTTGGTAGCGGTACAGAGGTGGCTGGGCAATGTAGACATAGCCACGCTCAATAAGCTCTGGCATCTGGCGGTAGAAGAAGGTCAGCAGCAGAATACGGATGTGCGCACCGTCGACGTCAGCATCAGTCATGATGATCACGTTGTGGTAGCGGAACTTGTCAGGATTGTACTCATCCTTACCCACACCGCAGCCTAAGGCCGTAATGAGCGTACCAATCTGCTGCGATTGGATCATGCGATCAAAGCGAGCCTTTTCCACATTGAGGATCTTACCGCGCAGTGGCAGAATCGCTTGGAACTTAGAGTCACGACCGCCCTTAGCCGAACCACCTGCCGAGTCACCCTCGACTAAGAAGAGCTCGCATAAGGCTGGATCCTTTTCACGGCAGGACGCAAGCTTGTCAGGCAGCGAGTTGATGTCCAAACCGCCCTTTTTGCGGTTTAAATCACGGGCCTTACGCATGGCCTCACGTACACGCGCTGACTCGATGATCTTCATGCAGATCACCTCAGCGTCGCTTGGATTCTCCTCAAGGAAGTCATTAAAGGACTCACTCATGACCGTATCCACGGCGTTAGCCGCCTCAGAGGAGACCAGCTTGTCCTTAGTCTGTGAAGAGAACTTTGGATCCGGCATTTTCACCGAGATCACGGCGATTAAGCCCTCACGGGAGTCATCACCGGAGGTGCTCACCTTGTGCTTCTTTAAGAAGCCCGAGGCCTCAAGGAAGTTGTTGAGGATACGCGTCAGCGAGCGCTTAAAGCCTAACAGGTGCGTACCACCGTCCTTTTGCGGCACGTTGTTGGTAAAGCAGAAGATGCTCTCGTTGTAGGCATCCGTCCACTGCATGGCAACTTCCACCTGGATGTTGTCCTTGCTTACGGTCTTGCAGTGGAAGATCTTCTTATTTAAGACGTTCTTGCCCTTGTTGAGGTACTCCACAAACTCTAAGATGCCGCCCTCGTGATGGAAGGTGTGGCTCTTATCAGGCACGCGCTCGTCAACAAGCTGGATGTTGATACCGCTGTTGAGGAAGGCCAGCTCACGTAAGCGCTTTTCTAAGACCTTATACTCAAAGGTGGTGTTAGAGAAAACCTCTGGGCTTGGCCAGAAGCGCACGCTAGTACCAGTGTCGTCAGCATCGCCGATAGAGGCTAAAGGTGCCTCAGGCACACCGCCGTTTAAGTAGACCTGCTTCCAGATGTGGCCTTGGCGATGAATGGTGAGCTCTAAGCGATCGGAGAGGGCGTTCACCACGGAGATACCCACACCGTGCAAGCCGCCGGAGACCTTGTAGGAGTTATTGTCAAACTTACCACCGGCGTGAAGCACCGTCATCACCACTTCAGCGGCGCTCTTGTGCTCTTCAGGGTGCATGTCGACAGGGATGCCTCGACCATTATCGACCACAGAGACGGAGCCGTCTTTGTGGATGGTCACGACAATCTTGGTGCAGTAACCGGCCAGAGCCTCGTCAATGGAGTTATCGACGACCTCAAAGACCATGTGGTGCAGGCCGGAGCCATCGTCAGTATCACCGATGTACATGCCAGGGCGCTTACGTACTGCCTCTAAGCCGTGTAGCACTTTGATACTGCTACCGCCGTAATTGTCTTGCTTGTTCTCTTCGGACATACCGCCCTCAAATTCAAAAAACCAAATCAGCACTTACCGGAGCACGGTGACAGCAGCGCCACGCTGTTCTCACGAGCTGATGCTCACGATGCTGACAACCTGCTAAAGCCCTCATGGAGCGCATAGCCACCCCCGCCCCTGCCAACAGGCAGAGCGTGGCCAGATCGCAACAACCATTGGGGGAAAATCTAAGACAGAGAGTGCGCCTCACTGCAAGCTACAGCTGTAGCTGCTCAAGGCCGCTACTAGCGCTGCTAACGTTAGCGCTCTCAACAGCCGCAAAAACCACTCATTTTGCCCCGCGCTGACAAAAACGTATCGTAAGCGGTGAAAAACAGCGATCGCGCTCTTTGGGCCGTTTTTGGGGCCTTAGCGTGCGATTTTCCTGACAAGTGACATTGGTCTGTCACTGTGCATGTAGAGCTGTGGCTCTAAGGGGCGTTTTTGGGGCTAACGCGCGCATTGGTTAAAACCTGCTCCACCGCTCCCTGTTGCAGGTAGAACACGCGCGTATCAGTGTCGGCACTTAATTGGAGTGAGTCAGGAGAAATCGTGCTGATATTGCTGATAAAGACCTGATGCTGGCATTGCAGCAGCTTCTCAAGCAATACGCGTTGACTGTGGTCATCTAACTCAGAATTGAGATCATCGATGAGATAAATGCAGGAGCGGTTAGTCTGCTCTTTGAGCAGCAAACCCTGCGCTAAACGCAGCGCATAGACCAGCATTTTCAGTTGACCACGGGACAGGGTGGCACCAGCGGCTAAATTGTTGTTTTTGATCTTCAAATCAGCGCGGTGGCAACCGTATGAAGTATAGCCTAAAACCCTGTCTTTTTCAAGGTTTTGGGCCAGTACGTCCCGCAAATCTTGGCCTTTTTCCCAGCCAAAATTGAGCTCGAATTTGAGCTTAAAGTTGGGCAGAAAATCCTCAAGCAGGTCAGAGAGGATGACTTGCAGGTCATCAAGGTATTTAAGCCGTTTTTGCGTGATACGCTCAGACAGCGAGGCTAGCGCCTCATCCCAGATGGACATCTGGTCGAAAAAGCGGCCCGCGCTCTGCGCAGAAGAAACGCCGTTGACTGCGCTTACAGGCGCCGCTTGTAAGTTAGGCTGCTGCCAGTCAGGCTGCTGCCACTGAGGTTGAGCTGCCTCTTTTAAGCGCTGGCGTAACACACGGCGCCCCCCCATAGCTTGCGCCTCTTGACGTAAGAGGGCATTACGCTGCTTTAGGATCTTACGATACTGCCACCACAGTTCCTTAAACTCGGGGTCGGTGTAGTACACGCCCCAGTCGATAAAACCACGACGGCTATCAGCTTCCTTAGTGATGAGCTCTACGCCTTGGGGATGGATGATCTGTACGCAGATGTGGTCAATAAGCTCAAGGAGGCGCGAGATGGGGGTAGCGTTAATTTTGATGACCGCATCTTGGCCTCGCTCACGGCTAAGGCCAATGCTGGTAGGCATCACGTTATTGTCTTCTTGCACCTCGGCGTAGAGGTTAAAGCGGCTCTGGCCTTGCGTGATGAGGTACTGGTAGGAATTGGAGCGAAAGGAGCGGGCTAAGGCGAGGTAGTGGATGGCCTCGATGATGGAGGTCTTACCGCTGCCATTGGGGCCGCAGATAAAGTTAAAGTGCGGCGAGGGGCTCAGGTCGATGTAATGCAGATTGCGAAAATCGGTAATAAGCAAGCGTTTGATAAACATCGCATCCGCACCAGCAAAAGAGGGGAAAGCAGGGGAAAGGGTTAGGGATAGAGGGCAAAGACAGGCTCTTGCACACCCAGCTCTGGTTTTGAGATCATCTCAAAGGTTGGTGATTAGAGCCCCCTCACTACTTTTAGGTGGCTAACATGAAATGCCATAACTACGGCTCATGTGCTTGCCTAAAGGTGTGAGGTTAAGTTGTGGTATCCACCAAACTCTGAGTAGAGCTTGGTTTTGACGTCGCGGAGTGGCGGTTGATTGTTCCCAAACCGCAAAGATACGGCTTTTACCTCATAGAGGCTCTGCTTACGACCACCACTCAAGGGTAAGGCGCAAGCCTTACAGCTGAAAAGCTGCACGCGCTCCCAGCTCAAGCTTCACGGTGGTGGCTATTGTGCCCAATGTCAGTCACCAGCCCGATGTCAGAGGTTACTCTCTAAGTGCAGTTAGATGCGTTCTAAGACAACAACCCCCATACCGCCTGCTAAGTGCGCTATGGCGCAAGAGCAGCGCTCTTGATTGCACAGCCACACTCTTTGGGGCGATACGGGGGAAGGGGAGCTAACAGTGAGCAAACACGCTCGCCAACTTAAGCTCAGCTCAGCACTTAAGCTTAAGCGTTAGCGCGCCTGCAGCCGCATGGCGCTTAAACCATGATGTGGCTGACCACATAACGGACACGCACACCATTTTCATTCCACTCATCGCGCTGGCGAATCAGCGTGTTCTGATATGGAGGCGAGAAGCCAAAGACCACGTCCGAGGTGTCAATAGCGTTTAAGAAGTCCTTTAAGTACTCCGCGTTTAAGTTGATCTCGCGATAACCGTCCTGCTCTGGATAGTCAATGTCGATCACCGCACGACCAATCTCGTGATCACTGTTTTGCGAGAACAGCTGCAGCTTGTTGTACGTAAAGGTCAGATTGATGTGGTTGAGGCGCTTGTTCGAGAACAGCGACACACGACGCACATCATTCTTGAGCTCCTCTAACGGCACGTGCAGCTCTGGCGAGCACATCTTTGGTAACACGGCCGCCACGTTAGGGTACTTGCAGGTTAAGAGACGGTTAGAGATGGTGTAGAAACCAATCTGCGTCGAGATGAACTTGTCGCTGACCGTGAACTTTAACTGCTCCTTGCTGCTATTAGAGAGCAGCTTTTGCAGCTCGGTTACACCGCGTAAGGTCATAAGGAACTTGATCTCGTTCTCCACGGCCGCAGGCAACTTCGTCTCTAAGGCCGCCATGCGGTGGCCATCTAAGGCGTAAAGGAAGAGCTCATCACCAGTGATCTCAAAACGCACGCCTTTGAGGTAGTCACGGTAGTTCTCGTGCGAGACGCAGAACACCGACTTATCCAGCATGTAGCGCAGCTTGCTCTCTTCAATGAGGAACTGCTGTGGCTCAGGGGCGCCCTCTTCTTCCTTAAAGACAGGGAAGACCGTATCGGCGGCCATTAAGCGCACACGGATTTTGAAGTCGCTTTTACCGGACACCACCGCCAGCATCTCCTCTTCCTCATTGAGGTCAAAGGAGACGTCATCGGCCATATTCAGGGACTTGACGAAGGAAGCGATCCTGTCAGAGCCAATTAAGAAGGTACCCTCGGAGTCGCAGGAGTTTTCAGACAGAGGCACGACCGCCTGCATTTGCACCGAGTTGTCGGTGCCGGTGAGGGTAAGGGCTGTGTGCTTGACGTCGACTAAGAGGAACTTAGTGAGATCGTCGGGATTCGACGTGTTCTTAGCACAAATACTAGCCACCTGCACGAGGGGGTTAATAATGGACTGTACAGGAACGGTAAACTTCATAATACCCCTAGGATGACTACAACAACGCCGTTACGATAAGCTCGTAAGGCATAAACACGTAGCTGCAGCGCTGCTATCTTTAACTTAAGTGGCCATGGCAGCAAAAAGCCAAAGCCAGTCACAGCGTCAGCACTAATGCGTTGCGTGCAGGGAGAGCGGCAACAGCATGTTGTTAGCTTAATTTTACTACGCTTTTTGAGAAAGGTGCACAAAAAAGCAGTCTCTATGGAGTCTCTAGGGTTCTTTGTTCATGTGTCTATCAAGGATCGTGACCATTTCGTTCAACAAACGAACCAAATTAGGTCACACCTTTTTAGTGCATCCCGCGCTTACGATAAAGAACCTCTCTAGAGAGTCTCAAGAGAGCAAAGCAGAGCCACACGCTAGCGCTGAGCGTAGATAACAGCACTAAACGCCACGCAGTAGGCCACGAACATAGCCTATAGCTCTATAGCTATGGCACATATCACCATGCTCCGGCATAAAGCCAGAGCGCAAGAGCAAAGGTGTTATTACCGTACTTGCATCACGGCTCTGATAGCGGAGCCCCTCAAGGGTAAAAGCCGCGCTGCGGCGCCTTAACTTCAGGCTCATTACCTTAAGCAGGCTGCGGTGCTAAAACTGCCTAGCTCTTTGGGCGCAACACCTCAGGTGGCACACGCAAGCCTAAGGAAGCCATCAGCGACAGATAGTCCTGAAGCGTAGCGGTGTCTTGGATAAAGCTCTTACTGGTACGAGCCATGGCATCGCGCACCGAGCGTGGATCCTTATGGAAAGCCTCAGCAATCTTCCGATAAGGCTCCTGCAGACCATCTCTCACAATGCGCATAGCCATGGTGCGAGCCCACGAGATCGCCTTCGTTCTTTCGCTGGAGAGCATCTCATCCACGCCGACTAAGAAGTGCTTTGCGACCACGCGCTGCACATCCTCAATCTTAGGCTTACGCGGCTTTTCAGTACGGTAGGCCTCAATGAGGGAGTCTAAGCGATCCATGGTGACCACATCTTGTGTCTTGAGATGGGTCGCGATCTTAGTCAGGACACCCTTAACCTCGTACATACTAGAGCCGATGCTGGCACAGATATACTGCACCATATCCTCAGTGAGGTTGTCATACCCCATGAGGTGCAAGCGATTGCTTAAGAAGCTGGTACGCGCCTGCAAGGAAAGTGGGTGCAGCTCTTCAACGAGACCAGACAGCAGAAGCTCGGTCTTCTCAAAGCTGGTGCCTTGCAGCTGATCTAACGGCAGCTTGGAGGTGAGGATCAGCAGCTTGTTAGTCTCCATCACCCGCTCTGTGATTACATCCATAAAGGTCTGCGGTGCTTTGTTGCCGACCTTAAAGGTATGGATATCCTCCACCACTACCACGTCGTAAGCATCAAAGAGCTCACTGCATAACGACCGCGCGTCAAAGTAGCCTTTATTGTTGGCTTTACTCTTCTCGCAATAAATCGCCTTGTAGTACTGTGTGAAGTTCTGAGCGGAGATGTAGAGCACCGACTTTGCTGGCTGATCGCGATTAAGATCGTGAATAAAGCCTTGCACTAAGTGCGTCTTACCGCTACCGGACACACCGGATAAACAGACTAGGTTGTTGCTCCCCCAGCCCTTACTGGCAAAATCGCTTAACACCGACCATACCTTGGTATTTTCGCTGGCAGGATCAGGAACCAGAGCAGATTCTGGAGCAGGAGCAGGGACAAGCCAGAACGAATCCAAGGTCATGTTAGGGTCGAGCGACAGGTGCTTACAGTCAACATTTACGCCATAAGGCACGCCGCCAGCATTACGGTTAGCGCCCTTGCCTAGCTGACTCTGCTGAGCATTAGCCCGCTGTCTCTGGGCACAGAGCAGATCCTCATCTGCCATTTGGTACATGAAGATCTCGACATCATCCTCAACAATGTGAGCCTTTTGCCAGAAGAACTTGTCGTCAGCGTTAACCATAAATGCCGACATCGCGGCGACGGTAGGATCAAACTCCTGTGCCACCTGCTCTACCGACATAAACTTACCGCGCGCACTGAGCGAGGAGCGGTGCACAGAGAGCACAGGCTTGAACAGCTGACAAACTTTGTGCAGCTTGGCCACAGAAGAGCTCTGCGCCGCTGGGGACACAGCTGCTTGCGCAACTGAGTACGCAGCTGGCTGCACAGCTTGATGATCAGCAGGGTATGGTGCTTGTGCTTGTACTTGCGCTTGAGGCGCATGGCCTTGACCTACAGCTGCAAGAGCACTCTGTGGAGGTAAATAATCACAACTACCCTCGTCAGAGCATTCTGGTGACGTAGCAGACTGAGCTACACCATTTACTGGTGTAGCTGCTGTCATGTGCTGCCCCTGCCCATACTGCGCTGCATTCTGCGGCATTGGCGCACATTGCTGTGGTGCAGTCTGAGTCTGTTGCTGCGCAAATTGCTGCTGAGCACATTGCTGCGCTACAGCTTGCTCCTGTGACGCACTGTCCTGATATGAAGACGTAGCAGCTTGTGCGGTAGCATTTGGCATCTCTGCCGCTGCTTGCTGCTCATAGTACGCTGCACTCTGCTGCACTTGGGCACACTGCTGTTGAGCACCTTGCTGCTGTACAGCTGGCTCCTGCTGTGGCGCATTGCCCTGATAAGACTGAGCGTAAGGCTCCCACGACTCTGGTCCGTAAACATACATATCATCGTCATGGAAGTCAGCAGGAGGCGACTTGATATTCATCTCCTGCGCTTGTCTTTGGGCGGTTACTACCGAGAAATCTCTGCACTTCCGCAAATGAGCCTCGGTCTTACGCGGTGGCTCATAGTGGTGGCTATAGGTGAAATACTCCTCTTCCGCCGTCAGACGTCTAAACTGGCCTGCATCCTCATCAGGGAGTGGCGTGGCGAAGTCAAGTGGTGGCTCTTGGATAAAAGCACCATCCGGAGCATAGAAGCCATGCTGAGCCTGAGGATGTAACTGTTGCTGTGGCTGCTGCAGAGACTGAGGCTGTGGCTGCTCTTGATTGACATGGACTTGAGATAAGACCTCACCGTAAAAGCTTGCCTCTGCGTGCTTACGTGCCTGCTCGCAAGAAGCAGACAGCTGTGCCAGCGCATCAAGATCATGCTGTCTGGCAAACTTTTGTAACGACAGGTCAGCACCATGCTCTTGCTGCTGAGCATGCCCCCCAAATCCAGCGGAGCTGCTTGCAGCGGCATTGTTACCAAAGTTAGGCTGCGAGTTGAATGCAGGAGAGTGGTGTGCAGCAGCAACACCGCCCTCTTTACGCCAGACATTGCTGGCATCACGCCAAACTTTGATGATCTCATGCCATGCATAGTACAGAATGGCGCCAGGCTTCCAGTAAGGAGTTAAGCGCATTTCCATTTGGGAAATACGCTCCAATGGAGCTGCACTATTATGTGCTGCTACATTTTGCTCCACAGTCTTGGCGGTTGTCGCATTCTGCGCAGAAATTTGCGCATATTGCGTAGGGAAATTCTGCTGCAAGTCATGCAAACGAGCATCATGATTGCCCGCCATCTCGTTGCTGTTTTGCTGCTGTGCAAAACGACCTAAACTCCGCTCCAGCAGCTTAGAGTCAAGACGTCGCGGCAGGCCGATGCGCTCCAGCAGTTTAGACCTGAGACGCGGTGGCTCCACTGGCTGCGACGCATTCTGCGAAGTAGACAGCAACGCATACTTATCCACACCAAAGAACTGGTAAAGCACGTGCGGCAGCTTGATCTCTTCTAACTTGAAGTAGTCAACTAAGCGCAGCAGTACTAGAGGCTTATCCTCAAGCAGATCGTTGATACGCCAGTTAAAGGCCTGCATGCAAGCTGCGACTTCATCCTTGTGCGGCAGTGCTCTTTCTTGTGCGCCGCAATAGACGTTGCTCTCATTGCGTCTCGTCACATCTACAAGAGAGGCAGCCAGCTCAAACAGCTCCAGATCGGACTTTTGCGCGTAATAGTCCGGATTGCACTGCTGCGGATTAGGCTCTCTTTCGTAAACCGTTAAGGCATTACCATGCAGCTGATAGAAGCCCTCGACAGTAAATGCAGCGTAGCTTGGGAGGGTGATAAAAGGCGCCTGCAGATCGTAATCATAAGGCTGCTGATCGAGCAGACGTAAGCTGTCGCGGGAGATGCGTGGCAGATTGGCTAGCTGCACTAAGTTGTCGATTTGCTGCTCTAAATAACGATCCTTAGCAAGGTTGTTAAGAGCCGCTCTAACCATAGCGGCTTTTTGTTCATCCCAGAGCGCGATGCATGGGTTTGGCTTATAGCCAAAGGCAGAGGAGGTCTTGTTTGCAGGGGCAATAACAGCAGCCTGAGCCGGTGGCTCTGCTTGCTCTGCTTCAATTGCAGTAGAGCCCGTATCTGCCACTTGTGCAGACGCAGCTGTCTCCGCAACTGCCTGTGGAGCAGCGTTTACCGAGTCTGGCGCCGCTTGTTGTTGCTCAGTGGCAACAGCCTCTTGTGACGCTGTTTCAGCGCTATCGACACTATTAGCGCTTGCAGCACTCGCGACCGGTGGCTCTGCTTGCTCTGCTTCAATTGCAGTAGTGCCAGTATCAGCAGCTTGTGCAGATGCAGCGGCATCCGCCACTGCCTGTGGAGCAGTGTTTACAGCCTCTGGCCTCTCAGCTTGTGACTCAGCTGCAACAGTCTCTTGTGGCGCTGTCTCAGCGGTATCGACACTAGTAGTGCTAGCAGCAATCGCGACCGAAGGCTCGGCCTGCTCTGACTCACTGGTAATAGTAGTAGTAGTAGTAGTGCCAGTCTCTGCTACTTGTGCAGACGCAGCTGTCCCCACCGTATCAGCAGATGCAATGTTTACCGACTCTGGCGATACTTGTTGTTGCTCAGTGGCAGCTGTCTCTTGTGGTTCTGTCTCAGCGGTATCGACACTAGTCTCACTTGCAGCACTGGCATCCGCAGGATCGGCCTGCTCTGACTCACTGGTAATAGTAGTAGTAGTGCCAGTCTCTGCTACTTGTGCAGACGCAGCTGTCCCCACCGTATCAACAGATGCAGTGTTTACCGACTCTGGCGATACTTGTTGTTGCTCAGTGGCAGCAGCCTCTTGTGGCGCTGTCTCAGCGGTATCGACACTAGTCTCACTTGCAGCACTGGCATCCGCAGGATCGGCCTGCTCTGACTCAATGGTAGTAGAGCCAGTCTCTGCTACTTGTGTAGACGCAGCTGTCCCCACCGTATCAGCAGATGCAGTGTTTACCGACTCTGGAGATGACTCAGTCGAGCTGTCCTGTGCCGCCATTTCTGCAGACGCAACACTACTGCTCTGCTGCACAGAGGTCGCATCAGCAGCTTCTGCCGAGTCAAGAGATGAAGCTACATCAGTAGCACTGTCCTGCTCAGCAGTAGCTCTAGCCTTGCTGTCTTGTGCAGCTACATCTGGTTGCTTTTCAGCAGATAAGCTGGCATCTACATGTTGCGCCGCAGTAACTTTAAGCTGACTCTCAGATGGCTTGTCAACCAGCTCTTGCTTTGCCGTTACCGCGCTAGCCGCCTCTGACGATGCTGACTGATCTTGGGCATGCTCTGCGTCAACACCATTCAACAAAGGCATTGCAGATTCAGCCTTCATCTGCAGAATGGCGCCATCTTTTGCTGATGCAAGCAAGCGCTTTGGCACTGAGCTATTTATGCCAAATAAGCCGCTCTTAACAGCAAGCTCATTCCACGCCTTGGCCTCACCAATCACTAAGCCCGCACGCAATACACCTGCTGCTGCATTGGCAGCAAAAGCCTCATTGGCGGCAGCGGCAAAAGCGTCTTCACCATACTGAGCAAGGTCAGTGATATTGGCATTGACAAAAGACACCGTAATTTTGGCCGCATCTTGCAGACAACGCGATACCAGCGCTTGCACACAAGGAATCTGTGCCAACGAAGATTGGGAGTCTGTGCTGCCACCCTCAGATTGACCGATCAGCTCAACACGCTCTTGCTGCCCATTGCTGCTATGGATGACAGTGACCACCGCATCATTAAAAGCCAGATTGGCAACCTTAGCCTCAGGACGCAATACGATCTCAAGATCAGCAAAGCTAAATGCCGTCTGCAAGTGCTTTTGCAAGCTATCTTGCATCTTGGCAACGAGCTGTAAGCGCTGCAGCTGATTACTCACCGCTACGATCTTGCCGTCCTGCTCCGCATAAAAGAACACAGGGGTATCAGCAATCTCTGCCGACGCGGCAGGAGTGTCTGGCGTGGCAACACCTGCGTTGTCTGCTGCTAGCTCTTCTTGCGTCTCTTGAGGTTCTTGATGCGTGGGATAGTGCTCAGAAGAGCCCTCATCCTGAGCCGGTGGCATATCAGCCACAGTAGCAGTCATATCAACACTGTCACGGCTTTCAGGCTTGTCCTGCTTAGCC
This sequence comes from uncultured Succinivibrionaceae bacterium, assembly GCA_949286015.1. Classification (GTDB taxonomy): domain Bacteria; phylum Pseudomonadota; class Gammaproteobacteria; order Enterobacterales; family Succinivibrionaceae; genus Anaerobiospirillum. The sequence goes on along the minus strand of CASEBB010000131.1, from coordinate 2,282 downwards.
GTGTTCTGCTGCTGTGGTTGTGGCTGTGGCTGCGCATTAGCCTGAACCGGTCGCGGAACTCTCAGCTCTGGTGGCAAATCTTCGTACTTGGTAAAGCGCTCGAAGACCACAGACTTAGGTTCGGCCTTCTGCTCTTGCTTGGCCTTCTCCGCGTTGAAAGCAGCAACAGCAACTTGTGCTGCAACAGCGGCAGCAGCCTGCGCAACAGCGAAGGCATCAAAACCATTTTGGGCAACAGCAGAAGCTACAGTATTAGCAGCCTGAGCAGCAGCCTGCGATGCAGCGGAAGTAGAGTTGAATGCTGCCGCATAAGCGTCAGTAAGATTGCTTGGCCTTCTTGGCTCTACCGGTGGTAAAGGCGCAGGGGCAATAGGTGACAAATAGTCACCCAAAAACATAAAGCTTGCCTGTGAATGCTCCTCAGCAAGCGCGGCCTTTTTCTCCGCATCCTCGGCCTTGAGTAAAGGCGTGGCCGTCTTGGACATGCTCTGCGCATCAAAGGTAAAGCGATAGCCAGTGCCCTCTGCGGCAATGATCTTATTTACCTGCGCAGACGTATACGAGCTAAACGTCAGCATCCGCTGCAGATTTGCTGTCATACAAATCATGCAGCCACTCACGTTTGTATTGGTAACCACATCCCAATTGAACGGCGTCTTATCTTTGTAGGCATCAAGATAGACCGCAGCCATCATGAAACCATAGCAGGCGAGCAACTGCTCAAGGTCATCGCAGCTTAAGACACGTACATTGCAGCTCTTGAGGATGCTCGGCGAGTGCATGCCCACCGCAATCTTCAGCTGCACAAACAGCTGATCCTGCACCGCCTGAAAACGCTCGAGATTCGCCGCGTTAGAGTCCGACACCAGAAACTCCACACGATCCTCACCAATCAGCGGAAATACGTGCGTAAAGAGCCACAGCACATCTTGCTGGATGCTGCTCTGCTCTTGATGGGCCATTAAATACTGAATTAGGGCACTACGCCAAAGGTCTAAGTTATTGATAAGCTGCATAACAACCTCGACTTGGCCGTAAGGAGTAAGCCACCATAGACTTCACTCATGTTCCCTACGCACTTTTGGTCGGGGGCAACAGCCGCGCCCGCTGCAATGCGCCTTAACTTCTTCTAGGAACATCGCCGCAACAGCACCAAAGTGTTTCTGCAGTGCTTTTGCGGGAGGAAGCGTAGTGGTTGATACCCTACGCAGAGCAAATGCTCTGGCCAAAAACTTATCAGCAACAGCGCAAGCGCTACTACTGACACCTGTGCCTCATGGGGGTGAGTTGGTGGTAATGACAAGCCATGAGGGCGACTGCCTGCCACAACCACAATAAAAGTGCCGAAGCGTCTAAAAACACCTCAACACGCCGCACGCATGCTGAAAAAAGTCTGTAAGGAGTAGGGTCTTATAAGAGCCTACCTACCCCTAGCCTATAAAAGCCTGTGGCCACGTCACTCTGGCTGCTCACACCTCAATAACAGGTGCGTCACTTTAGGCAGTCAGGGCGGATGAGCCTGCGATAAATTCGGTGGTGCCTAATTAAGAACCGCACTCTGTCACACCGCCTACGGTGCACACAGAGATATGCAGTTAGGTCTTGACTTTTAAGCCAAAATCAGCTCACTGTTTTTCCCTTTCCATCAGCGCTATGCCGTCTCCTTGCGCCACCTCAATGAGAGAAGAAATGGCTTACAGACGGGGACTTGCGCGTGCTCACAGCACGACCGCCAGCGATGGCAAAGGAGGGCTCTTACTTAGAGCATAAAAATGAGCACAAAAAACTTAGGGCATCGTAGTGAAATTATGCACCTGAAAGCGGGTCTAAATCCATAGCCTCTTGCCGCAAAAATCCCTATTTCTACAAGGAATATGCGTACATCGCGTTTTGCGCAGCTATTAGGATTTTGTCTTACTTACCGCTCTTGACACCGGCACGGTTCGGTGTAGTGCTTTTTTCTTTGTCGCAGCCTGCGCGCAAAAAGCTGGTTATTATCCCCTTTTTGGTGCAATAAAACAAGGGCTAAGTGCACAGCAAGAGCGGGGTGCGTGGCACCAGCAGTTGCTGATAGTGGTGGTGGCGTAATTGCCAGCGTGGAAGAGTTTGCAAGGAAAGCAGAGCAACAAGAGCGCTAAGAAGAGCGCTTGCCATCACGATGCTTGTTGTCGCAACGTTTAGCAGGCTTGACCTAGAGTTGTCGGCGCATGCCCCACTCGTAAGAGTGGGGTTAGCCGACATTTAGTATTGGGGCTTTAGCCAAGCACAGCGTACACACATCC
>CASEBB010000130.1 GCA_949286015.1 uncultured Succinivibrionaceae bacterium | reverse complement strand
TGTGCTCAAGTGTTACCTCGAGATAGTCTGATGCATGCCCATAAACCATGTGTTTATCAGCTTGACCAAAATTATCCCAGACCTCCTCACGGTCGGCTGTAAGTTGGCACCACTGCGCGCAAGTTCTGGCACGCCATCCTCAAAAGTAAAAAGGCAGAGCTTGTGGCCCTGCCTTTGAAAAAACTTACTTCGCAGGAAGCGCCCGCCCCATGTACAGGGAACAGCGCGCTTCCCTAGAGAAAAGACTACTCCGTCTCTTGCTCAGTAACCTCACTTACCTTACGGCGGCGTGGACGGCTAACCTCAGCAGGTGCCTCCTCAGCAGCAGCGTCCTTAGCAGGCGCCTCCTCAGCGGTCGCACCTATCTTGTTTAAAGGATGCTCGGCCAGCTGCTGTTGCTGCTCTGCTTGGAAGTTGCCAAAAGCCTGCTCTAAACCAGCCTGTAAGTCCACGGCCTCAGAGGTGTTCAGGTCAGGGCTTGCTGGCGTGCGGGCACTACGACGGCGACGGCGGCGCGTCGGAGCTCCCTCCGGACGCTCCTCCTCACTGGCGCTGGCCTCACCCTCAGCTGCAGTCGCTGGTTCCTCTGGAGCTGCGCTCTGCTCTTGAACTTCAGACTCTGCCGTCTCGGCTAATTGTGCCTCGCTGGCGGCCTCATCATTAGCAGCAGGGGCCTTACGGGCACTACGACGACGGGTGCGCTTTGGCTTTGGCGTCTCTTCCTCAGCGGCAGCTTCAGTGGAAGCAGCAGCCTCAGCTGAGACGGCAGCAGCGACAGCGGCAGGCGCATCATCGAGCGTCACCATAGTAGTGGCCGCTTGCACTTCAACTTCAACCTCAGCTGCAGGAGCCTCTGCCTCGGTCTCGGCCTCGGCCGCAGTAGCAGTCTCAGGTGCTGTCTCAGGAGCAGTCGCAATAGCCTGCTCTTGAGCTTCCGCTTGCGCTTCCTCAGTTGCAGCCGTCTCCGCAGTCTCGGTGTCAGCTACCGTCTCTGCACGGGCCTCTACCGCCGCTTGCTGGTCCTCATCAGCAAAGTCATCAGCTTCAGCCTCAGCTGTGGCCTGCTCAGCATCATCGGCATAAGCGTCAGCTAAAGCTTCTTCGTAGTCAAAGACTGCGGTCAGCTCTTGCTTGGCGTTCATGTCCTGCTCGGCCGTGGTCGAGAACTCCTCAGCGCGGGACTGCGAGTCAAAGGACTTCATGCCCTCAATTAAGGTGCTATCGAGGATCGAGCTGTCATCAAAGTTGCCAATGGTCTCAGCAATCGCATTACGGATGTTGCGGGCGCGGACATCGTGTTCTAAGTCCACTTCATTGTCTTGCCGCTCATCACGTAAGGTGCGAGCATAGCGCGCCGAGATGCGGTGCTTGTTATCAGCAGACCAGTAGTCAGCTTGAATAGCACGATTTGGCTCGTAGATGCTCTCATCAGGTTGCTCCTCATCGGAGGTATCCTCAGCATCAACCGCATCGTAGACCGTGGTGTTGCCGGTGTCAGCGTTTAAGCGCTGCGCTTCAGCTTCCATTTGGGCCTCAGCTTGAGCTTCCTGCGCTTGCGCGGCAGCACTTTGCGCCTTCTCATAAGCCGCAGCTTGGGCCGCAGCTTGGGCCGCTGCTGCCACTAAGTCAGCTTCCTGCACCTCATTAGTTGCAGCAGCTTCAGAAGTGGCCTCTTGCAACGCGGCAGCCTCTTGCTCCGCAGCCGTAGCTGCCTTGCTCTTGCGGCTCTTGCTCTTACGGCCTTGGCCCTCAGTGCTGGCATTGGCGCTAGCATTAGCGCTGGCGCCTTCGGCCTTAGCAGCCTTGTCGGCCTTGTCAGCCTTAGCTCCCTTAGCGCGAGTGCTCTTACCCTTAGTATCGCCCTTGCTCTCAGCAGCGGCGCTGTCAGCACCACCCTTAGCCCCTTGAGCCGCCTTGCTCTGTGACGCAGGGGTGGCAGCCGCCTGCTTTTGGACTAAGATCGCGTCAAGGCGCGACACTGGCTTGCTGCCCTCAGGGCCTAAGAACTCACCTTGCTCGGCATAAGCAGCACCCTGTGGCTGTGGACGGGAGAAGAGCTCCTGCTGTAAAGAGGCAGCCTCCTCATCACCCACACTAAGGCCCATTGGGGCTTCATGCTGGGATAAAGCGTGGGCTAAGCCACCATGACGCTCGCTCGTGGCAAAGGCATCACCATCCTCAAAAGCACGTGCCTCGTGCTCTAAGCTAAAGTGCACCTCCACTGGATCAGGCGTCGAGATGTCATCAACCTCAGCGCAGACTTCCGCTTCCTCAAAGCCACCTTGGCTATCAGCCTTGATAAACTCCACACCGGCAAAGATATCACGGGCCGCATGGTCTTGAGAGAAGTTTAAGTCCTCTAATGGGCCTTGACCCATTGGTGCAGAGGTAAAGCGCTCTTCAGCAAAGTCAAACAGTGGCACCGCACGCACGGTGGTGTAATCAAAGACAGCACCATCGTTCATACCCACAGTCTGTGGACGCAGACCAGTCTTTGCCTTGTCCTTGCTGCGACGGCGGCGGTCACCACGGCTCTTCTCGCTGCGGCTGGCGGCATTGCGCTCAGCACGCTCGCCACCACGCTCACCGCGCTCACGACGCGCGCGCTTCTCGCCACGCTCGGCACGCTCACCACGCTCAGCGTCATCGCTGTTCTTTGCGGCACGGGCCTCATCGTTTTGCGCCTGCATGTAGACGTTAGCCGTCTCCACCATTTCGGTGCTCTCAACAGCGGCATTGGTGTCTAAGATGCGCTCGATGTTCTCGTGGTTGCGCTCCAAGATCTCCTCAGCGCTCACCGCACGCGTGCCATTGTCGTAAACGCGCTCGTCACGACGCTCGCGACGATCACGGCGCTCACCGCGCTCAGGACGCTCACCTTGACGGCTGCGACGCTCAGTACGCTCCCCACGCTCGGTGCGGTCACCGCGCTCAGGGCGCTCGCCACGCTCAGGACGCTCACCACGGCCATAGCGGTCGTTGTTGCGATTGCGGCGCTCGCCACGCTCACCACGCTCACCACCACGCTCCGCGCGCTCACCACGCTCCGCACGGTTGCCATTACGACGGTTGTTGCGACGGTTATCGCCATCAGCGCTCTTGTTCATGTCATTAGCCGCGTTGGTTGGGGCGGTGGCAGTAGCCTCTTCACTAGGGTTAGTTAAGACCACCTGAGGCTGGTCACTGTCGGTGTTGCCCTTAAAGATCCCGCCAATGAAGGAAAAGAGCTTGGAAATGACCCCATCGTTTTGCTCACCCACGCCAGTGGTGTGCTCTGGTTGCTGGGCAGTAGTCTGGGTAGTAGTGCTGGCGGCAGCAGCTGGAGCCTCGGTAGAGGTCGCAGCGGCGCTGCTTGGAGCAGGGGCTGGGGTGTTTAAGGTGATGTCTTCGGTGTAGACCATTGGCTTGTCGTGGTTACCACCCTTTTGCTTCTTGGTGGCAAACTCACGGCGCAGCATGTTCTCTTGCAGCTCGGCACGGGCTTTGGCCGCACGCTCACGTAAGAGGTCGGATGGGTCACCCTTAGAAACATCCAATGGCAGCGACGAGGCGCTGTTTAACACACGGTGCACCTCATAATTTGGAGCCATCATGTGCTGATCTGGGATCACCGTGACCTTAATGCCGGTGGTCTTTTCGATCTTTTCTAACTGGTGACGCTTGTTGTTGAGGATGAATGTCGCAATTTCTACTGGCGCAAAGGCCAGTACATCACCGGTGTGTTCTTTGTGCGACTCTTCCTCGACTAAGCGCATAATCGAGAGAGCTAAAGAGGCCGTATCACGGATGGTACCCTGACCTTGGCACATTGGGCAGACGTGGCTGCTCGACTCCTCTAAAGATGGGCGCAGACGCTGACGCGACATCTCTAAGAGGCCAAAGCGGGAGATCTTGGAGAATTGGATACGGGCGCGGTCTTGACGGCAGGCCTCACGGATGCGGGACTCAATCTCACGTTGATTCTTCATTGGCGTCATGTCAATGAAGTCGATGACGATTAAGCCGCCGACGTCACGTAAGCGCAGCTGACGGGCGATTTCTTCGGCCGCTTCGATGTTGGTCTGTAAAGCGGTCTCTTCGATGTCACCACCACGGGTGGCTTTGGCCGAGTTCACATCGATCGAGGTTAAGGCCTCAGTAGGGTCGATGACGATGGCGCCACCTGATGGCAGGCGTACCTCACGTAAGTAAGCAGACTCAATCTGGCTCTCGATTTGGTACTTGGAGAAGAGGGGGATGTCACCACGATAGAGGTGGACGCGGTCGGTAAACTCTGGGCGTACTAAGCGGATGTGGTGCATGATGTGGTCGTAGACTTCTTTGCTATCGACCAGAATTTCACCGATATCAGGACGCAGGTAGTCGCGGATCGCGCGAATTGCGATGCTGGACTCTTGGTGGATGAGGAACGGCGCCTTTTTGGAGTTGGCGGCGTTTTTGATCATTTCCCAAAGTTTGGTGAGGATAGATAAGTCCCACGAGAGCTCTTCAGAGCTCTTGCCGACACCGGCGGTGCGGATAATCACACCCATACCCTGAGGGATGGTGATACCCTCTAAGGCGGCACGGATTTCGGCACGCTCTTCACCCTCGATACGGCGGGAGATACCACCGGCACGTGGGTTATTAGGCATGAGGACGAGGTAGGAACCGGCAAGGGAGATATAAGTGGTTAAGGCAGCGCCTTTTTGTCCACGCTCTTCCTTTTCAATTTGCACGATCACTTCTTGGCCTTCTTTTAAGGCGGAGCGCAAGGCGGCGTGATCGCTAAAGTTGGTGCCCTCTGGGTAGTATTCGCGGGCGATTTCTTTAAGGGGGAGGAAACCATGGCGCTCAGCACCATAGTCCACAAAGGCAGCCTCTAAGCTAGGCTCAATGCGGGTGATAACACCCTTGTAGATATTGGCCTTTTTGTTGGCATGCTGTGGAGATTCAATGTCGAGGTCGTAGAGTTTATTACCATCGACGAGAGCGACACGCACTTCTTCTTCTTGCGTGGCGTTAATCAGCATTCTTTTCACGAGAAAAGATTCCTAGGCGACAATCTGGTACCGCTTTTAGCTAGGGCTGATCACAAGGTGAGCAGGGTTACCACAGTGGCGCCCACTAATGAGGTGGTGCTTTTTACTGGAGGCACGATTGGGGGAGGAAAAGCTCTACCCCAAAGCGTGAGGTAACAAAGTGCACAGGACGTTTCTGCTGTGGTGATAGGGCGCTCACGGCGCTCTAGCGGCTCTCTGCGAGAGGCTAGGCTCTAGAGACGGGCGCACTTACGGCACGGGGCCGCATGGCGCTAGCGCTAGCGGTGAGCAAGGCAAGATCGCAGCGGTAATGGGCTCGTCAACAACATCACAGAGCGTGCAGGCCTCACGGCTAACACCGGCTCAAAGCCTCTAGCGCAGCCGCAGCATTTGCTTTGGCTGGAGTCACTGCTCTGGTGGTGGCGCTTTTTCTCAGCACGGGGCGCGACTTAAGGCGGGGAAAGAGCTGTTCCTGCTATTTCTGCCCTGTATGGTGGGGCTACCCCGTAAAAGGGGACAGGTAGTCTCTTTCGTGGTTGCCGCTTAAGGGCCGACCGGTGGTAAGTAAAAGCGCGCTGTTGTTGACGTTTGGGCTTAACCTGCACCGGAGTTGGCTGCTCCCATAACTACTGCAAACCTTTTACAGAGGTAGTTCCTACCTCAAGCAAGGTCGGTCTCAATTCCGCGCAAGCAAGCTTGTGCGGTGTTGAGTCCCATGTAGTCTGTGGGGGCTAACCCCAGAGCATGGCGCGAGAGCAGAGGCTTAAAGGCAATGCTCTCACTGGGTCTTAGGCCATTACTTGACAGGAGGGGCTAAAAGCCCACGCCAAACCATGTGGTAAGTGCTCAGGAAAAGTGCGCCTCTTTGTTTATAGGCTAGGCTTCAGGCCATCTTTTGTCTCTGCAGCGTGGGCACATTTAGCGCCCCTTGCTGTTTCAGAGGACAGCACCTGCCGCCGCGTTAAACGCTCAAAGGCGGTCACTGCCGGTCGTGAAATGGCCTCACTTCTTTCTGAGTACTACGGTCGTACTGCCAAGCTGGCTGCCTGTGGTTAAGACCAAAGCTGATCTTGGTGTAAGTTTTATCTTGCCTCCTGCCTGTAAGCCTCGGTTTAAGCCACCTACCTTAGGCGCTGCGCTCTTAAAGACTAGAGGCGCGCGGTAGGCAGAGGCGAGAGGTGGAAGCAAGCAAATTTACGTGGTGGTTTGCACCAACAGCAAAGTAGAGAAACGAAAACCTCATGCGACACAGCATCAAGCTGTGCAGGGCTCAACCCTGAGAAACAACAACTGAGCAGCAATCAAGCATGCAGCCAGAGCCACGCTAGGGGAGTTAGGGCAAAGCGCTGTGGTCAGAACCGCGCTGTTACTGCGCCAATTATCATGAGCTAAAAGTAAACCTCTCTGGCTTGTGGCGCAGTCGCAGCTTGCGCTCTAGAACTGAACTAGAAGTAGTGCTGGACGTGACTTAGCCACAGAGGCGCTTCCGGCAAAAGGCGTGACACACAGAGCCGTGACCAGAGGTCAGAGCCGTCAGCGTGCTGGGAACGACTGACTTAATAAATGACGGAATTTAGGGCACGCATGCATGACCATCTCAAGATAGGCTCAGGCTCGCTTACGCCTTTTATCTCGAGGTGGGACGTTGCAACTACGCACCAATACGTCCGTCACTTATTAGCTCACTCTTTCCTAGGCGTGTTTTGTCGGGGTACAAGATTGAAAAGCAAGCATCCTTGCACGGGGTAAGGCCTGCAGCAAAGCTAAGCCGCGACCCACCCTACAAAGTAGCTCACAGTAAAAGTAAAAACAGTACCGCGCGCGCCTGTATCTTCTGAGAAGAGGGGCTTAGTACTGCAGCCGTGTCGACTTATGCCTCTGTAAGGCCTGAGCAAGCTTTACGGCATGGCCTCGATGAGGCTTCAGTGCGCAACAGTGCTGTTGGCAGCAAGGCCGGTAGTTCTCAGGTCATGGAGGTGGCCGCAAGGGCCGAAGTCGCCACCGTGTGACGTAGGGATCGAGTATCAGACCCCCTGTCACAGTTAGGTGATATTATCCCTCAAAGGGTACTCTGGCCGCAATGAGGGCGCATGCGCGCAAGAAAAAAGGGCGGGTAGGCACGTCAGCTCACAGCAACGCATCTCAGAGCAGAGATTGGTGTGACGTGGTGGGATGGGGGCAGGTAGCATACCCGCTACCTTAAGTTCACCATGGCTTGATGCTGCTGTTGGTGGGCAATTCCCTTAAGGGCAGCGGTGATGACGCTTGAAGTGGTGTGGCCACTTTTAGGTTCGCGGGTATGGGCAGGAAGCTGTGTAGTGAGGAGGGAACGACTTGTTAAGAGATGACGGCCTTTAGGGTAAACATGGAGCACCGGCTCAAGATAGGATTAGACTCACATGCTCCATTCATCTCGAGGTGTAGGTTATTGCCAGCACTCAATTCTGCATCCGTCAGTTATGCGAGCACTCATGCCTAAGCTCAAGCTGAGGTCACGTGCGCTTAGCGTTTGGAGTCGCCAATCACATCAAACAGATCCATGAGGGAGCCGCTGAAATTGCGCACAGCATTGGCCTTTACCTCTGGTGGGCACCCATTGCGCGCACTAAAAGCATGGCCCATATCAATGCGATTGAGCGTGGTCATACAGCGCTTGTATAACTCAGGGAGGTTACGGCTACCAGAGAGGGCTTTTGAGGTCAGGGCGGCTAATAAGAGGCAGAGGTTATCACCCGTGTCTTGGAACTCCACCTGAATCTGGTTTTGCTCGATCGTTTCCTGAATCGCCGTAAGATCAGTGCCCTCTGGTACCGCCAGCTTGAGCGCGACTTCCTTGAGATCAAAGCAATTGCTGAGAGCGACTACGTTGGCAAGGCTCACTGGTTCGTTATCTGGTTGCTGCTGTGGCAGGGAGAAGATGAGGCCACCGAAGTAGGTGCAGACCTTAAAAAGGTGCAGGCTGTCGTGCTCGCCTGCGTATTTGGCGCGCATTTTTGCCATGAGGTACTCGTTAGGCACATAGAGCTGGCGCTCGTAGTACGAGGACTGGCAAAACCATTTGGCAAAAGGACGCAAGATGGGGAGGATCTTCTTTGGTGGCAGACTGGCAAAGAAGTAGTTCATGACCTTGGCGCAAGGAATGCCGTTTTCGTAGGCAAAGATATCCTTGAGCTGGGAAAGCTCAGTAGCGTCCTTGTACACGGCATCCCATGTTGGCTGCTTATAGACATCACAGAGCATGCACATGACGGCGGTGCCGATCACCTCAGTGACGAGTACCTCTGGGTTTTCAGGCAGATCTGGCGTAATTGGGGCTTTTCCTAACATGGTTGGCTCCTGTAGCAAGTAGGTAGGGGGCAGGAAAAGTGAGAGCAGCAGAGCATGGCACGTGGTAGCACTAAGGGCAGCACACATACCATGCCTTGCGGGGCTTGGGGCATGCAGCGGCTCAGGGCGACAAACGCATCTTCGTGCGCGAAATCCGGCGTAAACGCCCTTTTTCAGCTAGAATGTGAGTTCCCTCGTGGTGGTTTGGGGCCCTGCAAAATAGCTTCAGCTCAGCTCAGCTCTTCTCAGGTCATCCATGCTATCACAGAGCCTAGGAATGAGTGATCTCATAAGTGATAGCAGATGGGGCGTAGGGGCAGGTTACACATCTTAAGATGAATGGTGCAGGTGAGTCTAATCCTAGCTTGAGATGGTGCAGCATGCTTACCCTAAAGTCCGTCAGCTCTTAAGTCAGTCGTTACCTAGCAGCTGTGCTCTGCGCACAGAGGTTAAAGCCAGAGGGCTAATCACGCTAAGCTGCTCTTTGCTGTGGAGACACAAGTGCAAAGAGGTAGCTTACAGGACACACTAAGAGGACGGGGACTATGGCGCCAGAGGATATGGCTCAGACGCAACAATCACAACAGCAGCTTAAGGTGCAATATCAGACAGCCTGTGAGGATGATGCGGGCCAGCGCCTCGATAACTACTTAGCACGTGTCCTCAAGGGCGTGCCGCGCAGCATGATTTACCGCATTCTGCGGCGCGGTGAGGTGCGCGTCAACAAAGGCCGTGTTTCTCCATCCTATAAGCTGCAAGTCGGTGATGAGATTCGCATTCCCCCTGTCAAGGTGAGTACAGGGCCGGTAACGATTCCGTCATCTAACCTGCATTTAGTGCAGGATTTAAAGCAGCGCATCCTGTTTGAAAATGAGCTGCTCTTGGTGGTGGATAAGCCTGCGGGCTTAGCGGCACATGGTGGCTCGGGCATTGAGTTTGGTCTGATTGAGGCTTTACGGGCGCTGTATCCGCAAGAGCGCTTTTTGGAGCTGGCACACCGCTTAGATCGCGAGACCTCTGGTGCGCTCATTGTGAGTAAGCGTCGCTCGGCGCTGCGCAACTTGCACGAGCAATTTCGTAATCGCGTGGTGAAAAAGCGCTATTTGACCTTGGTGCCTAGCAAGTGGGATCGCAAGCTCAACCTCATCAATGCGCCGCTGATTCGCAATGAGCTGCGCTCGGGGGAACGTATGGTGGAGGTGAACTTTAAGGAGGGCGCGCCATCGTCCACTGGCTTTGACATTGTGGAGAGCTTTGGGGATGAGGCGACCTTAATGGCAGCGATGCCACACACCGGCCGTACTCACCAAATTCGTGTGCACTGTGCTTACGTCAAGCACCCAGTCGGTGGTGATGACAAGTATGGTGATAAGGCCTTTAATGCGCTCTTAAAGAGCTTAGGCTTACACCGTATGTTCCTGCATGCGGCGCGCATTAGCTTTGTCGATCCAGCCACTGGACGGGTACAAAAGGTGGAAGCCCCCCTGCCAGCGGAGCTGGCGCAGATCCTTGAGGTGATGCGGGAGCGTCATCGTCAGGACTAAGCTGGTGTCAGAATGAAGCTGACAGCCAGAGAGTGCCTGCAGGAAGTGACGGTAAGCAGCGCGCTTGGGCACGTCCTTCCTCTAAGAGTGTCGATGACGCCAATCTCTGACGACACTTCCTGACGCCACTCCCTACAAGCTGGGGATAGCTGCCACTAAGCGGTACAGCAGAGTCTTATCCCAAGGGTGTGGAGACTGCTGGCAAAGCTACCGCAGCTGGGTAGTGGTAGTACAGATGGTTGTGAGCCCATAGTCCAGACATAGACCAGAGGTTGTGGCGTTTCCCAGAGAAACAAACTTTTGCTTGAAGCAGCTCGGAGGCAAGATGAGAGCAGATAACGGCTTAAAAGAGTGCTTAGCGCAGTGCCAAATGCTGGTATTTGACGTCGATGGCACCATCACCGATAGCATTGGCCAGATCATCCTGTGCTTTCAGCGTACTTTTGCTCACGCCAATCTGCCTATCCCTGAGCCTGATGCCATTAAGAAAACCATTGGCTTAAGCCTGCGTATTGGCGTGCAACAGCTGCTGCCAGATCCTAACGATGAGCGCTTAGCTGCTGAGGTGACGCAGCTCTATCGTGATACCTACACCGTAAGCAAGGACATCCACGGTACCATTTTGTTTGCGGGCGTAGTAGATGCCCTGCAACAGCTCAAGGCGCGTGGTTACACTCTGGCTATTGCCTCTGGCAAGTCGCAAGTGGGTATGGAGCGCTTTTTCAATGATGTTCCTGAGATGCGGCCGCTCATTTCGTGGGTGTGCACAGGAGATAGCAGTGAATCAAAGCCCAGCCCAGCCATGATGCATTACCTCGCTGCTAAGGCCCAAGTACCAATGGATAAGGTCTTAGGTGTGGGGGATGCGCTGCTCGATATCACCATGTTTCAGCGCGCCGTCTGTCATCAGCTGGGTGTGCTTACCGGTGTCTGTGATTACTACGATTTAGAGGATGCGCAAACGGAGTTTATCCTGCCAAAGGTTACCGACCTCTTGCAGTACCTCGACTAATGACAAGCGGAGCACCGTGATGACGGCAAACAACAGTAAAGATGATTGCTCCTTGCGCCACGATCAGGGCTTAAAGGACTTTATGCGGCGCTGCCGCGTGGTCGCTTTTGACCTAGAGTTGTCGGCGCATGCCCCATTCGTAAGAGTGGGGTTAGCCGACAGTTAGTTTTGGGGCTTTAGCCAAGCACAGCGTACACACATCCTC
>CASEBB010000129.1 GCA_949286015.1 uncultured Succinivibrionaceae bacterium | reverse complement strand
CAGATAGCGGCTCGCCACTAGAAAAAAGCAGTGTTAACACTGTGTAAAAGCAGAGTTAGCACTGTGAAACCGCAGACGGAAGTCTGCGGTAGTTCATAGTATTTCCCCCTATGTTATGGGTTTAAAATCGGCCTTTGAGGTGGGCTTAAGCTCCTTGATGCAGAAACCTGATCTGGAGCATCGAGCGTCGCTAACGCGACGTATCTTGAGGTAGGTTAAAGGCAATTAGCTGTGCTCACACAAGAGGAAAACGCTCTCCTTCAAAGAGCCTTACCTCCAGATAAGAGCCGTTGCCCTTATCCCTGCAAGCGCCCCTTTCTGTGCGTAGTGCTATCCACTTGTGTTCAGCTATTGCGCACGCTGCTGAATCACGGCCTTGGCAATGCTGCGTGCCTCCGCATCCACCGCCATGATCTCCTCTAAGGAGTAAGCCGTGGTTGCGCTGAGCTTGCTCAGCACCTCTTCTACCACCTCTGCGATGCCTAAAAAGCTGAGCTCCCCATGTAAGAAAGCTGCTACCGCGACCTCATTAGCCGCATTTAAGGCCGTAGTGCTCGCCTGTCCCTGCTTACTGGCCTCAATGCCCATAAACAGGCATGGATAGCGCTCCTTATCTGGCTCCTTAAAAGTCAGTGCACTGATCTTGGTAAAGTCGAGTGGCGCCACAGGGGCACTGATGCGGTGTGGATAGGCAAGAGCATGCGCAATCGGCGTCTTCATATCAGGCATGCCTAATTGCGCTAAGACCGCACCGTCAACATAAGACACCATGGAGTGAATCACCGATTGTGGGTGAATCACCACGCGCACCTGCTCAGGGGCAGCGTTAAAAAGATAGCGCGCCTCAATAAACTCTAGGGCCTTGTTCATCATGGTAGCGGAGTCTACCGAGATCTTTGGCCCCATCGACCACACAGGATGGTTAATCGCCATCTGTGGGGTAACGTTCTGGAGCTCGCTGAGCGCACAGTCTCTAAATGGCCCCCCTGAGCCCGTCAGCAGGATCTCGTGCACACCAACCGCTTTGAGGTCACACGCACCTAAGCGTCTTTGCTCCTGTGGTGGTAAGCACTGGAAGATAGCTGAGTGCTCACTGTCTACAGGGACAACGGTGCTGTTAAACTGCCGTGCCACATCAAAAAAGAGCTGACCGGTCATCACCAGTGACTCTTTGTTCGCGAGGCACACACGACAGCCCGTTTTGAGAGCAGCCAGCACAGGGGCTAAACCTGCCGCACCAACAATGGCATCCACCACAATTTCGGCGGCGCCATCACCAGCGACCTCGACTACACCTGCATCGCCAGCTAAGACCTCGACCCGTAGCGCCCGTAAGGCTGGATCGTCGGCTAAGCGCTCTTTTAAGGTAGCAGCGGCTTGCTCATTGCGCAGCGCCACACGCGCTGGCTTAAACTCCGCAATGAGACGCAACATCTTTTCAACGTTGCTATTAGCAGCCAGCGCATGCATCACGTAGAGCTCAGGATGCTGGCGCATCACCTCACAGGTAGAGTCACCAATAGAGCCGGTTGCTCCTAAGAGCGTTACCCGTTGTGGGCCGAAATCACCTTGCACCATATCCTCACGCATCGCTATTTGTGCAGCATCAGGCTCACTTGCAGTAGTCTCTACTGTAGGTGCCGCATTAGCACGTGCCGCCGTCGCAGTAGAAGTAGCAGCTGTGGTAGTAGTAGTAGTAGTAGTAGTAGTAGCCTTCTGCTGCGTTGTGTCCGCAGCGTTAGCAGCTGTCCCACTGTCAGTAGCAGCCGCTGGGGCTGTGGCTGTCTCTGCTGAGGCTGTCTTAACTGCCGCCCTCTCTGCTTCTGGCAATAAAGCCTGTAAGTGCTCGCGCATACTCTGCGTTAGCGCTTTGAGCATCTGCTGCCCAAAAACATTGTGTCCGAGGCTCTCAATATCCTCATCCGCAGGCAAGCTCTCTAAGTAAGCGTGCACATCCGCAGCACTTAAATGCTCAAGAGGTAAGAGCTTAAGCTCACTTTCCAGCTGCTCAATAAGCTGCGGTACGATCTCCGCAAACACTTGCTCGTGCTGGTGTCTAATAGCAGCAGCATGCTCATGCCACCAGTGCAGTGGCCCCTGCTCCCATGGATGGGTGTGACCATGATCGATACCAGTACGCGCAAAGACCTCGAGCTCGCTGTTATCGGTCTCTGCTGTCTGCTCCGCACTGTTAGCCGTATCTGCAGCTGGGATCGCTGTTGCTGGCGCTGCAGTAGTGGAGCTTTCTGTAGTAGTAGTAGTAGTGCTGTTTAGAGCTGCATTAGACTTACTGGCCTCAAGAGAAGAGCGCAAAGCACTGCCCTCCGCTCCCAGCCCACTCACCTCTGCCCCAAGGCCATCAAAAGCCGCCATTGCCCGCAGGGCTTCGTGCTGCTCTGGATCGAGCTGGATATCAGCTTGACTCTTTACCTGCTGAATGTCAGAGGCAATAGCTTGTGCCTGCTGCGCAGCAGATTCTTGCGCCATAGCCTGCTCAGCAGCTAAATCGGCCATGATCTCCGTAGTGCGTAAGTCTTTGATGAGCGAGGCGCGCTCCTCTAAGGACATGTGCACATCTGACGTCTGTGTAAAGTCACGGCTAATCGCTGCTGCCACCTCCAGAGCCTCTTGCTGCGCCTGCGCCGCCTCAGCATTAGTATTAACAGATTCTGCTGGCGCCGTGGCACCTGCTGCCGCTGTAGCTGCCGTAGCCTGTGCCGTCACTGCTTTAGCCGTAGCCTCAGCTACAGCCAACACGGCAGTGGTTGCTGACATTTGCGGCTCGGTTGCAGGAGCGCTGGTTGAGGCTACAGCAGAGGAGCCCTCTAAAGTGCTAGCCTGCTCTGCTCCTGTGGTAGCAGTATTAGCAGCTGGGCGTGACGCGGCGTCTGACTTTGCCTCTGCTTCACTCTCTGTCTGCTGTAATGGGGGAACCGGCTGTGGCGTTGGCATCTGTGCTTGCTGCAGCGCCCGCATCGCGGCGAAGCCAGCTTCCTCACCTTGCTTTAAGGCAGCGGGATTGAGGTTAAAAGGCTCAACGGTACGAACACTACGGGCACCATGATGGGAGCCATTTCCTTGGCCCTGACCACGGCCTTGGCCACGGCCATAGCCTGCGCCTGCGCCACGCCCTGCGCCCTGTGACGCGCCTTGCTCTCTCCTCGCAAACGGGTCAGTACCAATATGCCAGTCCTGCGCAATGCGCGAGCGCAGCTCGGCTGGCACTAAGCCCTCGTATAAGCCCTGTACCAGATCATGCCGCAATTGCCCCATCTCTTGTTTGCCAATGGCCATGATCGGGTCTTCAATGGTGGCAGAGTCCGGCCCAAAGTTATCAGCCCACTCCTCAAGAGATGAAGCTAAGCTACCATGAGAGGCTGGAGCGTGGCCTGTGCCAGGTGCGTTACGGCGCTGAGGCGTGCCTCTGGCGCGGGCGGAAGCGCCGGTCATGCCATCGACGTGGCTGTCAGGTTGCGCTCCAAAAAGGCCATTATGGCCACCATTATGGTCACCATGGTGATCGTGGTGGCTATGCTGGTGCGCGGCGGCGTGCTGCTGTTGCTGCGTAGCACCGCCCTGCTCCCCTGTGGAAAAGAGACTACTGGCAAAAGAGCGCGCGGCCCGCTCCATACCGTCTTGAGCGAGGCCGACAATAGTCTCAAAGAGCTTTAAGCCGAGGTCATCGCCTCCGGTGGCAGTCGCGCTACGCTGTCCCTGACCACCCCGCCCGTGGTTTTGGCTCAAGCCAGCGCCGATGCCACTGCCGAGGCCACGCTGGCCACCGCGACCGTAGCCCATGCCACGGCCGCCACCTGCGGCGCTCTGCCCCATTCCCGATGCGCGGTTAGTGTTACGTCGCGCTGCACCATTACCTTGTGTGGTGTGCGCACCATCTTTAGTGTCAGCTACTCTGGCGGCACTGCGCTCACCTAGTGCGTGCTTACTGGAGCCAGTATTGTTGTTATTGTTGGTAGTGGTGCCGCTTTTCACGCCAGTAGCGCCATAAGCGGCGGCTTGCGCCCGTGAAGTGCTACTGCGCACGCTGTTATTGGCCGCTGCTTGGTTTTGCTGCGCGACGATGTCTTTTAAGCGCTGGCGGAGCTGATCTAATTGGGAATCATGAGGCGACATGGAACAGTTCTCCGCTGACAAGCCAATAGAGGCTTAAGAAGGTCGGGATAGCCGCGAGCTGCGAATCGATACGATCGAGCATACCGCCGTGACCTGGGAAGATCTTACCCGAGTCCTTAATACCGGCTAAGCGCTTTAAGACGCTCTCCATTAAGTCACCAAAGACGGAGAAGATCACCGCACCAAAAGCAGCGACCAGCCATGCCAGCTCGTCTTCACCATAGACAGAGAAGTAGTTAAAGTGCTTGGCTAGGTACATGACGACAATGGCGAACACAATACCGCCATAGAGGCCCTCTCTGGTCTTTTTTGGGCTCACCTCAGGCATGAGTGGGGTTTTACCCACCGCGCGACCAGTAAAGTAGGCACCAGAGTCAGCGGCCCAAACTAAGGCCATTACGGAGATAACAAGGAAGGCACCGATGTGAGGATCGGTGGCGAAGCTGGTAGAGCGCAGGATTAAGAGTCCCTGCAAGAAAGGCAGGAGCATCAGCAGCGCGACAATGCAGTTTACAACGACATTATCGTGCCACTTGGTCATATGAGGGTATTGCTTGACGAGTACTACGGCTACGCACCAAAAAGGCAGGGCAATGGCTACAAAGTAGCGTATGTAGTAAGGGACGCCGTCTTCGATATAAGCGCCAGGTGGGGCAATAGCGAACATGGCCGTGGCGGCTATGGCCGCGATAACGACAAAGGGAATACGGCTTTTGAATTTGAGGAGGGGGCCCATTTCGTAGGCGCCCACCATGTACATGAATAGGGCACCCATGGTAAAGATGGCAAAATCAGCAAAAAAGAGCCATGCGACCACGAGGGCAATCAGCACGATACCGGTGGCTATTCTCACGCCCATAGAGGCTTCCTCATAACAGATTATTACAGTGGGTGGCATGCACGGTACCACCGCAAGTGCGTAATAAATCTTAAGGGAAAAGGCGGGGGCGTCAAGGCCTAAAGTAGAAGTATGTGAGACGTGATGAGGAAAAGTAACAGGGGTGAGGGCCTTAGGCCTCTAAAAGGCAATGGCCTGCTGGGGGCTTGTCTGGCAGGGAAATGGCGCGGGCACGACCTGCTGGTGTGTCTGGTGGGTGGTAACCTCAATGCGTCTAACGGCGCCTTATCTTGAGAGTAGCGCCGCCGCAAATTAACAGTAAAGACCTACTCTCAGGGTAAAACACCTAATGAGAAGCACTTATCTCCTGTGGGATGTGCTGTGCGCGCATGGTCAGGGGTTTTACCCATGTGTGAGCACAGCTACTTGCCAGTAGCCATCCTACCTTAGAGGTAGGTCGCGCTAGCGACGCTTGCTGAGCAACTCTGAAGGAACAAAGGGAAAAACGCTCTCCCTCTCAGGCTACTTGCTCTGCGTCGCCAGAGCCTGCACCTGCTCAGAGGTCATACCAAAGCGCCGCTCCCGCTGGGCAAAGTAAGCGCACGCCTCCTGTAAGGCCGCGCCATCAAAGTCAGGCCAGAGCTTGTCCGTAACGAAGAACTCGCTATACGCGCACTGATAGAGCAGGAAATTGCTAATCCGCTGCTCCCCACCGGTGCGAATCAACAAATCCACGTCCTCAACGACCGCCAGCTGCGACTGCAAGCTCTCTTCGGTGATGTCCTCAGGCTTAATCTCCCCTGCCTGCACCTGCAGCGCTAGCGCCCGTGCCGCGTGGCATATATCCCAGCGCCCGCCATAGTTTATGGCGATATTAAGCTGCATGGCGCGGTTGTCCCGCGTCAGCTCCTCCATCTCGTCAATAGCCGTCACCAGCTTGGTGGAGAAGCGCTGGAGGTCGCCTACAAAGCGCACCTTAATCTGATTGCGGTGCAAGTTATCACGCTCACTTTGCAGCACCTTGGCAAAGAGATCCATGAGACCGGCCACTTCGTCCGCTGGCCGTTTCCAATTCTCTGAGGAAAAGGCAAAGAGCGTCAGGGTCTTCACGCCCATGCGCGCTGCTGCCTCAACAGTACGCGTTACCGCTTTTGCGCCTTGGCGATGTCCCATCAGACGCATCATGCCCCGCTTTTTGGCCCAGCGGCCATTGCCGTCCATAATAATGGCTACATGACGTGGAACCACCGCCTGTATTGCACTGGCGTCAGCTGGCTTGTCACTTAAGGTGGCAGGTGCTCTCGTGTACATATGGCTCCCCAGTATAGTAGATAGCGGCACAAGCGTGAGGGGCGTGAAAACGGCACTAAGCCTGTTCTTGGGGGTGGGTACGCAGTAGCTTTGGCAGGAGTGAGCTAATAGGTGAGGGCTACAAGGTTGAGTGCTGTACTTGCCACACCTCAAGATGAATGGTGCAGGCAAGCCTGAACCTATCTTAGGCTGGACACCCACTCACTGGCCTTAAACTCCGTCATCTATTGAGTCAGTCGTTCCTTTACCGTGGCGCGCATACGGCTGCATAGTGCTGCAGAGTAGAGTCTGGCAGCTAACATCACGGTACGCTACGCCATACCACGCTACTCTTAAGGTTCAACCCAACACAGCGCTATTGGGAGTAGCATCCACTGTGGTGGATTGCTAGCAGCCTCTGTGACTACTGCACCACTTGAGGTGCTGCTCCGATGCAGTGAGGAGGTAACCTAAAAGCGCCTCACGGCTCCTTATCTTTAGAGTAGCACCGCAGCAAACTCCTACTCTCAGGGTAAAACACCTGCTTGTAGGCAGTAACCTCCTTGGAGATTTGCTGTTTGGGATACTCTCTGCGATGACGTCACTTCAGGCTAGCGCATGTAACGTTTATTGTACGGCACAGCGCCAAAATCAAAAAGGCCCCACACTGCAAAAGCAGTGCAGGGCCTCTCATGACAAAAGGAAAGGACGAATTAGACTTCCATCAGTTCCTTTTCTTTAGCAGCTAAGATTTCCTCACACTGCTTAATGGCACCGTCAGTCAGCTTCTGGATCTGCTCCTCAGCCTTCTTCTGCTCGTCCTCGGAGATTTCCTTATCCTTTTGCAGATTCTTGATGGCCTGGTTAGCGTCACGGCGGATGTTGCGAATCTCGACACGAGCTTGCTCCACCTCACCGCGCACGATCTTCACCAGATCCTTACGACGATCTTCAGTTAAAGGAGGCAGCGGCACACGAATGTCGACACCAGCCACCACTGGGTTTAAACCCAGCTCCGACTTCTGGATAGCCTTCTCCACCGCCTTAATCGCATTGCGGTCAAACACCACCAGCTTTAAGGTGCGGGCATCCTCGACATTAACCTGTGCCACTTGGCGTAATGGCGTTGGCGAGCCGTAGTAGTCAACCATAATGCCATCTAACAGCCCTGGCTGAGCACGTCCAGTACGGATCTTATTTAAGCGGCTGCCTAACGAGTCCACGGCCTTTTTCATGCGCGTTTGGGCATCGTCTTTAACGTCATTAACCATATCTATTCTCCTTAATCGGCAATGAGGGTTCCCTCATCACCTCCGGTAGCGGCTGTGAGTAAGGCACCTTCTTTTACCATCGAGAACACACGGATCTTCATGTGATGGTCACGCGATAAGGCAAAAGCCGTTAAGTCCATCACCTTAAGTTCCTTGGTGATCACCTCTTGGTAAGTGAGGTGCTTGTACAGCGTCGCTTGCGGATCCTTCATTGGATCTGCGCTGTACACACCATCCACCTTGGTGCCTTTTAAAACTTCGTCACAGTGCAATTCTACAGCTCTTAAGACAGCTGCGGTGTCGGTGGTAAAAAACGGTGACCCTGTACCACCGGCGACAATTAACACTGAGCCTTGCTCTAAAACTTCACGTCCCTGCTGCGCAGCATATTGCGTGGTGATAGAAGGAATGCCATAAGCCGACATCAAGACGCAAGGGCAACCTTGACGTAAGAGCTCATCGCGCATGGCCAGACCGTTAATCACGGTAGCCAGCATTCCCATTTGATCACCGATCGTGCGATCCATGCCCGCCTGTTGCAGCGCGGCGCCACGGAAAATGTTACCACCACCAATCACCAATGCCACTTGGACGCCTTGGTTTTTGATAGCGATCACATTGGCGGCCATCTCCTTTAAGATTTCAGGCTCGATACCAAATTGGGTCTCACCACCTAAAGCCTCACCAGAGAGCTTGAGCAGAATACGACGTGCAGATTTAGAAGACGAAGTCATGCTCATGCCCTCTTACTTCTTAGCAGCGGCGATCTGAGCCTGCACCTCAGCAGCGAAGTCGTCAGCCTTCTTCTCGATGCCCTCGCCCACCTCTAAGCGCACAAAGGCCTCAGCGTCAGCACCCTTGGACTTTAACATTTCGCCCACGGTCACGTTTGGATCCATCACGAATGGCTGACCAGTTAAGGACACCTCACCGGTGAACTTCTTCATACGGCCAGCAACCATCTTCTCTGCGATCTCCTTTGGCTTACCGGAGTTCACAGCGATTTCGATCTGGATTTGACGCTCGTGCTCAACGACGTCAGCGGAGACATCCTCTGGGTGGACGAAGTCTGGCTTAGAAGCGCAGACGTGCATAGCCACGTTCTTAGCAGTCTCGGCATCAGCACCCTTTAAGGCGACGATCACACCGATGTGCTTGTTAGAGTGGACGTACACACCTAAGTTGTCGCCCTGCATGCGCACGATACGGCGGACGTTTAAGTTCTCACCGATCTTAGCGATTAAAGCGGTTAAGGCCTCAGCGACGGTTTGCTTGTCATCGTACTTAGCAGCCTTTAAGGCCTCGATGTCAGCGATGTCGTTGTCTAAAGCGATCTGAGCGACCTTGTTGGCAAAGTCGACGAACTCGGCGTTCTTCGCGGCGAAATCAGTCTCAGAGTTCACTTCGACCATCACAGCCACGTTGTCCTTACGGGCGCTGGCGATGATGCCTTCAGCGGCAGTACGCGAAGCCTTCTTAGCAGCCTTTAAAGCACCGGACTTTCTCATCTCTTCGATAGCAGCCTCGATGTTGCCATCGGTGGCCACTAAGGCCTTCTTGCAGTCCATGAAGCCAGCGCCGGTGATGTCGCGTAACTCTTTAACTAACTTGGCGTCAACGTTAGCCATTATTTTTTCCTACAGTAAATCCGGAAAAGGCAGGATGAATCCTGCCTTTTGCTTAATGCCCCGTTTCGCCTTTTACCTTTGGCCTGCAAAGCCACAGCCTCTGGCTCACATCACACGTCCTTGGGGCGCGGTGCGGAGGTTAGGGGCGAAACGGCGATAGGAGTTAACCTATCTTTTTGTAAGAGCGGTGTAGCCAGACCACAGCCTACAGCCTACTTCGTGTGGCGTGCGGCATGCGGCGGTCTTAAGCTCTGTGCGCGTCGTGAAGACTACTGCGCGTCGGCTTGAGCCTCAGCCTCAGCGGCCTCAGAGACAGGAGCGTCCTCGCCCTCAATAGGCTGCTCAGCCTCGGCACGGGACATCTCAGCGCGGGCGGCATTGATAGCCTCAACCACACCCTTTAAGTACAGGTCGATGGCGCGGATAGCGTCGTCGTTGCCTGGGATGACGTACTGGATGCCATCTGGGGAGGAGTTGGTATCAACCACGGCCACCACGTCGATGCCTAAGTTGTTGGCTTCCTTGATGGCGATGTGCTCGACCTCAGCGTCGATGACGAATAAGGCGTCTGGTAAGCCACCCATGTCCTTAATGCCACCTAAGGAGCGGTTTAACTTCTCCATCTCGCGGGTGCGCATTAAAGCTTCCTTCTTGGTGAGCTTGTCAAAGGTGCCGTCGGTGGACTGGATCTCCAGCTCCTTTAAGCGCTTGATGGACTGACGGACGGTCTTCCAGTTGGTGAGCATGCCACCTAACCAGCGGTGGTCGACGTAGTACTGATCGCAAGCCTTAGCAGCTGGGCCGATCTTGTCGGCAGCGGCGCGCTTGGTGCCGACGAATAAGATCTTACCCTTGTGAGCAACGGTCGAGGATAAGAAGTTTAAGGCGTCGTCGAAGCACTGCACGGTCTTCTCGAGGTTGATAATGTGCACGCCATTACGGGCACCGTAGATGTACTGCTTCATCTTAGGGTTCCAGTAACGGGTTTGGTGACCGAAGTGGACACCGGCCTGCAGCATATCGCGCATGGAAATAGAAGACATGGTAATTTCCTTAAATGGGTTGGGCCTCCACTGTTCCTCTGCCATCACCAAATGCTTAGAGATCAAGCGTTCCTCTGCTTCCTCACGGTTAAGGGTGACCTTAACTAAGGACTCAAGCCAGGTTAGCCCTGTCAAGTTCCGCCGCGCACGAGGTAGCTATGGGCTCCTTACACGAAGTAGCCAAAGGCACCTTAAGCGGTCTTACACTTATGACTGATCTCTAATCTCAAGGTAGGTATTCGTCAGACTAAGCGCGATAGCGGCAATGGGTAACCCACGAGGCTATCTCAAAGGCGTGGTGACGCCGTGCGTCTTAGCTCAAGTTACGCGCTAGGGTCAAAACCTCAGGACGAGGCTAGGGTCAAAGCTGTAGTAACAGAATTTGCTGCAGGAACTCCCCTGCAAACCTATCTTTTCTCATCTGGCACCCTGATGCAGCGTTACTGAACAGTGTGTGAGTTTAGGAGCATGCGCTCCCAGTAAACGAACAGGATGCATAACAGCTTGCAGACACAAGCTGCTAAAAGGCATGGTATTTTAGCACAGGGAAAGTGCAATGGGCGAAAATAAGGCAAATACTTTGAGAGGCGGGGTGGAGCAAGGCGGGGGTAAGGGATGGCGCGTAAAGCACTTTGCAGGTGGCGGGCAAAATCATCTTTTAGGGTAGGCCACTATACGCGGGTGTGTTGCTGTGAAGAGCAAATATGAGCAGAGTGGCGTTGCGCTTAGCACAAACACTCTGAGATTAGGACGTTGCTGGTAGCGATTCTGCTGCTTATGGCAGTAGAAAATGACAACAGAGAATGTGGGCTATACTCAGAATTTGGGCTCTACTCCATGGGCGTTACGTTAGTGGTTCGCTTGGGTTAGGGAGAGAGGCATTTACAAGCCACTTAATTTTTAAGGCTAAAATGCCAATCGACCGGCCTAAAAGCCACTTTAAGTGGCGCTGATGCTGATGTTTAAGCGCTTTTGCTTAACTTAACGCCCATGGCTCTACTCAGAATTTGTGGGGCATTTAAGAGGTAATGGGACGGCTAATTGCTGATTAGCACTGGCCTTAGCCTAACTACCTAAGGCTGGGGCTTGAGCTTATACCCACAGATTATGGGGAGAGCCAGAATTTGTGGGTCGCTTAGGAGGTAATGGGACGGCTAATTGATGATTAGCACAGGCCTTAGCCTAACTACCTAAGGCTGGGGCATGAGCCTATACCCACAGATTCTGGGGAGAGCCAATAATGTGGCGGTAACGGTTTGTGTCGTTGTTTGGCGAGAGTAGCTGACCTAAATGCCACCAATACGTCATTGGCTCATTCAGCTATGCTTTTACCTTGATGAATCATCAATTAGCGATGGGTCATCGTATGCCTTTGATTCCCAGTACGGCCCCTTTGCTCTATTAACTACTATTAAAGCAAAATATATTGCATATAACGCAACGTACACAAATATAGTAAAGCCAACGCTCCAACCCAACACCTGAGTACAGCCGATAATGCTCAGAACAGTGCCTATAACAGGAATAGGCGCGGTAACAACAAGAGCAATAGCGCTCACTATGACATTCCACTCCAGGACTTCAGTGTAACACATCCATGTGCCAGCAAATTGCAAAGCTCCAATCGATAAGAAGACAATCCCCAATAAGACTCTAAAACTAATCATATTCTCCAAAATAGTGGATGCTAAAAAGCGTCTCAAACGGCTTAAACATCATGTTATTATGGATAAAAGCAGTGTTATTGCGCTTTTGCCTAAAA
>CASEBB010000128.1 GCA_949286015.1 uncultured Succinivibrionaceae bacterium | reverse complement strand
GACTGTAAACAGGTAGTTTGTGTTTCATATTGTGTAATCACTTGTGCCCCATTTTAGGGGGCGAATACTCGCTCAAATTCAGAAGCCGGTGTGCATGCCCCTACCCTGACAGTTGCAGGCGCGCCTGTCTCTGTACAAGAGTGCCCAACGCTTAACGCCAGCGCCTTTAGTGTGCAGCCATCAGGACAGAGTGACACCCACGAAAGCACCGACTGGAAGATCACCAAAGTCTCTGACGGCTCCACCGTCTGGGAATCAACCGCCGATACCACGCACCGTACCTCCATTCAGGTGCCAAAGGCTAAGCTGACCGAAAGCACGCAGTACAAAGCCGCTGTGCGCTATAAGGGCACCACTTATGGCTACTCCGCATGGACAGAAGTGCTCTTTACCACCGCCGGTGTCTTTAGCCCTATCTCTGTTCCTGAGATCTCTGTAGAGCAGGACGCCTTAGGCGTGTACGCCGCCCCGCTGATTTTCGGCACGCCTTTCGTTAACACCTCCGGTATCCCAGGTGACACGCACTCTGCTACCGACTGGAAGGTGACCAAAGTCGACGGCGGTGATGTGGTGTGGTCAAGCTCCAGTAACACCACTGACTTGCTCTTTATTCAAATGCCGCAAGGCAAGCTCGAGGCGGCAACGCAGTACACCTTTGCTGTGCGCTATCAAGCCTTAACCAGCGGCTGGGGCCCATGGGCCGAAACCACCTTAACCACACAGTCTGAGTTCTTTGCCGTCAACAAGCCTACGCTGCTTAACGCCAATGTCGACCGCGCTGGCACCAAGCTGCGCTTTGAGTTCTCTGTGCCGCAAACGCATGTCCGTCCAGGCGCCTCTGCTCCAGCGGCATTGCGTGTCAAGGT
Organism: uncultured Succinivibrionaceae bacterium; assembly: GCA_949286015.1. Classification (GTDB taxonomy): domain Bacteria; phylum Pseudomonadota; class Gammaproteobacteria; order Enterobacterales; family Succinivibrionaceae; genus Anaerobiospirillum. The sequence goes on along the minus strand of CASEBB010000128.1, from coordinate 16,950 downwards.
GCGTAACATCTCCAAAGAAGACGACGTCGACCAGTTCACCGTCACCACCCTGTCGACTGACGGCAACTACGTCTTAGAGCGCGAGAACGCTTATGACCTGTCTTCTTCTGACAACTTTGAGTACCAGGTCTTTTACAAGTCCAATACCGCTGATGATGACACCGGCGCCGTTTCCGCTGTAGCCACCCGCGCCGCTACCATCAATGAAAACATTCTGGTGATGCTCAAGAGCATTAGCCCTGATCTCTTCCACGTCTATCCATTCCCAAGCATTGAGATCGAGCTGAACTTTGGCCCAACCACCTTTGAGCACACCGCCACTGACTGGTGGATTTGCGACGCGACCAACACCGAGACGGTGTGGGAAAGCAAGAACGACCAGACCAACCTCACCACCATCAAGGTCGGTGACGGCTTGCGTGCGGGCATTGACTACACCTTAAACGTCAAGGCTCATGGCACCTATCAGGAGGCCGATGCCGAAAGCAAGGTCTTAACCGTGCGCTTCCGCACCGGCTTAGGTGTCTCCTATATCGGCACGCCAGGTAAGTTTAACTTTGGCGTGGGCGTCTATGATGGTGAGGATGCCGACCTCACCGCCATGGGCTTAACCCTCATGCCACGCGGCGATGACCCTTACAGCGACAACTACGGCAACTACCAGCACACCAACGGCTCCGTCTTTGTCTGGATCCCAGCTTTCTGCTACACCTTTGAAGAAAGCATCCTGACCGCCGAGGGTATCAAGGACAAGAGCCCAAGCGCCTTTGCCATCAAGAGCTTCTCTGAGTTTAACTACGACGAAGCGGCCGCTAACGAAGCTGGCTACATCTTGCACCGCGCCTTTATCGACGGCGGTAAGAAGACGCACGGCTTCTTTATCACCAAGTACCTCATGGGCAAGGGCAATAAGGCCACTAAGGGTAATATCCCTATCTCTCTTGCCAGCAGCGGCACCGACGCCCCGTCCAAAGACAGCGAACTCAACACCGATTGCGCCGGTAACGCCACTGACGCCCTCACTATCAGCAAGAAGCTGGGCGCCAAGTACAACTGCGCCTCCGGTTTTATGTATGCCGCACTGGCCATGCTCTCCTATGTGCACGGCCTCTACGCTGACTCCACCGAAAGCTGCGCATGGTACGACCCCGAGGGCACCACGTCCTATCCAAAGGGCTGCAACAACAACTCCTTAGGCGATTGCGACGATGCGGAAATCCTGTACACCAACAGCGATACGCAGCAAAAGTCCAAACCAGACACCGGCTCCGCTAACCACTTTGCTCGCACTACCCACAACGGCTGTAACAGCGGCGTCTGCGACCTCAACGGCTGCATTGAGCAAGTCGCGACTGGCGTTATGGGTTATGGTAGTGGCGTCGCGTTCTATATCTCCCCTGAAAGCGTCAAGCTGACTGACTTCACTAAGGACAATGCCAACAGCTACAGCAACACCAGCCTGTACACCAGTGTCGGCAATATCCCCTCAAAACAGTATTACTGGGGCTCGACCAGCGGCAATGCCTTCTTTACTGACAAGTCCGGAAACAATCGCGCCAAGTGCGGCCTCTGGCCTAACACTTCCAGCACCAGCGGCGTCAATGAGTTCGGCAAAGACTACGCCCAGTCGAGCTACTACAACTACGGCGGCAGCTACTACTACCCTGGCTTGCTGCGCTGCTGTGGCACGTGGTCGCAGTCTGCTGCCGCTGGCGTGTTCTCTCGCTACGTGTGCGCCTACAGCAGCTACAGCGGCTACAACGTCTATTCGTGGGCTAGTAGCAACGCTACGTGGGGGTTTCGCGCGGCCGCCTATGTGTAGCGCTTAGCGCTTGCCGCCCAAAGGGCGGCTCCGTCACCACGCGCCGCCACAGCCACCATGACCACGCTTCGTGATTTACAAACAGGGCCGTTAGCTTTCGCCTTTCGAGAGCCAGCGGCCTTTTTACTTAACAATAACCAAGGTAGATCCGCAAACTCTACCCACATCTCCTCATGCATCCAACTCCGCCACCTTCCCAAACACCAACTACCATACCAGTTGGCTTTTACCCGCAACAGCCACTAACAGCTCCTCCAATGGAGTATCAGAACCAACCGCCATCGGCTCCAAACACCGCTCCAGACAACACGCCGCTATTACCGCCCAACCCGTTTGCCGACCCCGTCACCCCAGATAGCACTAACAGCTATCCCACCAGCACCACTCAGGGCACCACAGCTGACGCAGTACCACACGCCGCCAATCCCTCCAAGTTCGACGCCTTTCTCGAGAACTACTTAGACGCCGCCGAGCGCTACCTGAGCCGTGGGCCGTCTTGCCACAAATCCACGCTCAAGCGCAGTATATGGCAACTGTCGCTCGAGGTTTATGAGCTTAGCATCCAGTGCCAAAAGAAGATCGCCACCAAGACCGCACTTAACGCCCTTAACGCCAAACACGAATTGCTACGACGTTTATGGGCGCGTCTTTACAAGTGCGGCGGATTAGCGTACAATACCCAACGCGGTAAGTTGTCTAATCATGACAAGGGCTTGCGGCGTTATCGTTTCATAAACACGAAACTGGATAGCGTCGGCGTGGCTGTTGGCACATGGTATAAACAGCTTACTCGTAAGTGTAATCACTAAAACCCGCGCGACTACGCCCAGTCGAACTACAACAACAACGGCAGCGGCAACAACAACCCTGGCTTGCTGCGCTGCTGTGGCACGTGGTCGCAGTCTGCTGCCGCTGGCGTGTTCTATCGCTACGTGTACGCCAACAACAACAACAACGGCAACAACAATTCGTGGACTAGTAGCAACGCTACGTGGGGGTTTCGCGCGGCCGCCTAATAAACACCTGCCTTGCAAGCTGGCTCAGCTATGAAGGTTCTTACATAGGGATGATTACACTTGTGTTAAGGAGGCTTATTGCTTTCTGACCAAAACCTGCCGCCGCCGGTGCCTGCTTCGTCTGCGCCGGTGGCAAATTCTACCGAGCCTACCGACTCTACCTTTATTCAGCTCACCTCTCGAGCTTTCCTTCTCCAAGCAGCAAACACAGCCCTTGCTGGCAAGCGTTCCCGCCCGCGCTATTACCACTTCTTCCTGAACTTAGGCCAAGAGCTCTTTACCTTACAGCGTGAACTGCGTAACGGTTCCTACCAGCCACAACCGCCTAAGGTCTTCACTATCTTCTGCAACTGTGGGCAAAAGACGCGGCAAATCACCTCTATGGCCGTGCGTGATTGCGTGGTGCAGCACGCCCTATACCGGCTTCTTTATGACACCTTTGATCCCAGCTTTATTGCCGATAGCTTTGGCTGTCGTGTGGGCAAAGGCACGCTAAGAGCAGCCGACCGCTGCCAGTACTTTGTCCGCCACTCTGCTCCAGACAGCTACTACCTGCAACTGGACGTGCGCAAGTTCTATTACAGCCTGCGTCATGACGTGCTGCGTGCTGCTATTGCCAGCAAGATCAGCGACCCGCGCGTCTTAGACCTGTGCCTGCAGTTTGTTAACCACGATGCAGGCGTGGGTGTGCCCGTGGGTGCCGTCATTGCGCAAGTGTATGGCCTTATCTATCTCAACTCTTTAGACCACTACATTAAGCGCACACTGCATGTGAAGCACTACGTGCGCTATGTTGACGACATGGTCATCATTGGTGAGAGCAAGGAGCGCTGCTATGAATTACGGCACGCTATTGAGCGCTACCTCAAGGACAAGCTGGGCTTAGAGCTTAGTGTGGCTATCATCCAGCCGCTGCGCCACGGGATTAACTTTGCTGGCCACATCACGCGGGCCAAATCGCGGCGCGTGCGTAAGTTCTCTCTGCGCAACTTTAAGCGCAATGTGAAGCGAGGTGAGCGCAAAGTCAAATCCATGCAAGCCCAAATGGCTCATGCGCGGCATAGCGCTTCTTATGGCCACATACTGCACACCATTACTACCACTGCTCCGCACTTAATACCGCTCTTTCACGGGGCGGCTCACACCAATTTGGTTGCTTACAAGAGGCGTTATGATCTGCTCCAATCTGCTAATCACCACTAAGGGCCGCTTAGGCACCACCAAGGACTACCACTTTAACCCACCACGCCCAGAGCCTGATCCAGAGACCGAAAAAGAGGCCGCTGCCGCCAGCACTGCTGAAACCGCTGAGGCTACTGAGGCCGCCGCTCTTAGCGCCGAGGTCGCGACTGCTGACACCATGCAAGATCCGGCTGTCTTCTTAGGCCGCTATGGTGACCGCGTGTACCGCTACTTTCCTGATGGCACCGACCTCGCTTCCTTAGGCACGCAAGATCCAGATATCGACTTCCGTCAAGAGGACAGCCTGCCAGAGGAAGTGCGCTTAAGCCTGCGTGCCCAGCGTACTTGCGCCTTCAAAAAGGACTTAGCCCGTGAGCGCATTGCGCTTGATGTCGGTGACGTGCTCGACATCATTGCTGACTTAGGCCAGATTGTGGAGTTTGCCGTATTCGCCGTCTGCAAGCTCTTTGCTGACAAGTCCGGCGCGGTCACGCTGACAGAGGACGAAATCAAGGCTTATGGTGAGCGCAGCGCTGCTGTGCTTGCTGGCGTCAAAAGCGGCGACCTGCTGCTGCGCTCCACTTTCGAGACCCCAGAGAAGATGATCACGACCATTATGCCGCGTTACTCCCACATCCAGCAGATTGTCCGTGACTACTACATTAAGCCACTAGAGGAGCTGGGCCTCTAAGCAGTCACACCCACTCCACTCTCCACCGCACCACGCCCGCTTTGGCTTTATGTCTGAGCGGGCTTTTACTTTTCCGAGAGACACATGAAAGTATCTGAGTATTTCCTGAACCTAGGCATCGCCTTAGACCAGCTGGTAAACAGCGTCTTTAAGGGCCACCCTGATGAGACCTTAAGCAGCCGCTGCTACCGTAACGCTTGTAAGTACTGGTATGCGCGCTGGGCTATGCGCATGCTTGATTTCCTGTTCCGCCCATGGGGCGCCGACCACTGCAAGCGCGCTTACGAAAGTGAGCTCACCCGCAAGCACAACTTTGCTACCACCACCACTGCTTAACCGAGGAGGTGTTATGTACGCACGCTGCCGCGCTGACGCGCATGGTATTATTGGAGAGGGCGTCAAGTTCGACCGTATCCGCCGCATCACGGGCTACCTTGTAGGCACCCTCGACCGCTTTAACAATGGCAAGAAAGCCGAAGAGCACGACCGCGTCAAGCACTCTTTTGGCTCCCTCACCAGAGCCTAAGCAAGCGCCGCGCACCGGCCAAATTTGATTCACGATTTTGATTCACTATGAGCCAAAACGGCTTGTTTTCAGGTTTCTCAAAGAGACCGTGCATATTGAGAGGGTGCGGCATGCCACCACGGGACAATAATGACAGCCAACAAGAGCGCTATGCCTTAGGAGCGGCTTTGCTTCAGGAGTTAGGCGGCGCCTTGAATTTGTCGCGTCTGGGGCACTGCACAACACGCTTACGGATCCGCGTCAAAGACAGCAAGCGCGTGAATCTCTCGGCCATTAAAAGCCATGACGCCATCTTTAATGTCCTCAGGCAAGGGAACGAGCTGCAGATCATCTGTCACAGCAACGTGGACTTGCTCTGTGCCGCCATGCAAGCCATGGTGGGACTCAAAGAAGATCATGACCTTGATGACGTTAACAACTCGTGGTTAAAGAAACTCACTCAGAACAGCCACAGCAATAGTGTCAGTACAGCTACAGCTGCAACCTCTCTCCTTGCTCTGGCACCCAAAGAGCAAGTGCAGCCCAATGCACCTGCCACCATCTTTACGCCTGCCGCGTCTACCGCCACCAGTGGCGCCTCAGCTTACACCGCTGCTGATGCAGCTGATGATGCAGCAGCACAAATTGCGGCTTTATTTACCCAAAACGCAGCTCACCCTGCCTCTACTCCTGCTAATAGTGCCCTGCTGTCCACACCAGCAGCTACTGGCAACGAGGAAACAGATACCGCCCACGCCGTAGCCGCTTTGGCTGCCGCCCATCCCGAGCTCGCGGCGGCCTTGCATAATGAACAGAGTGCAGATACAGCTAAGGATACGGATACAGAGCAGAGCCCTGCTCCGGCAGCATCCCCATCTGCCACGTTAGCAGCTACGACAACGCCAGTTGCAGACACCACTGGTGTCGCCACCACTGCAGCGCCCGCCCCTGACCACAGCTCTGCTCAAATTCCTCAGCAGCCATCTAAGTGTTCAGATACTGAGATTGCTTTGGACAGCATTTATGCCTCGTGTAGTGCTACTGCTACTGCCTTCTACAATATAAACAGCACTACCGCCACCACTGCCCTTGAAGCACCAGTGCACAAGCCCCATTACCACACGTGGAAAGAACAAGGAGCCATGCTCTTTGCCTATGTGACCGGTATGATTGGCGCTGTCATCTTGCCGCTCGTCGGCTTTATGGCTATGGGTGGTCTTATCAAATCCGTAGTCACCCTCTTGGTGTCCTTAGAGGTTTTACAGAGCACTGATAGCATCGTTGGCTATACCAATAGCATCTTTGAGCTCATTTTCCAATTCCTGCCGGTACTGTTAGGTTATACCTGTTCCCGCTGGCTGTGTAGCAATCCGCTGGTAGGCATCACTCTGGGCATGTGCTTGGTGCCAACAGTTTACCAACAGCTAAGTACCCTGATGCCATGGCATGAGCAACTCATCACCCCACTGCTCATAAACCTCCAAGAGCTCTTAAGCTCCCGCTTTAACTACAGCGCCTATTCTGTCAGCGTCATTCCCATTATCGTGGCCACAGCTATCAATGCCCGCCTTGAGTGCTATATCAACAGCCTGTTACCGCATAGGCTGCACTACCTTGCTACTGCCTTCTTGTGCTTATGCGTGGGCGTACCGCTCATGATTTTATTCATTGCTCCAATCTTTACAGCGGTAGGCTATGCCAGCTCCGACCTCTTACTGTCCTTGTTTGAGCAAACACCGTGGCTCTTGGGACTATTAGTGGGTGCTTTGTGGGAGTTTCTGGTTTCACTGGGCATGCACTGGATCCTCTCTCCTACCATGTTCAACAACATTTCCTTTTTGGGCTATGACATGCTGGTAGCCGTGACTTTAGCCCCTACATTTGCCACTGGTGGTGCCATGGTCGGCTTCTATATCTACCAGCGCTGCCATGGTGTACACACCCGAGGCGCCGATGCGGGAATGGCTTTTACGAGCGAGGAGCAAGCAGCCACCCGTCATGCCAGCTTGCTTGCCATTCTCTTAGGCATCACTGAACCTACGCTCTATAGCTTTTTGGTACAGCGTAACAAGCTGTTTATGCTGATCTGTGTCATTAGTGGTATCGGCGGCATGATCATTAGCATGCTGGGACTGTGCTTGCGCACGATCACCATGACTGGTTCTTTTGCGCTGCTCATGGCCTATAAGATCGACAACCCTCATACTCCCACAGCAGCTTTATATTTAGCGCTCATTTGTGGAGGTTGCTTTACGGTGGCACTACTGACCTCGTTTTTGTGGCTAAAAAAAGACCAGAGAAAAGCTCAGAAAAAAGCACAGGAGCAGCATGAGCAGCTGATGGCAACAGCGCTTACTGCGGTATGTGCTGGCACCTACACTCCACTTAACGAGGTAGCGGATCCGATTTTTAGCTCCCTGATGGTAGGTGATGGCTACGCTATTCAACCGGCGGAGGACGTGCTGTATGCGCCTTGTGATGGCACGCTAAGCCCTGACATTGATTTTGCGCATGCGGTAGGCATTAAGGGCCCCTTAGGCAGTGAGATCTTGCTGCATGCAGGCATTAACACGGTGCGCTTAGAGGGCAAGTACTTTACGCTGCTTAAAGAGCCAAACTCGCAGGTAAAACGGGGTGAGGCACTATTGCGCTTTGAGCGGGAGGCGATTGCGGCGGCGGGCTTCGATCCGACGGTGATCGTGGTGTGCACCTTACCATCTGGGGTGCAGCTTAAGCATGAGGCGGGTGTGACTGGAGGGATGCGCGTTACACCTGAGCAAGTTATGGTACGGCTGCAAGAGGAGGCTACGGCGTAGTAGGCAACTCAGGCTTTACTCTGAGGTGACAGCGAGCACAGCTTGAGGTAAGCAGTCTCAACTGCTACAGACCAGCAAGTCTTGCGTTAACTGCGCAGCTCAAGAGAGGGCGTTTCCCCCGCTGTTCCTCAAAGTATTTTCCCCCTATGTGATTGGCTTAAAATCGACCTTTTAGGTAGGTTAAGACCATTGATGCAGAAGCCTGCTTAAGGCGCATCAAGCGTCGCTATCGCGACGTATCTCTAAGGTAGGTTCCTGGCGCTTAGTTTTGCTCACACATGGGTAAAACGCCATCTGAGAGGACAGGAGTAAGCCCCTGCTACTCTTGAGTGGCGCAAACGAAAAAGGCACCCATTGCGCAGGTGCCTTGTTTCCTTACTCTCGGAGTTGTTGTTTGTTACAACGTGGTGTTAAGCACGATGTCAGCGTGGCACTCCATGACCTCATTGCCCTTGATAATCTCGCCAATGCTGTCAGCGCGGATAATACCAGAGCGAGGGTTGGTGATCGACTTAATGTGGCCCTTAATCGTGGCATCCACATCCGAGTACTCAAAAGCACGATCACACGTTTCCATGGTGCAGTTGATCAGCTTTAAGTTACGGCAGTAGCACAGTGGCTGGGTGCTGATGATCTTGCAGTTGATCAGCGTTAAGCCATCGGAGTACCACGCTAAGTACTCACTGGAGATGGTGCTGTTCTTCACCGTGACATTGCGGGCGTGCCACAGGCAGTCCTTAGTGTCAAAGGTGCAGTCCTCAATCTCGGCATTCTCGACGTATTGCAGCACGTACTTGCCAGTGGAGTTAACACGGCGTAAGACCAGATTCTTGCTGTCTAAGAAGCCATAGACCGAGTTGAGCTTGCAGTCTTCTAAGGTCAGCGCCGAGCACTTCCAGCCAAACTCATCGCTGTCGATATCGCAGTTACGCAGCGTCATGTTCAAGCACTCACGGATGTTCTTAATCGAGTGCAGGGTCGAGTTCTCAATTAACCCATGGCTGTCGTACCACAGCGGAGCACGCGTTGGCTCATTGAGCGTGACATTGCGCAGCACAAAGTTGCGGTCGTGCCACAGCACATAGCGCATGTCAAAGACCGAATCCACCACCTCAAAATCACTGCTCTCCTTGAGGGCGGACTCACCGTCGGCGGGGCCACCAAAGTGGCAGTTACGAATCAGCGCATGATTGGTATTGTAGAGTGCACGCTCTTGGTCCATCGACTGGTTTTCAATCAGCTGGCGGCCCTTTAACACATCCTCAGGAGCCTCAGGCACCTCAGGCGCAGCCTGTGGTTCTGCTGCTTGTGGCGCAGTTGCCGCAGCTGCTTCAGGTGTACTCGTGACGACAGCACTTGGCGTCTCACGCTCTTGTGCTGCCACAGCAGTGCTCGCATCCACATCGCTACGCGAAGCTGGATTGCAGACATTTTCTCTGGTGTCACTCATGGTAAGTCCTTAGCGCCGTCTAAAAACAGCGCACAGTCTCCACTGCGTATACTCATTGCTAAGCCACGCCTTAGCCTTAGCGCGTAGCTCTGCTTTACCACAGAGGCTTGTGCCCTGTGGTCATATTCTGGGATCACCTCAGGCTCTTTTCACCTGAGTGATCGCGGCCGAGCTTAAGAGCAAAGGGCTCTCCTTGCTTAAGCTCTGTCTTTTTCTGTCACGGCCTAAGATAAGTACAAAGAGGCGGCCGTACTCTTCTTCGTACTGTGCTCGCTCTGTATTGTAGGACCAAAGCTACGCTTTGGCACAGCACAAAAAACTACAGTAAGTTTTGTGCCTTAGCGATGAAGCAGGTACGTCAGAACTAAAGCCCAGCACATACCGCCTAAGCTTACGCCTAAGCACAAAAACATCCACAACAAGGCACAAGAAGGTAGCATCATATCTGTCAGGAGAGGCCGACTAAAACCGCCTCCCTCGTACTCCCTGCAATAAGAGCTCAGCTCAAAGAAATCTGACCAACCCTACCAAAAGAAAGAGGATCACTTGCGCCCGCCCCTGTGGCGAGAGCCATTGCCACCTACAGCATGCTGCTCTTCTCCAACCGCGCTGCCACCTTATGTTTGCCAACTGATGTTAAGGCTCACACGCCGGTAGCTGCGCAGCAAGAGAGTAGAGCGGCTGCCGCATGTCTGACAGTTCAGTAGCATGAGTTGATAGAGATCACACTTTCTGGTGGTAGTTTAAAGGCTGGAGCTACGCTCCTAGTGATTTTTCCTTTAGAGCACCTTACCGCTAGCCACCGGTAAAAATGTGATCTACATCCACTCATGCAACTGAACTACATGTCTGATCTTACTGCCACCTTGCAATAAGATCAGCACCGAAGCAGAGACTAAAGCAATCCCCTTCCACGCAATGAGTTCTTTTGGTCACAGTCCCGCACTTGTCTTACCCCTGAGTGGAACTGCGGCCCTCATACGTTTTGTTTGCTGGTTGGTTAAAGGGGAAAGAACACGAAGCGCCAGTGCCAGCAGGCGCCTAAGCAATGCGACAACTACTGCTGTGCGTTCTGTAAGAACTTAGCTAAGACGTCAGCAGCTACCTTACCCTCGGCTGCACCTACGTTCTTTTGCATGTATTGCACAAAGTCTTGCAGTTGCTCCTTAGTCCAGCCTGCATTCATGCTGATGCGATAGTGCGAATCCAGTTGAATTGGGGCTGGTAAGGACGCTAAGGCGGCAATGGTGGCGATCTCACGATCCTTGTGGCTTAAGAGGTCGCTGGCGAAGATGTCACCAAAGAGGTGATCCTTTAAGTATCGGTCGAGGTCAGGAGAAGCAGCGAGGTGCAAAGGGCCGCCTGCTAAGGCGGTTTGCACCTTGGTGCCTAACTCGTGGATGTCGGTGCCCTCTGGCAGTGGCGTAGCCTCACGACCGACCTCATCGCTAATGCCCTGAGCCTTACGCTCGTCAAGCAGAGTGGTCAGGGTGCCTAAAGCCGTCAGCGCCCGTGGGAAGCCGCAGTAAGCGTACATCTGGGCCAGCACGTCTTTGATCTCATTGACGGTCAGACCATCATCTAAGCCCTTGGCCATGGCAGTCTTTAATAAGTCCTGATTGCCGTTAGCCACATAAGCAGCAATCGAGGCGATATCGTACTCGCGGGTGCCTAAAACGGTGTTAGAGGTGGTAGCAGTAGCAGCTGGCTTACCCTCAACGGCAGGGGCAGCACTGACATCAGCCGCCATCATAAAAGAAGACATGGCCACAGCTAAAGCAAACATCTTGGCTCTCATTTTCACAAGTCCTTGTAACGCAGTACACGGTAAGCGCTTCTTTTAAGGCGCCCCCTGACAATGCAGGTGTCAACAGACGCTGGCGCTTAACCTTCATCACGTGCTACCCCCTACCCCATCACTTTTGCTGGCAGGATCGCAGAGCCGCTGCTTATCTCAGCTCTGGTCTTTGCTCCTTGGGACAGAACACAGTAATCATTGGGGTTAAAAGCAGCACTTCTCATTGCACAAGAGCTACGTCTTAGCTCTTTCACAGCTGCTATCTTAGACGTGAGCCATGGTGAAAACCATGCTCATTTCTGTACAAAGTTTGCCTGTTTTTGTCACGACGCGAGATAAGTTTAGGCAAGGCACTAGCACCACGAGTTCACGCTGCGGGCGCGTTTTGCTGATATTTATGCTGTTTGTGAGCGTCAAGGGCTTTGCCTGTTTTTCTCTTTGCCGCCGCAGCGTAGAGCAGCAATTGCACAAAACTGTGCTACAAGCGTAGGTACATGTGCAGGCACAGGCACAGTAGCGTTGCGTGCTATCGCGCTTGTGGTGCTTGCCGCTCTTACCACCTACCAAGAGCACAGCGGCGCTGGTTGGCGCTGCCCCCAATTAGGAAGGGAGGATCTAATAGGTGAGGGTTACAAGGTTGAGTGCTGGTACTTGCCACACCTCGAGATGAATGGTGCAGGCAAGCCTGAGCTTATCTTAAGGTTGGACAAACACAGGCCTTAAACTCCGTCATCTATTGAGTCAGTCGTTCCTTACTCCACTGCATCCTTGCTGCCAGCACTCTCCTCATTCGCCCCAAAGTGCAGCTTGAGCTGCTGTAGCAGCGCCTGCCCCGCAGGCAAAAAGTTACGGTTCTTCTTCCAGATAATGCTCACGCCTGCCTTGATGCCAGGGTTGAGATAGCGAAACACCAAGGTCGGATGCTGCTCCATATTGATGATCCCTGCCAAAGACAGCATCAAGCCCATGCCATGTGCCACCAAGTGGGTGCTGTTATAAAGCAGGTTAAAGGTAGCCACAATGTTAAGCTGCTCGTAATCCGCCCCAAACCACTCGATAAAAGGATTGCGCTCCTTATCGTGGTAATTGAGCACCTGCCGTGAAAAGATGAGCGGCTGTGCTACCAAATCCTCTTTGGTAATAAGCTGCTTAGAGCTCAGCGGATGCTCCCGAGATAAGAACACACCCCAGTGATCGTAGTACGGTAACGAGATCGAGTCGTACTTGCTGGTATCAACCGGATCAATCACCAAGCCAAAATCAAAGACACCACTGTCTAAGCGGTCACAGACCAGCTCAGCATTACCACTCTCCAGATAGAACTTAAGATGCGGATGCTGCTGATGCAGATCCTGTAGCACCACCGCCAGCATCTGCATGGCCGCCGTCTCGGCCGTACCAATAAAGATCTCGCCCCGCAAATCCTCACGTAAAGAGCGAAACTCCTCTTGCGTCTTCTCTAAGAGATCAATGATCTCCTGTGCTCTCTCCTTTAAGAGCAAGCCCTCAGGTGTCAGCTCCATACTGTGGCTGCGCCGCGTAAAGAGCTGAAAGTGGAGCTGATCCTCAAGAATCTTGATCTGCCGTGAAAAGGTAGGCTGCGTCAGGTGCAGCTGATTGGCCGCCTCTGTAATACTGCCTGAGCGTGCCACCGCCAAAAAGTAGCGTAAAGCCCGCGTGTCTAACATTGCCATAAGTGCTCCCCCCTCAGATCTCCTCTTGTCCCCAGCACCAATGTAGGTAGCCTACAAAGCGCCTGACGGCCCTTATCTCGAAGTAGCGCCGCAGCACACACCTACACTCTCAGGGAAACCCACCTGCTTGTAGGCAATTACCTCCTTTGAGAGGTACTTGTGGGGATACTTGCGCACCAACCATTCCGCCTTTAGCCTTTAGCCTTGAGACCGTACAGGTCGCCCCTAAGCGCCAGCTGGTGCCCTTTGCCAGTATTATAAGCAAATTCTATATGATGATATGAGAACAAAGTATTAGCTATTTCAGAAGCCTGCCCTTAAGATAAAGACAACGCAGGGATGACCGAGCGCCAAGACGGTAAATAACGTGTTTACGCCCATGTAAGCACATGGCTCTCTTGACCACAGCATGTGGCTTTACACCGACGGGGTTTACTACGGCGCGCCGCCCTGCTTATGGGTAAGTGCATCAGCAATGAGGTTTGGCATGAGAAAGGTAGGTTTACAAAAGTCTTTACTGGCAGCGGCTGTCTTTGCTGGCACTGCTGCTTTAGCAGGCTGCAACAGCAATGCGGCTACTACGGCTACCACTGAGGGTCAGAGAATGCAAATCGATGGCATGAACGTCACCACCGCATGGGACAAGACCTTTGCGCAAAGCGACAAAGTTGAGCACCAAAAGGTGGTCTTCCACAACCGCTACGGCATCAAGCTGGTAGGCGACCTCTACCTGCCAAAGGATCGTGATCCCAACGCTAAGTTAGCCGCGATTGCCGTCTCCGGCCCATTTGGCGCCGTCAAGGAGCAATCCTCTGGCTTATACGCCCAGCACTTAGCGGAAAACGGCTTTATCACCATTGCCTTTGATCCATCCTTTACTGGTGAGAGCGGTGGTGTGGCTCGTTATGTGGCCTCTCCAGATATCTCCACTGAGGACTTTAGTGCCGCAGTGGACTACCTCTTAAATCGTACCGATGTCGATCCTGAGGCTGTGGGCATCTTAGGCATCTGTGGCTGGGGTGGTTTTGCCATTAACGCTGCCGCTTATGACACCCGCATTAAGGCCACAGTGGCTTCGACCATGTACGACATCAGTCGCAATGTGGCTAATGGCTACTTTGACGCTGACAACAACGAACAAAGCCGCTTTGAGCGTAAGTCGGCCATGAATCAGCAGCGCACTCTCGATTACAACGCACCAGAGCCAAAGCTCGCTGGCGGTGTGGTCGACCCATTACCAGCTGACGCGCCACAGTTTGTCAAGGATTACTACGACTACTACAAGACCGAGCGTGGCTACCACCCACGTTCGCTCAACTCCAACAACGGTTGGACTGTGGCCTCGGCTCTGTCCTTTATGAACGCCCCAATCTTAGCCTACTCCGATGAGATCCGGAGTGCAGTGATGGTGGTGCATGGCGATAAGGCTCACTCCTTCTACATGGGCAAGGACGCCTTTGCTAAGCTCAAGGGCGACAATAAGGAGTTTGTGGCGGTGCCTGGTGCCAACCACACCGACCTCTATGACCAAATGGACAAGATCCCATTTGACAAGATCATTGCTTTCTTCCACCAGAACCTGAAGTAAGAGCAATCCCTTGACGCTCAAGGCGCAAGCCATTGACCTGACCTGATAGAGGGCATGTCCTGAGGGGACAGGCAATGACTTTGGCCTTGAGCGCACACCGAGCCTAAGCACGACTGCCACCTTAGCAGGCCGCGAGCCTAAGCGCAAAAGGCCAAGCTGGGTGCAGTTGGCTTCTCATGCCGCCTCTGCGGCATTGCCTCTAAGGCTACTGCCACCTCCACACGACTGTAGTAGCATGGCGCGCAGAGGAACACTCTGGGTGCAGTGAGACTGCGGCTTTCTCTTGTACACGGGCAGTAGCCACTCAAGCCATGGTTGCCATAAGGTGCCATGGCTTTTTTGTTTTTCTCGTCCCCACTGTGCCGCGACAGCATGGCCTCTTTTTGCTAAGATGTGCGCGCTTTATGGCGCTCAAATGCAAAGATGCACTGCACTGCCTGAAGTGCACTATAGAGCGCACGGTCTGTCGCCTCCCGTGAGGAAACAATACCACAAGTTACCTCTCCCTCTGCAGTTAACCTCTCCTTAAGCCTAAGCCTAAGAGCCAACAGCAGGTATCACAGCAACGCGCCGCGCCTTATCTTTAGGCACCTGCTGGCTACGTCAGAGAGCGGAGGTAAAACCACCGGTACTGCTCCTCAAGGGACAGCAAGAGCATGAGCACCACAGCATATGGCCCCAAGGATCTGCTCTCTTTGCTCTTAGCTCTTGCTGCTACGCTTCTTCTTGTGAGGACACATCGCCATGTCGTGGTTAGAAGTCGTGGGTATTGCTCTGGCGCTCTCTGTTGACGCCTTTGTCTGCTCCGTGATTTCCGGCAAGCGCCGCCTAAACTCCAGTGCCCGTCTCTACACCGCCTTGGCTGTAGCTTTTGCTTTTGGCCTCTTCCAGTTCCTCATGCCCGTCATTGGCTTCTTTGCCGGTGTCGCCATCCAAAAGTACTTTGCCGCTTACGACCACTGGGTAGCCTTTGGTCTGCTTGCTATTGTTGCTATCAACATGCTCAAAGAAGCATTCTTTGATAAGGACGAGGAAGGCGATAGCAAATGTGCCTGTAATGACCCCGCCACGCAGCAGACCATTAAGCACGAGCACTTAGTACAAATTGGTCTTTTTACCCTGCTGGCCATGGCGGTGGGTACCTCCATTGATGCCTTAGCGGTAGGTGTGTCCTATGGCCTCTTACAGGGCACCATCTTATGGGCTGCCTCCCTTATCGGCGTTATTTGCGCGGCTTGCTCTTTTACCGGCTTTTTCTTAGGACAGGCGTTGATGCGCTTTGCCAAAATGGATCCGGTCTTAAATGTGGCGGGTGCAGTAGTATTGCTGGGTATCGGTGTGCGCATTCTGCTTGAGCATCAAGCTTTTGCCTAAGCTAAGCTTTCTGAACCCAGCCCAGCACCAACAACACAGCACAGCAGCGCTAACATCTGGCAGTTGGCAAGTATGTATTTTTCCCGATAAATAAGCTGTTTCTGCTTTACGCTATCTAAACGATAGCCACCACACTACAGTTTGAGATGGGGGCATGCTCTGCTTTAAGGCTATCGATGCCTTACCCTTGAGTGTTAGTCGTAAGTAGATCCCCTCTAAGGTAGAAGCCGGATCTTAGCGGTTTTGGAAAAATCAGACTCAACTCCTCGCCGTCAGCATCGCGCCCAAAACTAAAGGCCAGCAATCTCAAGGTAGGATTGGTAGCCCCCGCACTTGCTGTGAGTGAGACCACCTGTAGTGGTCTACAAGCTGCTGTCCTTGCGGGAAGCTGCCTACCTGTACTGCGCTCAGCTCTTAACAAAATGCGCTTTCGTCATCGCACCACCTAAGGAGAAAGCAAGCACACATGCCACAAAAGCTCACCTACCAAGAACTTATCCGCTTTGAAGAACTCAACAAGAAATGGGCAGCTCCGCCACGTAAAGGCTATCTCTTAGGCACCGGCAAAGTACAACCAACCGCCCCTGTGAACATGGGTACCAGCACAAGGCCAATCATTCTGCCCGCCTTTAGTGCGCGCTTAGAGCCTCTTCCTGCCAAGAAGCGTATCTGCCCCCACTGTGGTGCAGCAGATGCCACCATTGCCGATTACGTCACCACGCCACTGTTTCACACCCCGAAGCCATCAAAAGACGTGCTCCTCGCTGTATTCCCTGTCCACAACATCCTGCAGTTAAGCATTCCTCGTTTTCACTGCCAGAGTTGTGGCCATGAGTGGGTACAGGAGAACACTCTCCAATTCAGCAACCAACCTGTAACCCTTTACTTGGCGCGAGACCTCGCGATCTCCTTCTTAGCATGCACACCGGCTTCTGAATTTGAGCGAGTATTCGCCCCCTAAAATGGGGCACAAGTGATTACACAATATGAAACACAAACTACCTGTTTACAGTC
>CASEBB010000127.1 GCA_949286015.1 uncultured Succinivibrionaceae bacterium | reverse complement strand
GAAACTCTAGCTAAGCTAGCTAAGCGCCATACTAGCAGGAGGCCATGTAGCCACTAAATCAGCCCTAAGTTACGTAACCACCAAACTCTGAGGAGAGCCGAGACTTGGCCCCGAGTGGCTTAGCTGTTTGTTGATATACATGCGGTTTACCAACAAAGGCCTATTGTGAGTTCTCATGGACAGAAAATAAATAAATAAAAAGCGGGAACTACAGATGAAACGACGCAGGTATCGCAGCTCTGGCACAGCCCCTACTCATTCTTAAGCTGCCGCTCTCCTCTAATCATCCTTCAGTGTTAAACCTTATCCAGATTAACGCGTGCACGATCACAATCGTGTTTTAACGCATCTGATTCTACTCAACATAGGTTAACGTACAGAACTGCACTTGCGGCAAATAGCTCTTTTTCATGGCGTCAAGAACGTTAGCACCCTACCACCTACTCTCAACCACCTGCCATTCACACCACCCGCTGCTCCCCAGCTGATACAACTCTCGCTATCCACCCCCTCCCTACTATCTCGTCGGCATCGCCACAAGCCCTCACTGGCAGCCACTCTCTACACTTCACGCCAAATGCGGCCACCACCTCCTCTAAAGGTTCTAAGCATCCGCTCACCTACAACAGCAACAGCCGTCTTCAATCTGCGCCTCGTCTGTGGCTTCTTAGCACATTGTGGCTAAGGTCATACAGCAAAACATGCAGACACTCTATAATGACCACAGCTGCTGGCAGCAAAGCTCCCAGCTCCCAGCATCGCCGCTCTGTACACTTTGAGGACTCACAGCACCATGGAAAGTGGCAGCACCATACATAACGACCTCACCTTCTTCACCGGAAATAACTCCGCTGAACTCAAGGCTGACCTCAAACAGCAGCTTGCCGCTCACAGTAGTGTCTATGTGCTGGCCTCAAGCTTTTCTATCTACGCCTTTAAGGAGCTGCGGGAGTGCTTGGAGCAAGTCGACGGCTTCTACTTTCTCTTCACCACACCGACCTTTACCGACGATCTTGATAAGGCCTTAGGCCTCTGTGCTCCGGCCATGAGCTTAGATGCCGGTGAAGCCCCTATCGCCCGTGAGTTCTATATCCCACGCCTCACACGTGAGCGCAATCTCTACGGCACCACCTACGAGCTGCGCCTCAATCCGCAAATCTTAGATCTCAAGACCACCGCCCGCAGCTGTGCGCAGTTTCTCCAGCTTAAGGCGCATTTTCGCACTCTGACTGATCCTAACTCTCAGATCAAGACCGGCTATATGCTCATAGCAGCGCCTGAATCATCTAACGCTGACGACACTGCAACCGACACCGCTCACGGCGCAGCTGTATACTACCCCGTAAATGACTTTACGCAAGACAATTTAGGGCTCTGTAAGCAGCTCAGCTTGCCTCCTATCAGCCTTAATGTCATCAACAAGAGCTACCAGAGCGCGAACATCGAGTGGTTTTCCAACCACTTTGCGCAGTTGTGGCAAGACCAGCACAGCCACGATGTCAAGGCCACGGTGCTCTCCCGCTTAAAGCAGGCCTATGTCGAGCACTCCCCTGAGGCTATCTACTACCACACGCTCTATCACGTGCTCTATCCCCTCCTAGATGACGAGCGCGAAGATCCCATGCTGCAAGACAAAGCCCGCCTCAAGGAGAAGCTCATTTGGAACACGCTCCATGACTTCCAAAAAGACGCGGTGCGCGGCATTATCTCCAAGTTAGAGCAGTATCGCTGCTGCATCTTAGCCGACAGTGTGGGCTTAGGTAAGACCTTTACCGCCCTTGCCGTCATCAAGTACTACGAGCTGCGCAATAGCCATGTGCTGGTGCTGTGCCCGAAAAAGCTTAGTGACAACTGGAGCACGTTCAACAATAACTACAAGGACAACATCTTCCGCGAAGATGAGTTCCACTACGACCTGCTCTACCACACCGACTTAAACCGCTCCCAAGGCTACTCCAATGGCAAGGACTTAACGCGCTTTGATTGGTCTGTGTACGACCTCATCGTGATCGACGAGTCGCACAACTTCCGTAACGGTGCCAAAAACGCCTTAAGTGACACTGATGCCAACGCAGCCGCTAGCAGCGCTGCTGCCAGCGGCACTAACGGCCCAAATGTTGGTCTGACGCGCTATCAGCAACTGATCCGCAAAGCGATCTCCAACACCAAGTACCAGCCAAAGGTACTAATGCTGTCAGCCACGCCAGTCAACAACCGCTTTAACGACCTCAAAAACCAGCTGCTGATTCCATACGCGGGCTCCACTGAGACCATGGATCGCGTGCTCTATCCCCGCACCCGTGCTCTCGCTAAAAGCGCCAGTAATAGCCGCACCACCACCAAAGCGCACGAGCACCACGCCACCAATAAGCCAAAGCCACTTACCGGCCTTGATCGCTTGCGCGCACTGCAAGCGGATAGCACGCCTGTACCACCTGCCGCCACGCAGGAGCCAGCGCCACCAACGATAACAGCGCCCGCCCCTAACGCCGCAGCAGCTACTGCGGGTGCCGCTGATGCCACTCCTGCTAAGGACGAGCTCAAGCCCCTAAAGTCGACAGAAAAGATCTTTGCGCAGGCGCAACGGGTGTTCACTGGCTGGAGCAAGCTGCCGCCAGAGCAACGCACGCCTGACCGCTTGGTCAAGAATCTCAGTATCGACTTTTTTGAGCTCTTAGACCAGCTCACCATTGCCCGCTCGCGCCGTCATATCGAGCAAAACTACGATATGACCGCCATTGGCCACTTCCCCCACCGCTTACCACCAAAGACGCTCACCCCACAGTTTATGGTGGTCGATGCCACAACCCAAGACAAGCTCATCACCTATCAGGATATCTACAAAGAATTAAGCCGCCTGCATATGAGCATCTACACGCCCTCTAAGTTTATCTTAGCGTCACGGCGCGCTAAGTACGAGCTGGAGCAAGGACGTGGTCAGGGCACAGCGGCCAATATCGATCAGCGTGGTCGAGAGCAAGGCATTAAGCGCCTCATGACGGTTAACCTCTTAAAGCGCTTGGAGAGCTCCGTCGCGTCGTTTAAGCTGACTGTAGCCCGCATGCAGACAAACATCAACAATGCGCTAGCGCAAATCACGAAATTCAAGCAGCACCCCAGCTATGATCTGGATCAGGACTCGCTGTTTAGCGGCCAGCCACGGCGCCAAGACCTGATCAGCACGCCGGAGATCAACAGCGAGGAGTACGACTTCGATGCCGAAGACGAAAACTCCTGTGAGCTCTATGTGGGCAGTAAGACGCAGCAGATTAGCCTTGCAGATATGGACTATCTGTCGTGGGAGCGAGATCTGATTGAGGATTTTGATATCCTCCAGAGCCTACTCATGAGCACAGCGGAGATTACTCCGCAGCATGACGGCAAAATCCAATGCTTGCTCCATGAGCTGGAGCACAAGATCACCCACCCGCTTAACGGTAATAACCGCAAGGCTATTATCTTTACCGCCTTTGCTGACACTGCCAATTACCTCTACGATTGTCTCGCTCCGGTGCTGTTAGCGCGCTATAACCTGCACACCGCTTTGGTAACGGGTACGGGCAACAACAAGTGCACGCTCAAGGAGCTCCAAAAGCGTAGCGCTAAACGTGGCGGCTCTGACCACGCCAGTGGTGCTGAGCGTGACAGCAGCTCTGATAACGTCAACTGCTCCGTCAATCAACTGCTCACTTACTTCTCCCCTGTGAGCAAGCACAAGGAGCAGCTCTATCCTCACGACGATCTGAGTATCGACATCCTCATCGCCACTGACTGCATTAGCGAAGGCCAAAACCTGCAAGACTGCGACTACCTCGTCAACTACGACATCCACTGGAATCCAGTGCGCATCATCCAGCGCTTTGGCCGTGTGGATCGCCTCAACAGTAAAAACGAGTCGGTGCAGCTGGTAAACTTCTGGCCAGACATCAGCCTCGATGAGTACATCAATCTCAAGACGCGCGTTGAAAGCCGTATGGCGATCAGCGTCCTGAGCTCTACCGGTGTCAGCAGTGATGATCCGTTCAATCCGCAAAACGAGCGCTTGAGCAAGCTCAGCTCCGAGGAAAAGGACGAGCTCATGGAACTGAGCTACCGTAAGACGCAGTTAGAAAAGCTGCGCCATGAGGTGGTCGACCTTGAGGACATGGGCAGTGGCGTCTCGATCCTTGACTTGGGCTTCTCTGACTTCCGCATGGATCTCAAGCAATACCTCAGCACGAAGCAGGGCAGGCTCAACGCCGATCGCTTCCCGCTGGGCGCACACGCTGTAGTCAGCGCCACCGACAAACACCCACCTGGACTGATCATGGTGCTCAAAAAGCTCGGTGATGCCGCTGCTGCACATCGCTACAGTGCAGTTGCGGCCATCAATGCCCGCGAGCAGCGTCTCAATCGCGCTGCTGGTAGCGGTGCAGATAATGGTGCCTCTAGCGGCGCTAACGCCGCCATGGGCAGAGGTAAGGGGGTTAGTGGTAAAAACAGCGGCAGCTCGCCACTTGAGCCGTACTACCTCGTCTACATCAACGCACGCGGTGAGCTTATCCACAACCAGCTGCAGCCAAAGGTGGTCTTGGATAGCTTGCGCGCCCTGTGTAAAAACCAGAGCAGCCCCGATGTGCAGCTGTGCCAACGCTTTAACCGCGCGACCAAAGACGGGCAGAACTTGGGGCAGATCTCAGCCTTGCTCTCGCAGGCTATCGACGGCATTGCGCAAAAGGAAAGCGACCAAAGCTTTATGCAGCTTTTCAAAAACAACGTTTTCACCTTTGCCCAAGATCAGCTTAAGGTCGATGACTTTGAGCTGATCTGCATGCTGGTGGTGCTCAACACCGGACACCCAACCCCCGAGCGTAAGCCAACGCCAAAGCTCTAAGGGCATGACGTCACCACTACCGCGCTACCTCCAAAGTAACGCGCCAGCTACCTGCAAACAGCGTCCTCACGAGCCCCAACAGTAACGCTACAGGTTAAGGCCGCAGGCACTGCCTGTAGTCTTGAGGCCCTGTGGTAGCCCCAACCAAAGTGTCCCCACAGCTTAAGAGCTGCGGTCACCAGCACCACCTTAGCTCCTGAGCAACAGCCCGCAGGTGACATCATCCTTAAGGGTGGTGTTGTTTGTAGTAGTGGTAGTGGTGGAGGTGGTGCAACCTCCAGCTCCAGCCTGTAAACGGCATAGCCGCCACGCTCAACCTTAGAAACTTAGTCACCTCAAAGTCTTGGCAGCCACGATTGGCTTACGTTCGCGGCTATGGGGAGCACGCCACCCCAGCACTACCGCAGTATGGCAGGTAACCTCAAAGCGCCTGACGGCGCCTTATTTCGAGAGTAGCGCCTGAGCAAGGTTCTAATCTCAGGGTAAAACACCTGCTTGTAGGCAGTTACTTCCTTTGAGATTTGCCTTTGGGGATACTCACCAGTATGAGCAGCGGTCTTACTGGTGGGGTGTTTTGGGAGCTTGCCACCCACTCCCCCACGCCCCACTACACCCACGCCAGCACAGCACAGCACAGGAGTAAGCGTCACATTATGCTCGGCTTTCCTGACAACACTAAACATCTGGCAGCGCGCCCCTTTGCCGTAGAACAGCTGCTGCAGGAGTTCCCTACTGCGACCTATAAGCCCAGCAATAGCGCCGCCGTCGAGCTGCTCAAGGCTATTGGTGAGATCACTCTGGAGCATGACCTGAATCAAGGCAATAGTGACTTTGAGACTGGTGAGACGGTAGAGCATATCCTTGTCTTTAGCTTAGAGCTGCCTCAGAACCTGCCTCCCAGCAAGTGCAAAAAGCTCCTCAAACCAGCTACCATTAGCACCATGTTCTCTGAGTTTTTTGGCTCCTTGCAGCATGCGTTCTTTGTGCTCATAAGGCCGCAGTCGCTTGGCCCCCAAAACATGCAACTGTGGCTGACGAGTTTCGCTGACGGTGCTGAGTCTGAAGCTGAAACTGACGCTCTCCACGCCCCGAGTCGTTTCCTTCATACCTCATGGCAGAGCGCAGCGGAACTCAGCGCCGCTTTGAGTTTGCAGGGCCCAAACTTAGATGTGGTCTACGCTAACCTGCTCTTACAGGTGACCGCGCTGCAAGCACAGCCAGAGGTTGCAGCAACAGCTACAAGCGCGGCCACTGCAGCAAGCGCTCAAAGCAGCACCGACGCTACAGACCAGCAAGAGCCGCAGGCAGCGCACAGTAGTGCCCTCCCTGCAAGCGATCAGCTTGCAGACATTAGGCTGAAGCAGGAGCAGTTGGAGCGCTTAACCAAAGAGCACGCTAAGCTGCAAAAGGATATAAAAGCCGTAGAGAGCAAAGCACGCCAGACGAAGCAGTTTAACCAGCGTTGTGTGCTGCAGCAAAAGAAGAAAGCCTTGGAGCAACAGCTCGCGCAAATCAACGCCGCCATTAAGCGCCTCACTCCGCAAGCTTTACCAGCCGAAGCAAGGCACTAACAAGCCAAGCACCTTGCAGCCCCTGAGCTCACAAGGGGGAACACAACACGGGGTAACACAACACGGGGCAACACGACAGCCCCCACATCGCTTAGCGGCTCTTAGCGGCGGGCGGCCGCTTATTAACGGCCACAAGTAGTATGCGATCTTCGGGCCGCGTGGTAGTTACACCTGAGTGTAGACCACAGCTGTGGCCGCGCTCTCTGGTGGTGATTGCCCTGAGGCAACCTACGCCCTATCGCCCTGCTTATCGCAGCGCAGCGAGCTTAGGCCTGCTCCTGCACCTGAGCCTGC
Source organism: uncultured Succinivibrionaceae bacterium (assembly GCA_949286015.1). GTDB lineage: Bacteria > Pseudomonadota > Gammaproteobacteria > Enterobacterales > Succinivibrionaceae > Anaerobiospirillum. Next base: position 8,064 of record CASEBB010000127.1, on the reverse strand, counting down.
TCACCATCCGTGACCTGCTCTGCCTCATCTGGGCGCAGCTCACTGTGGACACGGGAGATGATGTCGTTAAGGCTGCTCGCCGTAGTGAATTGCACCATGTCGCTCTTCTCCAAGACATCAAGGCCATGGCCCTGCTCAACCTTCAGCTTGTCATTGACGGCCGCAAAGTGCTTACGCGCACACTCAATCTTGCTGTCCTCAAGCTCACGCAGGTTGAGCATCCCCACAGAGCCCTTGGTTTCGATCACAAAGAAGAGGATCTTCTTGATGTGGTCTTCACCGTCGATGTAAGCCACCGCCCAGTCAGGGGTATAGTGCCCCAATGGGGTATTGATGAAGTAGTCCAGAGGCAGCTTGGCATAGACCGCCACGTTGTCAGTGTTCTCTAAGCTCTGAGCAAAGACCCGCTCCACCTCAGAGTCACAACGCACGTACTGATAGATGCCTTTTTTGCTGTCCACCACTCTGCCCTCAAGATCAAGACGGCTTTGCTGGTTGCGGGCATTGAAGACGGCCTCACGATCGTAGCGCTCATCTTGGATCTGGTACTCAATACCCTCCACGATCTCCGCGCCCTTGACGGCGTTGATGATGTCCGCACTGCGCGTGATGAACTCCTCAGGGCTTTGCTTGAAATTGGCGAAAGTCTCAGGCTTAATGCCCTGCAAGATGGCGATGATGTCCTTGCGGATGAGGAAGGTCTTCTCCACCAAAGCCCCGACGAGGTCAAACTTCGCTTGGTTATGGTAGCGCGAGAGCTCATCGTAATTGTGGTAAGTGGTCTTACCCTCACTAAAGGCATTGCCCACCTTGAGGCGATCTTTAGTGATCTCTTGGAGCTGACCACGAGTCACCGCCAGCTTCACCACATCCACATTAAGATCAGCATCAAGGCGCTTAATGGCCGCAGCGATCAGCTTCTCTCGCGACAGACGTACCGCGTAGGTTGACTTGAAGCTGATGAGATCCCACAGCTTGCGGAAGTGAGCGCTCTCAAACTGCTCTTGGTTGATGGAGTTAGGGAAGCTCTTGCGGGCATCAGCAGGCTTAAAGGCACGTGGGTTAAAGACATTGCCTAACAGGCTCACCACCGAGCCAATGCAATCGCGCCATGGATCACGGGACACCAGCTCATCTTGCTGCGCTCTAATGGTATCAGCCTCGACGCTGGTATCGTTAGGAGCAATGTGATGCTCCTCTACTGGTAGCCACTTTTGCGCTAAGGTACTGGCCACAGCATCGTTATCCTGCGCGGTGTAATAAGCAGCGGTCAGCTTACCCTCAGCATCGATAAAGCCCACGCTCTGCAAGGCGGCTTGCAGCTCTTCAGCCTGCTTACGATCAAGAGTCACGTCACGACCCTTGCTATCCTTGAGCTTTAAGCCCGAGAGCACACCAGCGTTGATCAGCTGTGGGCGCGACTTGAGGTCATCTAAAATCTCGTGCTGCAAGGAGGCGGCAAACTGCTCATAGGACTCACTAGCAATCACAGTGAGCACATTGATGTCTTGCACCTGCTTACCCCAGATGCTGACATCTTGCCTGCGACCGGTCTTGTCGACACACAAGCGCATACCGCGCCCCACCTCTTGGCGCTTGCGGATGGTGCTCTTGCCAACATTGTCATCACGCAAAGTGCAGATCTGGAAGACGTTAGGATTATCCCAGCCCTCGCGTAAAGCCGAGTGCGAGAAAATGAAGCGCACCGGACTGCGCTGAGGATCGAGGTCTAAGAGGCGCTCCTTGTCCTTCATGATGAGGTCATAGGCATCGACATCATCGCTACTCATGGTGGACTTGGCGATCTTGCCTTCGGCCATACGCCCCTTTTTATCGACCGAGAAGTAACCCGCATGGGTAGCACACGCCGAGATGCTCTTTAAGTAGGTGCAGTACTCCGTCCAATAGTCGTCGAGGTTTTGCTCCTCTAAGTCACGGATTTCTGCCTCTAAGCACTCTTTATACGCCTCCTCAAACATCTGCGCATACTTACCAGCCAGAGCATTGCCCTTGTCGTCATACTCACGGTAGTTGCTCACCTTATCAATAAAGAACAAGGTCAGCACCTTGATGCCGTGTGGGAAGAGCTGCCGCTCCCGCTCAAAGTGCGTGCGAATGGTCTCTTGGATTTGCAGGCGGCGCAGCAAGTCTTCGTCAGCTTGCGCACAGTTGACCTCACCGACATAGAGGCGCAGGTGGTTTTCAAACTCCACGTAGCTCTCAGAAGAGCGCTGCGCCCCACGTGCCCTCACCGCAGTACCCGTGGCAGTAGCCGCCGCAGCAGTAGCAGTAGCAGACGAAGCCTCATCTGCATACTCTGGCTGCTGCAGTACCTCGGCCTCGTCAGACACGGACGTGGCTACATCTTGAGCGCTCGCATCAGCAAGGCTATCATCATGGCGCTCTTGGGCACAGACAATATCAGAGATGACAAAGCCATCTTGGTACTCAGCAAGGCCGTTAGAGTTCTCATAGAGGTTAAAGCCAGGCATGCTCTTGGTTGGGCAGTAGACCTGACGGGTGACCATTTTGACCCTACCGGTCTTCTTGCTCTTTTGCTCAAAGGAGATGGTGGCCATTGGCCCCTGCTTGGTCGGGATCACGTCTTGGACAAAGACATAGCCCCTTGAGGCATTAGAGCCTTGTACGGCAATACCTTTAACGGCAATCCTCTTTACAAGGAGCTGATTGTAGGCATCCTGCGCATCAAGGCGATAGACCATGTTCTGGATCGTGCGGTGCGTCGCCGAGTAGCGCAAAATCAAGAGCGGATTGAAGAGCTTGAGCGCCTCTTTGGTCTTGTTACCCTCAATCGACTGCGGCTCGTCTAAGATCACAATAGGATTTGTGGCCTTAATGACGTCGATGGGCGCACGGGACTGGAAGCTGTCACTGACGGTAGTGATGATACGGGCATCTTGGTTTTGGCTATTGAAGGCCTGCGCATTGATGATCATCACCTGCACATCGTTATCGCGGGCAAAAGAGTCAATCTCACTTAACTGGGCGGAGTTGTAGACAAAGTAGTGCAGCGCTTGCTGCGGATACTCCAGAGCAAAGTGCTCTTGGGTCACCGCAAAGGACTTATACACGCCCTCACGTACTGCAATGCTCGGCACCACCACAATGAACTTACTCCAGCCGTAGGCACGGTTGAGCTCATAGATGGTCTTAATGTAGGTGTAGGTCTTACCCACACCGGTTTCCATTTCGATGGTGAGATTGAGCGGATTGCCCGCAGAGTATTGGAGCTCGCCCTCGTTGGAGGCAGGCAAGAAGTGCTGTTGCTGTAGCGCCTTGATGCGGCTGGCGATCACCTCGGGGGCTACAAATCTGTCCCACGACATATTGCCAAAGGCTTGCTCGGAGTCAACTTTTAAGTCGCCCTTCTTATCCTCACCACGGTCAAAGATATAGTCACGCGTACTGCGAGGCATGCCTTTGAAGAGATCAACCACCGCCGCTGCGGCATCAGCTTGAAATTGCTGATGCTTAAATTGGAGCTTCATGCCTCACTCCTCAATTCAACTTACCAACTGACACCAAAACGAACCATCAATCAAGCAATACCTGTACTGAGCCCTGCCAGCGCCCTGCTACACGCAAAGCAGCCTTGCCGAGCGTAGCGGTGCACAGCGCAGTGGTGCACTCCCAGCCCCGCTCAGCCGCTGCTGAGCTCAATTGGCGGCATCCTGCGCCTCAAGGCGATAGACCACGTTCGAGCTTGAACAGTGCGGCGCTGCATAGCGCAGAATCAAGAGCGGGTTAAAGAGCTTGAGTGCCTCTTTAGTCTTGCTACCCTCAAGCGACTGCGGCTCGTCTAAGATCACAATAGGATTAGTGGACTTAATGACGTCGATAGGCGCACGGGACAGGAAGCTGTCTCTGCTGGTAGTGATGACATGGGCATCTTGGTTTTGTCTATTGAAAGCCTGCGCATTGATGATCATCACCTGCACGTCTTTAGCACGGGCAAAGGAGTCAATCTCACTTAACTGGGCGGAGTTGTAGACAAAGAAGTGCAGTGCTTGCTGCGGATATTCAAGAGCAAAGTGCTCCTGTACCACCGCAAAGGACTGGTACACGTCCTCACGTGCTGCAATGCTCGGCACCACCACAATGAACTTACTCCAGCCATAGGCACGGTTAAGCTCGTAGACGGTCTCGATGTATGTGTAGGTCTTACCCTCACCATTTTCCATTTCGATGGTGAGCTTAAGCGGACTGCCAACAGAGTACTTGAGATCTTCCTCACTAGAGGCAGGCAAGGAGTACTGTTGCTGCAGCGCCTTAATGCGGCTAGCGATCCCCTCAGGAGCCACGAAGCTATACCATGGCATGTTGCCATAGGCGATCTCAACTTCAAGGTGGAGCACGCCAAACGCTTACACATGGGCCCCATGCTTGAGCTCTGGGGGCCGCTGCTTTTTGGTATCCACCAAACTCTGAGTAGAGCCCAAATTTTAAGTCGCCACGATCCACGGCACCACTGTCAAAGAGATATTCGCGCGTGCTGCGCGGCATACCTTTGAAGATATCAACCACCGCCGCAGCGGCATCAGCTTGAAACTGCTGATGCTTGAATTGGAGCTTCATGCCGTATTCCTCAAATCCAACTTGCCAACTGACACCAAACGAGTCATCTCTAAAGCAATACCTGTACTGAGTATCGCCAGAGCCCTGCTACCCGCAAAGCAGCAATGCAACGCATAACGAGCGCAGAGTATAACAACTCCTGCCACCGAGTGGGCACAGCAAACTCACAAGAGCAGCGCTCTTTACCTGCAACAGCGTGCGCTGAGGTTTGCTCCTTTGAGCTATCAGTCGCGGCAGAGAGCTATCTCCAGTAGAGTGAGACGGCAATCAACGGACGCAGGGAACTGCAGCAGCAGCAGCCTTAGTCTTATCCTTAGCCTTTGAGCCAACCAAGCGCTACCACGGCAAAAGGACAATTGTCATCCCCGCAACGCTGGACTTAAGAGTGGTGGTGGTGGTGGTGGTGCGACGCTCAGTGCCAGTGCCTTATGGGTGCCGTAAGTGGCTAACTTCGGAGCTGGCAGAATTGCGGGCAAGTATACATCACCCCTCTAAAGATAAGCTCTGGCGCTCCTGCACCATTCAGCTAAGGTGTGAGTCGTTGCCTGCACTTCTCACGAAGCTCCTACCCCGCCTTAGAGCACCTTGAGCTCCACTTGGGGCAAAAGCGTCTTAAAGCGCTCACTTAAGTTAATCTGCTGCTCACTGGAAACAAAGCAGCGCTCATTGAGCACCACCCGCAAAGGCGGCTCCGGCAAAGCTGCTACCGCCTCAACGAAGCTGACGTCGATGTCCTCAGCAAAGCAAGCTAAGAGCTCACCATGGTCGTAGACATAGGCAGTGTGGCCAGCAAGGTCGATAGTAGCAAAGCTGCGATCAAGCGGCAGACGATAATCAAGGAGACAGCCAAAGAACAAGTCGAGGTCACTGCGATCGGCCTTAAAGCGGCTCTCAAACTGCGATAAGAGCGATTGCTGATAGTCATTCACTGCTAAGCAGGAGGTCTTGTTAGAGCTGTCGAGCTTAAAAACACGAAAACCTAAGTCCAGCGCCGGTTGAGCCGCGCTGGCAGCAGCCAGAGAGGCGTTGTCTCCACGTACAGCACGATCATCTTCTGCCTCTGGTGCAGTTGCGCCTGCAAGCGCCCCAACACTATCCTCAAGAAGCACCTCAAGAGGCGACAAACCGCTTATAAAAGCTGTTTTACCCCCCCCCCGTGCACTATTTTGGTGCAATTATTTTTGAGGTCTGCAATCACCTTGCGGATCCGCTCTTTGCCGATTTCACAGATATTGGTGAAACCGGCTTGAGCTGCGGCAGACTTGGCCTCACAGCGCTCTGGAAGTTGCACCAGAACAAACCTGCGATTACCGCCATCGGCCGCATTAGCCCGCAGTACCGCTTCAGCGGTGGTAGCTGAGCCAGAGAAGAAATCGAGCACGATATCGCCACTGTGTGGCGTGGTGCCTAAGCTCACGAGGCTTTGCACCAACGCGCATGGTTTGGAGTACTCAAAGATGCCGCTATTGTCAGCGAATAAAGCTTTGAGGCCTTTCTTGGCGTTGTCGTTAGAGTAGGCATTGTCGGTGTAATCAAGGGTGGTGGGGGTACGCAGCCGCTGCTTATACTCTACACGATAAGGGTTAGCGGCCGTCCCCGTACCCACAATGGTGGCGCGCTCATAAGTCTTGGTGTAGATACGCTGATTCTTTACCACGACAAAGCCGTGCTCAAGGCCAAATTCCACTAAAGCCTTGCTCCAGCGCCAAGCCCAATCACGTTGCGCATGCTGACCGGCCTGCCGTTTGGCGTAGAGCGCGGGATCGCTACCAGGGTAAAACACTTGCCCCGCAATCTCTATCGGGTAATCAAGGCTGGCGTTGTAACCTAAGCTGTTGTAATCGAGGGTTTGCTTGAGATGGTAGTGACCACGGGTTGCGACATGCTCATCAGACAGCTTAAAGTCAGCGGTGTCTTGCTCCTGCCGCGATAGCTGCGCCCGATCGCTCTTAGCGTACAGCAGCATGTAGTCGTGGTTATTGGCTACGGCATCGGTACTCTTACCTGATTTCTTGGTGACGCGCGGGAAGCAGGCGATGAAGTTGTTCTCCCCAAAGATCTCATCACAGATGCAACGCAGGCGATGCATCTCGTGATCATCAATGGAGATAAAGATGAGCCCATCGGGAGTCAACAGCTGGCGGGCGAGCATAAGCCGTGGCTGGATCATCGAGCACCACTTGGAGTGAAAGCGGGCATCGCTATTACGGTTAAGAACAAAGCGCTGTCCCTGCTCATCGCTGATACCAGCTAAGCGCTCGTACTCTGCTTGGCTCTGTGCAAAGGAGTCGTTGTAAACGAAATCCGAGCCAGTATTGTATGGCGGGTCAATGTAGATCATCTTGACGGCACCGCTATAGCCGCGCAGTAAGAGCTTGAGCGCATCCAGATTGTCACCCTCAAGGTAAAGGTGGTGCGTATGCGCAAAGTCGACGCTCTCCTCAAGGCAAGGTCGCAGGGTTTTGTCTATGACTTGATTGGCCTCAGCGATGGCAGCACGCTTACCCGCCCATGCAAAGCCAAAGCCCTCAAAGGCAGGAGCTTGTGGGGGCACTTGCTCTTGGCCTAAGAGCTGCGCCAGTTTGTTGAGATCAATGTGGCGCTTAAACTGTGGCTGGGGTGGCGGGGACTGAAGCTGGAGCTGATGCTGAGATGATGCTGCTGCCGTTGTAGTTGTAGCCTCACGGCATTGCTCCTCTTGCGCCTCTTTAACCGGTACTTCGACGACACAAGAGGGAAAAAGCTGCGCCAGCAACTCCACCTGTTCTTGGGCCAAAGAGGCACTCTGCCCAGCAATCTTTTCTACCATGACTTGCTCCCTACTCCGCGCAGCAACACCACCGACAACAAGGACACATCCAGAGGAAAGCCTCTCTGCTTTGGCCCTGAACATGTGATTGTAACTTGGCTTTTACAGCGCCCGCCCCACCATCCCCAGCTTTTGTGCTGGTGTGACTGCATGAGAGCACCTTAGAGCACCTTGAGCTCGACCTGCGGCAGCAGCGTCTTAAAGCGCTCGCTGAGGTTAATCTGCTGCTCACTGGAGCTAAAGCAGCGCTCATTGAGCACCACCCGCAGTGGCGGCTCTGGCAAGGCTGCTACCGCTTCGACGAAGCTCACGTCGATATCATCGGCAAAGCACGCTAAGAGCTCACCATGAGCGTAGACATAGGCGGCGTGGCCAGCAAGATCTACATTGGCAAAGGAGCGATCCAGAGGCAGACGATAATCAAGGAGACAGCCAAAGAACAGGTCGAGGTCGCTACGATCGGGCTTAAAGGCCGAGTCAAGCTGCGAGAGCAGAGACTGTTTATAGTCGCTAACGGTGTAGCTGGGGTTTTTGTTGGAAGAGTCGATCTTAAAGACGCGGATACGGCGTTATGATACACATGTGACTAACGTCACAAAATTTAAGTGACTGATCCCATATAGGCCATAGCCCATGTAACATCAAAGGTATTAGTTTGA
>CASEBB010000126.1 GCA_949286015.1 uncultured Succinivibrionaceae bacterium | reverse complement strand
TTTGGAACGGTGCTGAGGTAGGATTGTATTCTTGTTCAGGACCCTCCCTATTAAAACGGGAGGAAGCCATGTGCGTAAGCACATGGAGACTTCACCTTAAGACTCTAGGTCGTGAGGACGATGATGCCGCTACGCCAAAGACCAAAGAAGACCTCAAGGGCAATGCTGCTTTTGTGCAATATGCGCAGATTGTCTTAGAGGGCTTAGGCGGCAAAGAGAACATAGTCAGCTGCGACAACTGTATTACACGTATTAGAGTCGAGGTGGCAGACCGCTCTAAGGTCAATGACGACATCTTAAAGTCCAGCGGTGCACGTGGTGTGTTACACCCATCTGATACTACCGTACAGGTGATTGTGGGTACCCAAGTGCAGTTCGTGGTAGACGAGCTCAAGAAGATGCTGCAATAGATAGGAAGTTCGCTTCTTTCCTCATTTTCCAAACCAACCTAAATTCCAGTGCAGAGGGCAGCGCAAGTGTCCTCTGACTGGCCTCAACGGCACCTTTACGGTGCCGTTTCTTTTGGTGCGCAGCAAAGGCGGTAACTGCCTACAATCAGGTGTTTTACCCTGAGAGTGGTTGTTTCGCGACGCTACCCGCGATATAAGGTGCCGTTAGGCGCTTTTGCGGTTACCTCCGGCGGCATACTCTCTTGCACCCTCTACAAGCAGCTCTTACCAAAGATCCGGCAGAAAGCCATGCAGCTTTATGGTGAATGCAGCTTCCTCCCTCAAGATGGTACGTGGCAGCATTTAGCTCCGCTTACCCTGAGGGCAGCAGCAGAGCAGCTAGTGCACCTTAGAGGTGGTAACTTCGGACGTCACGCCAAAATAGCCACCATGCCCACGCGCAAAGCCCGCAGCACCGCTTTTTTCACCCATATCCCCTACCGTCTGCACTCCCAGCCAAAGCACAGCGTGCCTGCAAGCCATCCTACCTGCGCTCCCAACTTTGCCACGCGCTCAACTGTCCTCATGAATCTGTTTTGAAAATATTTTCCAACTGAATCACAGTTTATAAAAATTTTCTCAACCACAGTGCCAGAGCAGGCTATACTGCTATCTGCGGTTAGTGGCAAAGCGCAGAGAAAATAGGGCTTTCTGCTTACTGCGTCCCTTGCGGCATAAGCCCCTGACAGCAGCTTATGTTGCGGCCTTACAGTTATGCCCTGCTGCCTCTTGCACATGGATCCTAAAGAGGTAACACTGACGGTTACCCCCAATAAACGCCACCGTGTTGCCCGCTGCTTAGCAGACAAAGAATGCTGCTTACAGACAGTACGACCACAGGTGAGAACAGGAGAAAGCCCATGCTCACCCTAAAGCAAAATCAACCTCAGCAGCTGACACTTGACCACTACTTATGGCGCTGCGTGGAAAAGCCAGCCGTCAACGCCACTTTAGAGATGACCGCCGCCGGTTTAGCAGTGAGCTTTACGGTCGAGGAGAGTCAGCCCCTCATTACCGCTACTGTACAGCAAGAGCCGATGCTTATGGTCTGCCAAGACAGCGCTGTGGAGCTGTTTTTAGCCTTTGCTGATACTAAAGAGCAGGCTAACGCCCAAGACTTTAAGCCTTACATTGAAAAGTGCCTCTACCTCAACATTGAGATCAACGCCGCCGGTATCTGCTACGCCAAGCATGGCCACAGCCGCAAAAACCGCGTCGCCTTTACCCCTGAGCAAATTCAGAGCTTAGGCATTAGCGCGCAGATTGAGGCCGCTAAGTGGCAGGTGCACTTTACAGTGCCACGGCAGCTTATTACCAGCTTATGTGGCTACGACGCCTTTGCCCACGTGTTTGCGCTCAATCTCTACAAGATCAGCGAAACACCTGAGCATGAGCACTACGTGGCCTTTAACCCAATTGCCGAGCCAAAGCCAAACTTCCACTTACCACAGTATTTTGCTTTAACGCAGGTGCTGCCTGAGTAAAGAACGACTTACTTAAAGATGACGGGATTTATGGCAATCATGCTTGCCTCACCTGATGGTAGGCTCATACTAACCTGCACCCTTTATCTCGAGGTGTAGGTTGTTGCCAGCATTCCCTAACCTCTCACTAACCTCTCCCTAACCACTCCCCTAACCACTCTCCCAACAACTCGCTACGCTTGGTGCCCCGCGCACCCTACCTCAGTGCTAATTGAGCCCACGCCGCCATCAAGCTGAGGCTCACCACGCATGCTTTGTCGAAAAGGATCTTTTCTATGCTGCTGACCAATGCTACGGTCTATACCAAAGACTTTCGTTTTGCTCCTCACAGCCAAATCACCATCTTTGGTGAGCGCATTGCTAAGGTCGAGCAAGGCTTAAGCCCATCCGCGCAGACCTCCTCGGTGGGGGCCGCCGATGCCGCCATGGGCGATGAGGTTGTCGATGTCCGTGACCTCTTAGTGCTGCCAGGCTTAGTTGATATCCACTTCCACGGCTCCATGGGCCATGACTTTATGGAAGGCACTGAAGAAGCGGTGGACGTGATCGCCAAGTATCAAGCCCGCTCTGGTATCACCGCCATTTGCCCAGCCACCATGACCATGGGTGAAGAGGACATCATCAAGGCCTGTGCTAACGCTCGTGATTACAAGGTTAAAGCCGATGGCGCGGACTTAGTGGGCATCAATATGGAAGGCCCATTCGTCTCGCCAAACAAGGTGGGTGCGCAAAACCCAGAGTTTGTGCACGCTCCTGATGTGGAGTTCTTCCGCCGCGCCCAAAAGGCCTCAGGCAATAAGATTAAGCTCTTAGCCATTGCCCCTGAAGAGCCAAATGCTCTGGAGACCATTAGCACCTTAAAGGACGAGGTGCTCTCCTCTATCGCGCACACTTGCGCCAGCTACGATATCGCCAAGCAAGCCATTGATAATGGTGCTACGCACCTCACCCACCTCTATAACGCCATGCCAGGTTTAGCACACCGCGATCCAGGCCCAATTGCCGCCGGTGCTGATGCCGCATGGTGCGAGGCCGAAATCATTTGCGACGGTATCCACATTCACCCTGCCGCCGTGCGCGCTGCCTTCCGCCTCTTTGGTGAGGAGCGTATGATTTTAATCTCCGACTCGATGATGGCGGTGGGCCTAGAAAACGGTACCTATGAGTTAGGTGGTCAGCCGGTGTACGTCAAGGATCGCCGTGCGACCTTAGCCTCGGGTACCATTGCTGGCTCTGCTACCAACCTCTTTGACTGCATGAAGATCGCGCACTTACAGATGGGCTTACCACTTGAAACCGTGGTGCGCTGCGCTTCTTACAACCCAGCCCGCTCCATTAAGGTGCTGCACGATTACGGTTCCATTGAGGCGCAAAAGATGGCTTCGCTGTTGGTGGTCGATCGTGATCTCAACCTCAAGGGCGTGCTCTTACGTGGCCAGTGGTTATTCCGCGAGTTCTAAAAAGGGCATGGCTTTAGGCCGCTTTATCCTGCGTGCAAAGCATTTTCAGGGGCGCTCCCAGACAGATTCATTTGCAGTGTAGTTAGCACTGCCTTACAATCCCTCTGGGGGAAATCCCCAAACCTTAACAGCAAGGCTCAGAGCACCAGTTCTGGGCCTTTTTAGTTTGTTGCTTTTTTCCTCCAAGTTGTCTTGTGACCGCCCCCTATCAATGTTACGATTAGGGCTAAAGGTAGCGCGCTAGCTACCGCTGTGCACAGTAAGACACAGCCTCGTTTTCTTTTGCTGCTAACTTGCTGCAGCAGCACATGGCAGGGTAAAGCTGCGTGGCTTTTTCCTGCATTGATTCTTTACGGCGTAGATAACCTAAAAGCGCCTGACGGCGCCTTATCTCGAGAGTAGCGCCTTAGCCAACACCTACTCTCAAGGTAAAACACCTGATTGTAGGCAGTTACCTCCTTTGAGATTTGCTTTTTGGGTTACTCACTTACGGCTTGGGGGATGCTATCTCCACCCCAACCAGCCCTGCTCTTACGGCGTTTTTGAGCTCAAGACGCCACTTTCGTCACTTCCCACTCCTATAATCACAGCAACCATAGTCCTTACACCTGCTCTACCTATAGTTGACCCACCTGATGAAAGCCAGCACCTACCTTACGCGCAAAAAAGACATGATCTTCCAAAACATTAACGCGCTCAAGACGGTCGAGCACGTGATTGCCGAGGTCGATCAGGGTCTTGGCAACAAATCTAGAACTATTACCACCTCTTCCATGCCTGAGGTTTTAGCCACTGCTGTGGGCTTAGGCTCGGGTGGTGTGATCTCTTTTGCGGCCTTGTATTTAAGTGGTAGCGTTATTGGCGTAAGTGCGGCCGGTGTGGCCAGTGCCTTAAGTGCAGCTGGTGCGGTGGTTGGTGGTGGTGCTACTACCGGTTTATTTGTGCTGGCAGCGCCAATTGCGATCTTGGGCTACTTAGGCTTTAAGGTAGCCAAAAAGAAAAGAGAGCGCCGTCTGATGCTGGCTAAGCAGTTTTGCTACAAGCGCTCGCTGGCGCACTTAGCGTCGCTCAAAAACGCCATTGATATGGAACTGCCAAGCGCCAGTAAAGAGCGTATTGACTACCTCAAGGCCCTCTCGATCACCTTGCAGGCGGCTATTAAAGACCTTAAGCACGATCTGGGTATCGTCTAAGGCCACAGAGGCCGGTAACGGTACAGCAAGAGAGGAAGATGCACAGCGGCCGCAGATGCGGCCGTTGTCGTTTATGGAGCACTCAAGAGCAGGCTCTACTCACAGGTGATATCACCTGAAGCCCCTGACACTCCCTTGAGATAATTGCGGCGCAGAAGCGCCGCTAACCTTAAGGGTACGACCCGACCTCTTAGAGGTGTTGTTGTTGTTGTTGGTGGTGGTGATGGAGGTGCTGTTTATTGTGGTGGTGCCTTATCGCCAGCGCCAGCAAAGAACCAGCCTACACTGAGAGTACTCTCTTAGCTCTCCACCACTGTCGCGTGCTGTGTCCGCCACTGGCTTGGTGTTAAGTGCTCCGCAAGCTTAAAGGCCTTGCAAAAGTGCGCCGCCGAAGAAAACTGCAACAGGCTGGCGATATCGCTAATCGTGATGTGCGTATCAAGGAGCAAGTCCTTAGCACGCTCTAAGCGCTCCTGCTGCACGTAGCGCATCAGACTCACGCCATGCACACGCTTAAAGGCAAAGGTGAGGTACTCAGGGGTATAGTCCAACGCCTCGGCAATGGTGCGCAGACTAAGCTTATCAAAGAGGTGCTGCTGCACGTAGAAGCGCACCTTACGCACCAGCGCTGATTCCACCACTTGCTGCGACGCCTCTTTCAGGCGCTCATGATGTGCTTTCACCTGCAAGGCAAAGGCACAAGCCACCACATAGCGCATGCGCTTCGCAATCAGCGGATCAGTAATTTCCTCTACCACCAAAAAGAGCTTATCGGAGAGGATGTACGCCTCCTCAGGAGAAAGCCCCGCATCAATGGCCGCACGTGACGCCAGAATGTTGGCAATATGCGCGTGATTCTTCCATGAGCGCAGCGGCGTAAAGCCGAGGATACCAGCTTTGCCCTTTGGGGGAATGCGGTATGACCACTTAACTTTATCGCGATTACCCTCACGCACGCCCTCCTGCATAATGACCTCAGAGCGCAATTGGTTGTGCGTGTGCACCGTTGGTATCTGCGTCAACTTGAGGTGCTGTAAGAGTAGGTCATCCCACTCAAAGTCATAATTCCCATGGGAGCCATCAAGCGGGTTGTAAGGCTCCTTTTCAGCAGCCAGCATTTGCGAGATATCAAAGCTGTGCTCATCCGCTAAGGCTTGGGCAATGGCCTTAAAGCACTCTTGCTCCGCTGGTGGGATGCTAAAGGCACCATCTGCAGTGGCCATGGCAACAGTGTGGGAAACCGCTTGCGTCTTAGCGCTCGTGCCAGCATGGGCCGCTGTACCGGTGGAGCTGGTCGCACCGCTTGCTCCTAGCGTTCCTACCACTCCGGCCTTAGCCCCTGTCTCAGCAGGGGGAGCATACTCATACCCATACTCCGCGCTATCCTCATGCGCTAACTGCTCAAGAGTCATACCCGCACACTGCTTTGCCCCGCTACTAAGCGGGCGCGATGCGCTCGGCTCTGCTAATACCACGCTCTCTCGCGCAACAGCTACCGTGTTCTGTGCCGCGCTACTGGTCTTATCTTGATCCTCTTGCTCTGGATTATGTGCTCCCGCCGCCCGTGCTGTGTGCAGCTTCACCAGTGCCTCTTCCTTACGCTGTTGCTCTTCTGCACTCTGTGCACTCTGCGCACGCGAAGCACGTGGCGCTTGCTCTTGAGCGTGCGCTTGTGCTCTCTGCTCGGCCGCCAAATGCTGTAAACCACCTTTAGGGAAGCTGACCTCTGCGTTTAACGGCACCTCTAAAGCCTCATCCAGAGCAAACACCGGATTAGCCGCTGCCCGCGCTACGGGATCGGCAAAGAAGTGCTCTAAAGTCTGACTGCGCTCTTTCATCAGCTCCAGCCACATATTGGCCGCTGCTAAGCCCACCTGATTGTCCACATAAGCCGTGCGCATCTTATGATGCTCTTTGAGCTGCACCTTTAGTGGCATCATCGGGCCAATGATGACGTAGACCTGATTGGCGAGGAGGATGCCGCCCATATCACTGGTGGCATTCAGCAAAAGCGGATCACCAATCGAGCGATTCCATGAGGCGACCAGCTGTTGCGCCCTTGCGGTAATAGCAGCACGCTGCTGCGCCGTAAGCGTGGCCACGTCTTTACCACTGCCCCCCACATCGCTGCCATTGCTGTCGCTGCTGCTGTCGCCACTACCGTTGCTGCTGTCAGTGTCGGCAGCATCAGGAGTAGCTGGAGTGGTGTTGGTGGTGTTTACAGCGCTCGCCCCAGCATGCGCACTGGCATCAGATGTATTGGTGCTCACCGTCGAGTGCCGTGGCCAGATGGCATAAATCAGCTCATGATTGGCCGCAAACAGCAAAATAGGCGAGGCAATCACCGCAAATAAGCCCACCACCCGCTTTTGCACTTGCATGCTTAGCCCCCTCTCTTTGTCTTTGGCCTGTCGCTCGTAAATCCCGCGAGAGCAAAGCTGTTATACCAAATTGCTTTTACCCTGCACCAACGTACAGCAGAGCGCTTTTTTACCTAATAAAGTTTAATTGTCTCAAATTAAGATAATCCAGCCATAATCCCGCGTTTTTTGGACTTTCTCACAAATTTACGCTGAGGGCTCCTCTATGATGCCATCACTGCTACGGGATATAGCTGCTACCACTTAGCCCTCTTGAGCTTTTAGCCCTCTTTGGGCTTAGTGGCGGCAGAAGAGCGAGAGCAGTAAGCCTGACAAGGCTTGTTCCTTACACCAGCGTAATGAACAAAGTCATCATCATTGCAGCAGGGCAAGCTGCCTCTAACTTGTCCTGCTTTATCTCCGGTGAAAACAGGATCTCCTGTGAAAACGGGTCAGGCCGCCTCTTTAAGCAAAACAAGCCTCCTGAAAAAAGTTACAAACTAAGGTGTGTGTCTCATGAGCGAGCGTATGAGTGCTCAAGGACAGGCAGCTGTCAGCAAGCTGTCTTTCCTCGAGAAATGCGGTTTCGGTGCGGGTGACGCAGCATGTAACATGCTGTTTAACCCAATCACCATGTTCCTGTCCTTCTTCTACACCGATATCTTCGGTCTGGCACCGGCTGTCGTCGCCACGATGTTCTTAGTCGTGCGTATGTTCGATGCCTTCTTCGACCCGATCTACGGTGCGTGGATGGACAATCGCAACAGCAAGTATGGTCGTTACCGCAAATGGATGGCGATCTTCACCATTCCTTTTGCCATCTCCTGCCTCATCATGTTCTATACCCCTGATGTGGGCCCAACGGCAAAGATCGTTTACGCTTTTGCCACCTACCTCTTGCTGTCGATCCTCTACAGCTGCGTTAACATCCCATACTGCTCGTTAGGTGGTGTGATCACTGCTGATCCTGTCGATCGTGTTTCCTGCCAGAAGTTCCGCTTCATTGGTGCCGGTTTAGCCTCCCTCTTCTGCACCTTTACCCTGCTGCCATTAGTCGGTTACTTTGGCGGTGGTGACCGTGCTACGGGCTTTTTCTACACCATTTCGCTGTTTGCGGTTATCGCGGTCTTCTTATTCTTCTTCTGCTTCTTCTACACCCGTGAGCGTATTCAGCCACGTCCTGAGGAAGTAGGTGAGCCTTTCTTAGCCTCCTTTAAGAAGATCATCCACAACGACCAGTGGTTAGTTTCCATCAGCCTCATGTTCTTAGACTGCATTCCATCCTTTGTGCGTGGTGCGGTCTCGATCTACTTTGCTAAGTACGTCTTAGGCTTTGATGACATCGCTGCCAGTATGTTCTTAACCTTGGGTATCTGCGCCAACATCGTCGGAGCTTACCTGACCTCGGTCTTCACCAACCGCTTCTGCAAAGTGACGGTGTACAAGGCCGTGAAGATCGTCTGCATTGTGCTGTCGCTGATCCTCTTCCTCATTCCATCCAACCAAGTAGCACTCATCTACATCGTCTTCATTGTGCTGTCGGTGATTCACCAGATTGCGGCCCCAATCATCTGGTCGTTTATTGGTGATGTCGATGACTACGGCGAGTGGAAGTTACACCAACGTGCCTCCGGTCTGTGTGCTTCGGGCCACCTCTTTACCTTAAAGGTCGCTTTAGCTGTGGGTGGTGCGTTAGTCGGTGCGGTACTCTCCTACACTGGTTATGAGGCCAACATCACCGAGCAAAGTGATTTCGCTATCTCCGGTATTTATGCGCTGATGACGTGGATTCCAGCTATTGGCTACTTTGTGACCTTTGCTGTGACCCAGTTCTTCTACAAGCTTAACCGCAGCATGATGGCTCGTATCTCCAAGGACATCTACGCTCAGGCCTAATCTCAGGACTGAACGCTCAAGAGAGCGCGCTGCCCCTACACAGTACTGCCAATACCCAGTACTAAGGCCTCAAGACCAGAGGCAGGTGGCAGCGCCCGTCCCCGCAAATCGCACGCAAGTGCAGTCTTACAGAAAGCAAACCACGGTAACGCTAAGTAAGTAAGTAAGTAAGTAAGTAAGGAGTAATCTCAGAAGTGACGGCGGTAAAGGGGGCATGCTGTAATGCTCCGATCTGGAGATCAAGGTTGCAGGTAAGCTTGCACCTATCTTAAGCTGCGGCCCTCATATTTGCCCTAAAGTCCGTCATCTCTGCGGTCAGTCATTACTAACAGTACAGTACAGTACAGCACAGCACCGTACCATACCGTACCGTACCGTACCGCAAGCTGTGCTCATGCAAGGCACAGCTTCACTACAGAACTTCCCTAAAGCGTTACCTCACAACGAACTCTCCTCTTATCGTCGGGGTAGCCTCCAGATAGGCGCGGCACTCACGACAAGGATTTGGCTATGAGCGCAATCAAATATCTCTTCCAAGCAGGCAACTACATTAGCAAGGTTGAGGACACCTTATACGGTTCCTTTGTGGAGCACTTAGGCCGTGCGGTGTACACCGGCATCTACGAGCCAGGCCACCCATGCGCTGATGAAAACGGTTTCCGTACCGACGTTGCTAAGTTAATCCAAGAGCTCAAGGTTTCTACCGTGCGCTATCCAGGCGGTAACTTTGTGTCTGGCTATAACTGGACTGATGGCATTGGCCCAAAGGAGCAACGCCCAGTACGCCTCGACTATGCATGGCTCTCCAAAGAGACCAACGAGTTTGGTATCGGTGAGTTCTACAAGTGGTCGCAAAAGTTTGGTGTTGAGCCAATGGTAGCGGTCAACATGGGCACCGGTACCCCACAAGAGGCGGGCTACTTTGTGGAGTACGCCAATATCGCCAGTGGTACCTACTACTCTGATCTGCGCAAGCAGCACGGCTTTGACCAGCCTTTTAACTTCAAGTACTGGTGCGTGGGTAATGAGATGGACGGCCCATGGCAGACCTGCCACTTAGAAGCCCACGAGTATGCCCGCAAGGCCCACGAAGCCGCCAAGATCATGCACTGGGTTGACCCAAGCATTAAGCTCATTGCTTGTGGCAGTGCCAACACCATGTTGCCATCGTACCCAGAGTGGGATCGCGTGGTCTTAGAGGAAGTTTATGACGATATCTACTGCCTCTCTTGCCACCACTACTTTGAGAACAGCACCGGCAATTTAGACGACTTCCTCGCCTCCTATGTCCTGATGGACAACTTCATCCACACCATTACCTCCACCGCCGACTTTGTTAAGGCCAAGCTGCGCGCGAAGAAGGACATGATGATCTCCTTTGATGAGTACAACATCTGGGACATCGAGGGTGAGCCATGGATGAACTACTTTGAGGATCCAAGCCACCGCTTCACCAAGGCGCCACCTCTTTTAGAGCAGCACTACAAGTTTGTTGATGCCTTGGTCTTAGGTGGTTTACTGTGCACCCTCATTAACCACTGCGACCGCGTCAAGATGGCCTCGCTAGCGCAGCTGGTTAACGTCATTGCCCCGATCTTTACACAGCCAAATGGCGCGGTGATTAAGCAGACCATCTTCTACCCATTCAAGTGGGTGTCGCTGTATGGCCGTGGCAAGGCTTTACGCTACTTTGCTAACGTGCCATGCATTGAGACCGTGCATGGCCAGACCAAGACCTTACAGTCGGCTGCGGTCTACAACGAGGAAAGCAAGGAGATCGCTTTCTTTGTGCTGAACTTAGACCAGAACAAGGAGCAGAAGATCAGCTTCGTCTTAGACGGCTTTGGCAAGGTCGAGCTCTTTGATCACCAAGAGTTAAGCGGCTACGAGCCAAACGCCATGAACACCTTTGCGCAGCCTGATGCCGTTACTCCTAAGACCACGCCAATTAGCGCGGCGGAGAAGGAGAGCTTAACGGTGAAGGTGCCTGCGATGAGCTTTAACCTCTACCGTTTAAAGGTAGAGGGTGAGCTCTAAGCCCTGCGCTGACGCAACTCATTGTCACCTGCCTAACTAAGATGAGCACACTACGGCACAATCACTCCCCAAAGGCTCCACCACGCTGTGTTTAGAGCCACAGCGTAGAAACTCGTATCTCTGAGTACCGAGCCCTGCTTGATGCAGGGCTTTTTTATGGGCACGTTGATGGTGAGTAGTGGCAGCGGCCGTCACGCTGGGCAGTAAACAAGAGACCACTAATCACCTCCTGCCGTCGGGGCGTTGCAGCTGATTCTCCGCCAAGCGCTACGATATGGCTTTTACCGCAGAGCGGGGTTCTTTATCTTAATCACGGGTTGAACAAAATGGTCACGATCCCTGATAGACACATGAACTTTCATGTGAACCATATTGGTGCTCTTAATCGGCATCCCCTACTTACAACAAAGAACCAGAGCGGCTCTGCTTACGACTACTACTACTACTACTCAAAGGTAAGGTGGTAAGCTTAAAGCTAAGCAGGTAGATGTAGCTGATGGCAGCTTTGTAGCTGCGGTTGGTTGTTCGCTGATAGCTGTCTCAGGTGAAGAGCGCATAGTAAAATCACTCCATCTAAATGGGGTCTATACGACCTTAATTGCTGGCTGCAATAATACTTACAGCCAGCTTCTGGCGTCACTGTACCATCTTGCCACTTTAACTTGCAGACCACCACCTGACTATGGCAGCTGCCTCATATACCATCAAGCAGTGGCTCTGCTCTTATTCCTCAGATTGAACCCATGTTCTCCAAAATAAGGCTATAAAGCCCATAAGATTGCGGTTTACGCGCTTGTTAGAATGGGCTTATATGGTAGCAGTAGCTTGCCTTTAGACA
>CASEBB010000125.1 GCA_949286015.1 uncultured Succinivibrionaceae bacterium | reverse complement strand
TAGCCTTCAAGCTGATAGCCACGGCTGCCAAGTACATTGAGGGCACCTTAGAGCAGACAGTATTACAGCCTGCGTGTTGCCAGGATCCGTTCAGCTCCACAAAACGATCCCTCAAAGGCTGAGGACGTGTGTACGCTGTGCTTGGCTAAAGCCCCAATACTAAATGTCGGCTAACCCCACTCTTACGAGTGGGGCATGCGCCGACAACTCTAGGTCAAGTAGCTGTGCTCACACAAGGGAAAAAACGCCCTTCCTTTAGTGGCAGCCGTATGGGCTGCCGCTTATCCCAAAGAGCAGATAGAGCTTAAAGCAGCAACAGCAACACTAATGGTGATGGCACTTACGGTCTCGTCGTACCACCAAAGCTCTCCCGCTGTTTTCCCGTGTTTATCCAACAAAACGCGCATTGCTCACACTGTCTGCCCCTTTTGTTTTACAATGAGCCCCATTGGGCTTTTGCCCCTCGCTGTTTACTGCCCTGTGCTTTTGCCGAGTTTGCTCATGATTTCGTTAACCGCCCTCAAGCGCAGCTTGTTTGCACGCTGCCCTGTTACTCGTAAGTGGAGCCTCATGCTGTCTGTGACAGCCCTGACTGCAAGCCTTATCACCGGCTGCGGCTTCCATTTGCCAAATCAGACTGCTCTTGACGAAACCATGCCGCAAATTAATGTCGTTGGTGACTACCATAGCGACTTCTACAAGATGGTGATCAACCGCTTACGCGCCAATGGCGTCGAGGTTTATGCCCAGAGCTCTGATTTTAATCCTGATCTCAAGCAAAGCATCCCATCGCTGATGCTGCCGGAGCCAAACGTCACTAACGAAGTGGTGTCGGTAAACTCCTTAGCGCA
This sequence comes from uncultured Succinivibrionaceae bacterium, assembly GCA_949286015.1. Taxonomy (GTDB): domain Bacteria; phylum Pseudomonadota; class Gammaproteobacteria; order Enterobacterales; family Succinivibrionaceae; genus Anaerobiospirillum. The sequence continues at coordinate 21,150 of CASEBB010000125.1, read as the reverse complement.
GAGCATCGAGAACTCGCTTTTGGTGTCGATCTCCGCCACCTTAACCATTCCTAACCACCGCCCGATCTTAATGCGTAACTCCATTACGCGCTCGGTCTTAAACAAGCCAGGCCAGTCCTTAACCTCGGACACCGAGGTCAATATGGTCATCAATGAGACCTACGAGCAGCTGGCAGATGAGTTAGTACTGCGTCTGTCATACTTAGGTCGCTCCTCTGACCCAGATGCAGCAGTACCACAGCCAAGTGAGCTGACCTACACCCCAGGAGAGGACGATCCAAGCACCTTAGAGCAGTTAAAGCCACAAACCTCGGGTATGACCTTAATGGAAGCGCTGCAGGTGCAAAACCAGTATGAGTCTCAGCAGCAGAGCACCTCAGTAAGCTACGATGAGCTCAATAATGGCCAAGCTATCTTAGAGCCAAGCATCACCACGCCAGCAGCCACTACTTCCCCAGCTGATGCTGCAGGCAGCACCGAGCAAGCGGTGCCACAAAAGAGCTATCAGCTGCCACCAGTGCGTCCAGAGCGCTTACACCGCGCTCCTAACGGGATCTAAGCCCAAAGCACAGCACTACCGCCGCTAGGAACGACTGACTTCATGGATGACGGCATGTAAGGCCAGCATTTGTGCCCCATTAAGATGGGCTCAAGCTCACCTGCACCATTCATCTTGAGGTGTGGGATTAACATCACGCCATCTTGCAGCCGTCACTTAAGAGATCACCTGTTTCTACCACTTACTGTCGCTGCTGCGTCTGACGACGCCATCTCAAGGTAGTGCCAGATGACTGGCAAGAGCACACCCGCAGGGTAGTCTGACGCTGTGCTACCCCAGCTGCTAAGCTGAATAAACGCCACTTGCGCGCGGTGTAGAGCCTTTTTCTTTACCTCTCTTTTTTGAGTCGAGTGATGGTCTATGGACAATAATCAAGGCTTACAAGTAATTTGCTCTGACGACCCTCTCCTCAAAATGGAGTACTCCCAAAACGTCATCTCCGCATGGCGCCAGCAATCTCCAGATGCGGAGTACCGGATCTACACCTTTAGTGAGCTCCAAGGCTTAGGCTCCGGTGGTGCCAACTTAAAAGAGCTGGAAAATGAGCTCTCCGATGTCGGCCTCTTAGGCGGCGCCAAGATCATTAAGATCATCCTCAAGGATCTGGACGCTACCGCCATGGATCTCTTTGAGATGATCGCTGCCACTTTTCACAGCGATCTCTACATTCTCATTGAGATGCCGCGCATTAATACAGTCCTTGCTAAAGCAGAGCCGCAGCCGCTGCCAGAGGAAAAGCGCCACCGCATGAGCTTTAGAGACCTCGCGCTTGACAGTGATGACTCTAAAAGCAGTGGCCGGAAAAAGAGCACCACCCGCAAGGCCAAGGGCGGTAAGAGCGGCAGTGGCGATGCACGTAAAAAGGCCGTAATGGGTTACCTCAAGTACTTAGGAGCCCATATCGAAGTGCTCTATACCCCAGAGGGTCAGGACTTACGCCACTGGATCGACAATCGCGCCCATGAGTACAACTTCTCCTTGACGAAGGAGAGCATCGAGTTTATCGCTAACTGCTACGACAATAACCTCTTAGGTATCGACCAGTGCCTGCAGATCATGGATCTCATGTACTGCGCCAATCCGTCGGCAAACCGCTTTAATCTCGGTGTAAAAGAGGTGGAGCCGTACTTCTCTCAAGATGCACGTTTTTCCGGTTTTGAGCTGCCTAACGCTATCCTCACCGGAGACAGCTTACGGGCGCTAAACGTCATCTCCTCCTATAGCTCGGGGCAAGGTGGCTCGATCTCGGCGGCGCTGAGCCTCTTTTTGTTTAACCTCGATGCGGTCTTTACTGCAGTCTACGACGGTAAGACTGATGGCATTACGGCGAAAACACCATATGGTGAACGCAGCCGCTTTTTCCTGTCGCATGGCATTAAGACGCCAGCGGCGCAAAACGCCATTATGGCAGCGATTAAGGACATCTCCACTGACCTCTTGGATGTGCTTAATAACTGCCTGACAGAGGCTACCCTTGCGTACTCGCGCTTTGATAACGACGGGGCGTATCGCGCCTTACAGCGCATGGCGGTGCTGGTAGCCAAAAACAAGAACCAACAGCAGACGATGCGCCTTGCTAAGGGCCTTGCTTTTGACCTACTGCAGTAGCCGCCAAACCAGCATGCAAGGGTGCAAGCAGGCGGTACAATAAAGCAGCACCTTACACGCGCGGTATATGCATCACGTATGTACGCACTGTCTGTCCTCTGGGCAAAGTGTTCTACAGGCCGAGTAAGCAACTTTTGTCGAGCTGCGCGTGGAGTTTGGTATAATCCTAATAGTAAAAAGTGGAGGATACTTGTGTCAGAAAAATCTGAGCAATCGCAGCAAAATGCTGTGATAGAGCAGCATACACGCCAAACTTAAGGTTTTTTGAGCTCTCTTGTGTGCCCTAAAATTGCCCAAAAGACCTTGTTGGGCGGTCAAAATCTCGAAAATCGTAGTCTATTTTCTATGCGAAATGCTGGCAAGGGCAACAAGCCCTCCGCTAGAGTGCCAAAACGGGCCTTCTAGCCAGAAAAACGCCTATTTCAGGCAAATAGCTCCCTAGGCGACCTGCAATGCAAGCACCTTGACATACGTAAGTAGTGGCTACAGAGCGGCTAGCGACTCTGTGCTGCTGGCGGTGGAGACGTTGTCAGCACCCGAGCTGCGCGACTTAGCTTCTTTTTGATGCACTCAAGGCTGTGCTCCAGCTTACGGTTAATACGGCTAGGTAGCTCCTTGACTAAAAGGCTCATGACAGTAAAGAGCTGGCAGGCCACCTCCTCGAGCTTCTCTAACTCTGTGCAAGAAGTCATTACTTGGTGCAGGATCCTAAGCACTACATTACCACCATGAATGGCCACCTTACCAAGAGATAGCTTGATATTTGGCTCTTTCATGGCCCTCTCAACCAGCTTCGCCACATAGGTCTTTAACCCATGCCACGCTAAGCTAAGGTAGATAAAGCCCTTGATGGTGCTGTCCTTTAACAGCCGCTCGGCTTTTAAGCCAGCGTAGCTCTTATGGTGGTGCCAGCAGATCTCAATACTCCATCTGGCTCGGTAAAGAGCCACAACCTGTGGCAAATCGAAAAGATCACGTGGTAAGTTGGTGTAGTAATAGGCGAAACCACCAGAGCGCTTAGCTTTTGAGCCACGCTTTGAGCTTTGTTGGTCTGGCAAGTAGCTCCTAATGACACGACAAGATAGGCCGTTGCTCAAGATAACGTCAACGTCGCATGACGGCTTGATCAGGTGCTTACGATCAAGCTCAGCCATGACCTGTTTGAAAGGGGTTGGGGTATCGTACTTAATGCGCTCATTAGGCTGATCGTTATCGTAAACGATGACCGACGTAACCATAGGGTTTAGGCCACACTTAGCGCGTGTAAGGAACCAACTTCCATGATCGTCGATAAATAGGAAGCGATCAAAATCCTCATAGCCACAATCAGCCATCCATAGCCTATTGCCTTGCGCAAGCAACTCCATAGGCACCTCAGGACGCTCTGGACCAGTGCCCTTTGTAATTGAAACACTAGCAAGCCCCATGGAGACTAAAGAGAAGGTTCCGTGAACTTTTTTGCCATTAGTCCCTGATAGCCCCTTGATGCTATCTCTTTGCTCTCTCCCCCCATTGCTCGGCAAGAGTATCCACCATTGCCCTTGGTTTCGATAGCGACAAACTCGTTTACCTACACCGCAAATTCCAAAGGAGGTAAATGCCTACAATCAGGTGTTTTACCCTGAGAGTAAGTGTTTGCTGAAGCGCTACCCTCTAGATAGGCGCCGTTAGACGCTGTTTATGTACCTCCATACGCTGGCTCAGCACTACCGCAGAGGGTGAGTACTCTCCTTCCGCTTCCTTGCTTCCCTGCAACAATACCACAGCCACCGTCTGCACACATCTGCCACTTCCCCACACCTACTTTAGGTTAGCCACCTCAGCAATGACAGCTCCTGAGAAAATCGGCCTCTACGGCGGCTCTTTTGACCCCATCCATCAAGGGCACCTCACCACTGCGCAGGCAGTGATACGGCACTTTTCCCTGAACACCCTCTATCTTTTGCCTAACGCCACCCCACCGCACAAGCAAGCGCTGCGACTTCCTTATGACACACGGGTGCAGATGATTGAGGCGGCCATTGCTGATGACCACGATCCGCGCTTACAGCTGTCGTTTTTAGAGCAAGACAGCTCCGTGCGTCACTACACCATTGAAACGCTCGCGCGCTTTAGTGCTGATCATCCGCACACCACGCCGTTTTTTATCATGGGTATGGACTCCCTGCTCACTTTAGATACGTGGCGGGAGCCACAGCGGCTCATTGAGTATGCCCACATTGTGGTATTACCGCGTCCTCATTACGAGCTTAGCGCCATTAAGCCTGAGATTGCGGCCTATGTGCTGCCTTTTCTCGCGGATAAAGAGCTACTGTGCACCATTCCGGAGGATACGCGCACGCAAGCACAAGAGCTCTGGGAGCAAGCACAGCACGCCATGGATGCTAAGGGCGCTTTAGAGCGCGGCCATCAATACCACCTGCTCACAGCACAGCAATGCCCGCCTTTTGATATCAGCTCGACGCAACTGCGTGCCTTACTAGCGCAAGATGAGGCAAACTTAAGTGCACAGCAAGTGCAGACCTTGCAACAGGCGCTGAGCCCGCAGGTGTATGCGCTGATCAAGAGCAAAGGGCTCTATCGCTAGGCGCAAGATAGTGCTAGTGAGGGGCTCACCTATCTTGGGAAAAGAGCATATCTCTGGGCTTTTCCGCTCTTACGGCGGTCGACCTAGCGCTATGCTAAAATAGCCGCATCTTTTTTCGTTGGTGAGTCCTCTATGGCAACTGAAAACGAGCAATCCCAAGCTGCTAACAATTCCGCTCCTACTAACTTTGACACCAAAATCGTCACATGGACTCAGGACTTCCTGCGCCCCCTGACGGCTTTGGTGAATAACCTGCAAAAGGTGCGTATCTTAAAGGACGTTAACTCTCCTGATATCGCCAATATCAAGTGGCCTACCGATCGTGTCTATGTGCCGATGGACGCCATCTTGAGCATGTACAACGCTTACCTTGAGGCTAAGGCGCTGCCACCTGAGTACTTTGTGCGCTTTAACCAAATGATGGACGAGGCTAAGCAACATGGCGAAGAAGCAATGATGGAGCGCTTAATCTACGATCCATCCCTGCTGTGCACCATCATGCCATGGGACAAAGAGCGCGTTATCTTCCACGTCAAGCCACAAGAGTTTAGTACTGACTTCCTCGAGCAGCCAACGGCTATCTTTGCCAAGCTGCCAACGTGGTCGATGTGCTTTAGCCTTGAGGATCATCAGTTCGATTGGGATGGCCGTCGCGTCATTGGTATCCTCTTTGCGCGCTACATGATCAACACGCCACCACAGATGCCAAACAATGAGCAGCTGCCACAAAGCGAGGCTTTAGATGGGGAGACCCCAGCGCTCATTAACAATCTGATCAGCACCGTGATCTTTGATGATGGCTCTTTTGAGTTAGGCCCATTCCTCTCCTTAAATCAGAACATGACCTTAAAAGAGTTCTTCGCCAGTGTTGAAAGCAACATGATGGAGAACTTAAATGCGGTGGGCGCGGCTCAAGACAAAGAGCGGGCACAGAAGATGATCACAGAGACGATGCAACGCACGACCAACGTCCTGTCTCTGCTCCACTACGCGCTGACGCATCTTGATGCGCTTAAGGATGCGCAAGGCAATCCTGCCAAGGTACCAGCACATCCACAGGCCACGCTGACCAACACCAACCAAGCTTCAGTGCAATACGCCACGACCACTACTAGTCTGTACTTAGATTAGTGGTGTCTACCGCAGCGGCAGCGCCCCTTTTAGGTCGCTGCGCGTGCGCTGACCTCAAGTACGTCCGAACTTTCCACCTGCCTGCCATCATGAGGGCAAAGCGCCGCGTGCGTAAAAGCAATGCGAGCCACCACCAAGAGCAGCAGGGCTGGAGCTACTTACGATAGCGGACGTACCCTTATTTCTTCTTAGCAGTGCCCTTTGCCCAGTGCTTGTCTGAGCACCATAAAAGCTCCATCACCGGCAATTGTAAGCGTGGTGGGCAGTTACGCACTTTTTTCCACCTTGGGCAAAGGCAAGACACCACAAGCTACAGGCTACGGCTTCACGCTGTGGCTATGAGCTCATGGTGTTTCTGCCGCCAAAGGGGATCACGGCTTGTCTGCGTTCACTACGTGGCTGAAGACACTATCACTACGAGGTAAACGTAACAGCGCCACCTTCGCTCTTAGCGCTAATGGCGCGTGATCCTCACCTGCTACCACGTTGTAGCCACAACCTAACCTACTGTGGCTACTCACGGCTGACGCCAATATGAGCCCGCTTTGGCTCCACCTGAGCGGGCTTTGTTTTGCGCGCAAGGTAAAAAAATCGTGTTTACTCCTCCATCCATTTCTGGACGTTTGCCTTACAAAGACGCTAAGCCACAGGACAGCACGCAGCAAGAGACTGCCTCTGTTGACGCCGCAGATGCCGCCACCGCAGAAAGCGCTGCTGCCACTGCTTTTTACCAACTGAGCACCGATACGGTTGTGGGCTTAAGCGACCGCATCCAATTGCTGCTGAGTGCTCATGATGCCGAGCTGCAACGCGCCGCCAAAGAAGCTGCGCAAAAGGGCCAAAACCCAAAAGCTAATAGCAACCCACTGGGCTTAAAGCCAGGTAAGACGCTTTTGGAGTCCGTAGGTGGCAACGCCGCCTTAGCAGAGATATTAAGTCGCTATCAGGCCCGTGCGCAGGTCAGCACTGATAACTCCTTTTTTGCCGATTACGCTAAGGTGATGCCGCTGGTGTCGATGCGTGTCCACGCTAATGATGTCAATGCTCCTTCGCGTGGTGCGGCATGGCACTTAGCGCACTGCATCGATAGCGATGAGGTCTTAGATCGCACGCTTACCCACTTAACCACCATTAGCCACTTAGTGGGAGCTGCGGTCAATCACGAGGTGGTGCACTGCACGCCACACCACATTGATGACGAGATCTTGCTGAACACCTCGGACATCTTTGCCAAGATGCCAACGTGGACGCTGACCTTAGATGTCAGTGACTGCCCTGAATGTGCCCCTGTTACTGGCATCATGGTGTCGCGTATCGTCTTAATTAAGCCTGAAGAGCACGTCAAGCACCTGCCAACGTACTCTGATACCCAGACGGTTAAGCACGGTCAGCCTTTTGCGGAGTTTTTGGCGGTCAGCATCAGCCAAAATAACAAGCTCTTTACGCCTATCAATCACCCGCTGATTCTAGACGCAGAAAACTGCGTTAATGACGCCATTGCTACGGCCTTTTTACCACAGAGGGTCATTAATGCCGTGCGTCAGGGCCAAAGCCAGCAAACTCCTGCACCAAATGCAAAGGAGCAGACTAAGGCCGCAGGTGATGCTAAAACCACAGGTGAGGCTAAGGCCTCTGGTGATGCAAAAGAGCAGGCTGCCAGCACAGCGGCTGCCACCACTACCACTACCACCAAGGAAGCAGCCAAGCCTGCTGCAAAAGCTAAGGCAAAGGCTAAAGCTGGTCAAGGCAGGCGCGGTCAAGGCAGCAAGAAACCGCAGAAGCAACAAAAGCAGCACAAGTCGCACTCCAAAGCTCAGGGCGACTCTCAGGGCGCTAAGGCCAACACCAAATGCAAAGACGCCCATGGTGCTAAGGCCGCGCAAGCTCATGCCGGTAAGGCCCAGCACAGCCAAAAGAGCCAAGAGCAAGCACCACAAGCGGGTAAGAAGAAAAAAGCGCGCGTTGCTAGCGCTGCTAAAGCTTTTGCCCGCAAGGCTAAAGAGGCTCAGGCCGAAAAAACCACAACAGCAGAGGCTAAGAGCTCTACGACTACGGTTAATGCTGATGCCGCTGTGGGTGCTGAGCTGAAGAACCCTCAGCTCACTGCTCAGCAAAATGAACAACAGCAACAAGAGCAAAAGAATCAGTCAGCATCGGCTCTGGGCTTAAACCTCGAGCCAGTGACGATACCGCAAGAGGCCACACCAACTGAAGCGGCATATGCAGCCGCAGCTGACACTGCTCCGGCGTCAGCTCCTGTTACAGATACTAGCACCGACGCTACCGCCACGGCCCAGCCAGCTACTGCTGAGACCAGCAGCGAAACGGCGCAGGGCTTAAGCTTAGAGTCGGTGACGGTACCAACAGGAACGGTGCCACAACCTGAGGCAACGACCGCTGCTGCTAAAGCTGAGGACAATGACGCTGTAGAGAGCACCACTGCACAGGCAAGTGAGTCTGCTGCTGTCAGCACGCTGGGGCTGGACTTAGAGCTAGCGCCAGTAACGGTGCCAACCACGGAGACCGCTACAGAAACCGCAGCCTCTGCTGACACCACCGCTCCAACAGCCAGTGCCGCCCCTACCACAGTACCAGCTGCAGCGCCCGCCTCTGCTACCTCAAGTGCAGCACACAGTGACGCTCAGGATACGGCCGCGCTGACGACATTGCCAGAGCCTAGTGAGGCACACCACCTGAACTTAAGCTTAGAGCCGGTGACTGTGGCAGATGGCAACCTGCCTCTAGAGAGTGGCAACTTAAGCGCTGGTGACAGCACCGAGTCTCTGTCCAAGGATGCGCTTTTTGGTGGCTTTACGGCCGAGACCGAGAGCAGTGATAACTTATCGCTGGCTACGGCTGCTACGGACAACGCATCTGCTGCTGACAGTACTGCGCCAAAGGCCAAAGATGCCTCAGAGCAAAGCCCTGCTAAGGCTAAAAAAGCCCCAAAGCAAGAGGTGGATGCTGACCACGCTTTTGAGGAGGTGGTACACCCTGAGCTGCGCCGTAAGCCTCTGATTAATGGCTTGACCGAGGCGCTCAAATACGTGCTGTACTTTATTACCCACCAAGACGAGCTAAAGGATGCTCAGGGTAATAGTGGTGCGGTGTTACGCAACCCACAGGCGCCACTGTCAGTACAAAAGCTCTGGCAAGAAGACAAGCTTTTGGAGGCTCTTGCTGAGCCATGGGATGACTACGTGCTCTAAGGTACGCTTGCTCCTAAGAGTGTCACCTCTAGATGAGGCCGAATATGCTCTGATCACCATGGTGCTCGTGGTGACCAAAGGCGGCACTTAGAGGTAGTGCAACTTATGGCAAAGAGCACGCTGCTTATTAGAGGACACCGCGCTCTGCGCTGCTCTCCTCAGGGATAATGATACCCATTAGCCAGCGCAAACTTAGCCACCTGCGAAGGACGCCCCGTGCGTCCTTTATTGTCTTTAAGAGGCGATGGCAGCATGGCTACGCAGCTTGCAAATTAGCCTCTCTTAGTGTATAAACACTTGTTTTAATCAGCACTGCCAGCCTCCCCAAAAGCTGCCAGCTACGCTGTTTTTTGTGCCTCTTCTTTTAGGAATCAGTCACTGTTGTACAGCCCAAAAGATTACTCCACGGCAGAGCTTAAAGCCCTGTGTCTGACCTCTTTAGACTCCTCCAAGGCCTTGGATGTGGTCTGCATTGACGTCCATGAGCACTCTTCGATTACCGATGAGATGATCATTACCACTGGCACCTCCAATCGCCACGTCAGTGCCATGGCCGAGCGCTTAGTTGAGTACTTAGCCAAGCACGATATCCATGGTGTGCAAACCTCTGGCGAGCAAGAAGGCAAATGGGTGATTGTAGACGTGGGCCGTGTCATCGTGCACGTGATGCAAGAGAGTGAGCGTGAGCGCTATCAGCTCGATAACCTCTACAAGTGCATGGCCGCCGGTCTCACCGAAGACGAAGCCTTTGCTGCGTCCTAAGCTTAAGCTTTAAGCTTTAAGCTTTAGCTTAAGTCCTGACGCCAGCCCTAAGCTTACAAGAGAGTAGCGGTGAAATTTATCTTGCTTGCAGTCGGTACCAAGATGCCTGCATGGGTCACTACCGGCTTTCAAGAATACCAAAAGCGCATGCCGTCCCACATGCAGTTAGTGCTGCAAGAGATTGAACCCGTCAAGCGCTTAAGTAAAGGCACCACCGATAAGGCCAAAGAGCTTGAGGGTAAGGCGATCTTAGAGGCACTACCAAAGCGAGCCCATGTCGTAGCCTTAGACGAGCATGGCAAAGAACTTGACTCGGTGCAACTGGCCGCGCGCATCCACGATTACCAGCAAATTGGCTCTGATGTCGTCATCATTATTGGTGGCCCTGAGGGCTTAAGTGCTGACGTTTTAGCCAAGGCCAACGAAAAAATCTCCCTCTCGCGTTTAACGCTGCCGCATCCGCTGGTGCGGGTGGTCATTGCCGAGGCTTTATACCGTGCCTACAGCATTGATGCGGGCTTGCCCTACCATCGTGCCTAAGGCACAGCTTTTTAGTTTACTGGGGTCAGTAGACCCCCAGACACAAGCCCTTTTACCACAAGTGAGAGTGGCCTTTTAGCTAAAATTGCGGCTCGAATCTCCCACTAGCTTAGGCTGTAAGCTGCCCTATTACCTGCGCCTTAAACCCCAAGCATGAGCTACTTTGAGGCTAAAGCCACGCTCAATCTTACGCTGGTTCCGACCTGAGGTAGTAACTCCACATCAATGTAATGTGACAGCACTCAATGACCGCATACTCGTCCTTGGCGTAAAGCGCAGCGTAAAGTTTAAAGCCACATGGCTGGAGAGTGGCACCTGTAGGCCCCCTACACCCTACCTCTAGGTGACCGCTAGCGCAGTTCTGCGTGCTGACGCTTATCCTTAGCCGCAAGCTGCTTTATCTCCACAGTGCTGGGCTTAGGGAGAGCACTCAATTTTCCCCAGCATAACAGCTGTGACGCCACCGTAGCCTGTAGGTGCAGTCACCGCATAGTAAGCCTTAGTGCGCTGTCACCAGTAGCACGGGCTCTGTCTTCGTTTCTCTTGTGCAAGGAGGCTTTTGTGGCCTGCGCAGTCACCATGCTGCTAGCTACACCCAAAGTCCCGCTATACGCTCCCGTGTTGCGGTCATACCCAATTTAGCCTAGTCAGGTAAGTCCGGTCGTGTTAATCCACAAACGCAAGCCAAAGGAAAGAGTGCTTTTCAACAAAAAGCAGAAAAAGCACAAGACCAAAAAAGCCAATGGCATCGAAGTCAAGAACAGCGAGCAGGAGCAGAAGATCTTTCGCCTGCGCGTCATCATTGGCTGCATTGTGGTATTCATTTGCTTTTCCCTGCTCTTTGCCAACCTCTACTATCTGCAGGTGATCTCGCACGAGGACTATCAGACCCGCTCCAACGAGAACCGCATTCGCGTGCTGCCAGTCGTGCCACAGCGCGGCATGATCTACGATCGCAACCACGTCGTCCTTGCCGAAAACCGTCCGGTCTTCCACTTGGTGGTCTACCCAAATAAGGAAATCGACACTAGGGACACCATTGACCGCTTAAATGAGCTCCTTGAACTCAAGCTCACGGATGAGGATATCCAGCAAATCCTCAAGCTCTCGCGCACCCGCCAGCGCTTCTCTGGTATTGAAGTCTATGACCTGCTCACCGATGAGCAGATTGCCACCTTCTCGGTCAATCGCCATCACTTCCCTAATGTGCAGATTTCCTCTGACCTCAAGCGTTTCTACCCTTTTGCCAGCATTACCACCCATGCTATTGGCTACGTGTCGCGCATCAATGAGTCCGACATTGAGACGCTCACCGAGCAAGGCAAAATCGAAAATTACGAGGGTACCTCTGCCATTGGTAAGCTGGGCATCGAAAAGTTTTATGAGGACGAGCTCCACGGGCAAACCGGCTCACGTGAGGTCGAGGTTAACAGCCACGGCCAGATTCTGCGTACCCTAAAGTACAACCAGCCAACCCACGGTAAGGACATCACCCTGACGCTTGATATTCGCCTCCAGTACTACGCTCAAGAGCTCTTAAGCACTATGAAGGGCGCGCTGGTGGCTATCGAGCCGAGCACGGGTGGCATTCTGGCCTTTTACTCCAACCCGTCCTACGACCCTAACCTCTTTGTCCGTGGTATCCGCTCTAATGAGTACAGCTCCCTCTTAAAGCACCCTGGACGCCCCCTCATTAACCGTGCGACCCAAGGTGGTTATGCTCCTGCTTCAACGATCAAGCCGCTTTTAGCCATCATGGGCCTCAATGAGGGGCTCATTACCCCTACCAAGCCATTTTATGGTGGCCCTGCTTTTATGCTGCCTAACTCCACCCACCGCTTCCGTGATTGGCGCTCGTGGGGTCACGGCTGGCTTGATGTCTATCGTGCTATCGAGCTCTCGGCTGATACCTACTTCTATGATCTGGCCTATCAGGCGGGCATCGACACCATTCACAAGTACCTCGATCTCTACGGCTTTGGTCGCGCCTCGGGTATCGACATCCATGAAGAATCCTTAGGTATTAATCCCTCACCTGAGTGGAAGAGACGGCGCTTTAAGCAGCCATGGCACGTGGGTGACACCATTCCTATCGGCATTGGTCAGGGCTATTGGACTACGACCTTAATTCAACTGGTTAAAGCGCATGCCATGCTGGCCAATCATGGTCGCTTTGTGACGCCACACCTCATGAAAGAGGTCATCGATCCTAAGACCACTAACATCGTGCACCTGTTTAACGATCCGCTAGAGGGCACGCGCTTAGAGGTCAAGGACAAGAGCTACTTTGATGTGGCCCGTGCTGGCATGTACTTAGTGGTCAATGGCCCCGAGGGTACAGGACGCCGTGCTTTTGCGGGCACCAAGTACAAGGCTGCCGGTAAGTCAGGTACGGCCCAATTGGTGTCCATTAAGCAAGGCGAAAAGTACGATGCTAGTGCCCTGCGCGCGGAGCATCGTGACAATGCGCTCTTTGTGGCTTTTGCCCCCTACCATCGGCCGCGTATCTTAGTGGGTGTCATCCTTGAAAATGAGGGTGGTGGCTCGGCTAAGGCGGCGCCGCTGGTGCGTAAGCTGATGGATCGCTACTTTGAGCTCTATCCTGATGGATACATGGGCGAAAGGGTGCCACAGGAGATTAAGTTTGGCTTAGGGGGCACGGTCAAGGTGCAATAGCCGCAGGCTAAGCCGAGGCCGCCCGCGCTCTCTCAAGATGCGATGCTGTTGCTGGTGTCTGCTTGAGGTCACACCTCACCCAAAGCCCGTCTGCAAGAGAGCAGCGCGCACGTGGGCACACCTGACTTTGCTAGATGACGTAATTTATGGTCATCATGTGCCCCTTCCTCAGATAGGATGAGGCTCACCTGTCCTCTTAATCTCGAGGTGTAGGATGTTGCCATTACGCCTCCTCTCCGCCGTCATTTATGAGAGCACTCATTCCCTGACAGAGCCCTGCCCTGCTAACCCGATCAATATCGTCACTTTTAGTGAGTAGCACGCTGTGATGTTATTAGCCTCCAAGCACGCCAAAGACAAAAGCAAATTGGACATGCCAGACATGGAGCCCAAGGTGCCCCTTGTCATCCGCTGGCATTTGGACATCCCGCTTATTATTGGCCTGCTCATGTGCCTGTGCTTGTCGCTGTTTGTGCTCTACTCGGCCTCGGGCCAGCACATCGAAATGCTCGAACGGCAGGTGATGCGCACCAGCTTAGCCTTTTTGGCCATGATCATTACAGCGCAAGTGCCGCCAAAGTTTATGCTGAAGTTTGCGGGTATTGCTTACATCGTGTCGCTGATTCTGCTGATCATGGTTGAGCTCTTTGGTGATATTTCCAAAGGTGCGCAGCGCTGGTTAGATTTGGGCATCATGCGTCTGCAGCCTTCGGAGTTTTTGAAGCTGGTGATGCCGCTTACCATTGCGGCCTTTTTCTCCCGTGAGACCATACCACCACGCAATATCAACATTGTGATTGCCTTTATCCTGCTGGCGATGCCAACGGTGCTCATTGTGTTGCAGCCGGATCTGGGTACGGGCATCTTAGTGACGGTATCTGGCTTTATTGCCATTTTCCTTGCGGGCTTGAGCTTTTGGTGGCTGCTGGCGGCGTGCGCCTGTGGTGCCATTGCCCTGCCGATCATGTGGAATTACGTGCTACATGATTACCAAAAGCAGCGCGTACTGACCTTTATTAACCCTGAGAGCGATCCGCTGGGTGCGGGCTATCACATCATCCAATCGAAGATTGCCATTGGCTCGGGTGGCATCTACGGTAAGGGCTGGTTACAGGGCTCACAATCGCAGCTTGATTTCTTACCGGAGCCGCATACGGACTTTATTTTTGCGGTGCTTGCTGAGGAGTCGGGACTGATCGGCTTCATCATTTTGATGCTGATTTACACCTTTATCATCTCGCGCTGTGTGTATATCACGCTGCACACGCGCAGCAACTTTGACCGCATTTTGGCGGGCACCTACACCTTTACGATTCCGTTCTACATCTTTATTAACATTGGCATGGTCAGTGGCATCTTGCCGGTGGTGGGTGTGCCGCTACCGATGATCAGCTACGGTGGTACGTCGATGGTGATTCTGGGCATTACCTTTGGTGCCATCATGTCGATACACACGCACCGAAAACAGAACTTCTTCTCTTAATGAGCCAGCTCTGCGGGCTTACGCTTACCAGCGCCATATGGCGCTATCTCAAGGGTAGCCAGCGCACAAATACCACCGCTAAGAGTAATGCACGATCGCAGGTTACGCTGGCTACTCTATGGTGAGGCATGGATATCAGGGCCCATCTGAGTTAAGTACAGCAGAGCTTGCTCTCGGCGCGGCCGTCCTACCAGCGCCTCACGGCGCCACCTCAAGAGTAGGCCGAGTCTCCACACTAACGCAAAGAGTGGTTGGCAGCCGCCTGCTCCTCATAGATAAAGGCCACTGTACCTGCTCTTCCTACCTGAGTTGAGTGCCCTGATCGCAAAAGCCCTAACCAAGCTTTTGCCCTTTGTGTTATCCTATCTAATTTTGCACCTTAAAAATCGCTTGTCTATGCCTCTTACACCGTACAGCATCTGCCTGTAAACAGAAGCTACGGTCAAAAGCGCCAAGCGATACACAGCCGTAAGCAAGGCTACCCCTGCTTACTCCAGATTCAAGCAGCCCTCCCCTGCTCTCTTGTCCTTTTTGCGTGGTTTGGTCTAATTCAATATGCCAGTAGCACAAAGTTCTTTCTCTTCTTTTGCCGCACGTGCCCAACGCACCCTTTTAGGCTGTGGTGCCACTCTCCTCTTAGCCCTCTCCACGCCTGCACTTGCCGCCAACAACGCTAACCTCGACGAGCTGGCCGCTTACGCCGGTATCGATAAGTCCTTACTCGATAACGCCATTACGCAAGCTAACTACCAGCAAAAGATCATCGATACCATGACCCGCCCTTACGAGAGCAAGCCATGGTACACCTACCGTAAGCTCTTTATCACCCAAGACCGTATCGACAGCGGTGTGCAGTTCTACCTGCAAAACGAGCAAACCCTGCAAGCTGCCCATCAGCAGCTGGGTGTAGCTCCAGAGATTATCTGCGCCATTATCGGTGTGGAGACCTTCTACGGCCGCAACATGGGCTCATGGAAAGTCTTAGACGCCCTCTACACCTTAGGCTTCCACTACCCAGCCCGCGCCTCCTACTTCTCTAAGGAGTTTGCCAACTACGTGAAGCTTGCTACCCGTGAGGGCTGGAACTTAACCGACATTAAGGGCTCCTATGCCGGTGCCATGGGCATGGGTCAGTTCATGCCAAGCTCCTACTTAAGCTACGCTATCGACTTTGATGGTGACAACCACGTCAACCTCTTTAATAACGTGCAAGACGCCATCGGGTCGGTCGCTAACTACTTCCGCGCCCATGGTTGGGTCGACGGCGGTGGGGTTATGTACCCAGCTCATGTCTATGGCACCGACGGTAAGGTTATCTCCCGTGCCACCATTGATGCTTTAATGGACAAAGAGTGGAAGCTGACGCCGCAAGAGCTCTACGCTGCCGGTATTACAACCAAGGTCAATTTAAGCCCAAAGCAAAACATTCGTCTCTACAGCTACGAGCTTGAGGATGGCACCTACGACTATCAGGTTGGCTTAAATAACTTTAACGCCATCACGCGCTATAACAAGAGCCCACTGTACGCGCGCGCTGTCTTTGAGCTCTCTGAGGCTATCGCCGTGGGCTACCAAGAGGCCAAGCTGCTGCAAGGTCAGTACGTCGGCCCAGCTGGCAAGCGCCCATAGTACGCGCCGCGTCAGAGCGCACCATGAGCTTAAAGTAACAAGGTAAAGGGTACAGCGTCAGCGCAGCACTGCACAGCGCAGCGCAGCTGTGCCCTTTACTGTGACGAGCCGCGCTCTGGTAGCGGGGTGCCAACTACATTTGCCCTAATTTTTCTGTGCGAATATAGACTCGGCCTTATGTAGCCTTGCTTTGCCAGTCTCTCCCTGTTTTTCTTCCCCCAACACGCGCTGTTAACTCACATGCGCGCTTAGTCCTGCCTGCCTGTGTACTGGAGATTAAGCGCAAACCCGCGTTTTGGGCTCGTTCTCTGTGTCTATGAATTTGTCTAAACCCCATTTATCCGCTGTGGCGCTCGCCATACTCCTCTCTAGTGGCGCACTGATACTCAATGGCTGCCAAAGCACGGCCGTTGAGCAATTAGCGCAGCAATCCCATGGCGCTAAGGCCGGTGATGGCTATACCTACGGTACTGGCCCTAATAAGACCAAACCATACCCACAGAGCGAACCAGTTAACATCAATGGTGTCGGTGGTGCCACCCCACGCTTTGAAGCACCATCGCGCGGTGGTAACAGTGATTACAAGGTCTTAGGCCAGAGCTACCTCGTGTGGACAAACTGTAACTCCTATCAGGAGGTGGGTACCGCCTCGTGGTATGGCCCAGGCTTCCACGGCAATAAGACCTCTAACGGTGAGCTCTACGACCAAAAGGGCTATACCGCTGCGCACAAGAACCTGCCGCTGCCGTCTTACCTCAAGGTCACTAACCTCGAAAATGGCCGTGCTGTCATCGTGCGTGTCAACGACCGTGGTCCTTTCCATGGCAGCCGCATCATTGACCTCTCCGAAGGTGCCGCTAAAGCCATTGACATGACGAAAAAGGGCACCGCCCGCGTCAAGTTAGAGCTGATCAACACGCGTCTCAATAACACCACTACTGAAGGTGGATCGGGCTCGGGGCAGGCGGTAGCACAGACGGTTGCAGCTGGCGTCATTGGCAACATCATCGAGAGCAACACCACCTCGACCACGCGCAACAACCTGCAAAAGATTGGTGACTACCTCTCTGAGCGCCAAAACAATGGCGAGGTCAGTGACTCCACCAAGGCTGCTGCCATTGGTGCCGGTTTATACTTTGCGGGCAAGATTGGCAGTGCTCTAAGCGAGATGTCTGCTGAGAGTAACAGCAGCTCTAGCAGCACCTCTTTACGCAGCACTCCATCCAGCTCAGTAACCCGTACCGTGACCACAACTACCACCACTAACGATGGTACGAGCACCACGAAGCAAGTAGTGGATACCACGTCCTTTGCGCCGGTGAATAACAATCAGGACAATTACGAGGTGTCTTACGCCACGCCTACGGCGCCACTTGCTGACGTCTCCTCAGGCAAGGCGGTGCCAATGAGCAGTGGTGCCTATGTGCAGCTGTTTAGCTCCTCGACCTTAGAGGGTGCCACCAAGTTTAAGAACAATATCCGCAACACCACCAAGTATCAGGTGGTGATCATGCCGGAGGAGAACCTCTTCCGTGTGCGCTTAGGCCCAGTACCAGAGGCTGATGCCTATGATGCTTTAGAGCAGATGCGTGCTGCCGGTTACGTTGACGCCTTTATCAAGCACTTGTAAGAGGCTGCGACGCTGGCATTAGTGGTAGTGGTGGCAGTGGCGGTGACGGTGGTGAGATGAGACATTGTTCTCCACGCTCCACCACTCCACCGCGCCCCAGCACCCCACCACTCCACAGATTAACTGCCCCCACGTCGCAACAACAGAAAACAACCCAGCAAGAGCTACTGCCACCAAACTAAGGACAAGCCCTGCCCTTTATTTAATTTAGGTGGTAAAGCTGGCGTTGGGATGCGTCATGGCTACCACGGGTTATCCTCACAAGTCATGACAATAGGTGGCGCTTAGCGCTGTTTTTCGGACTGTAAGTAGCATGAAAACAAAATTGCGTGCTCTGTTTGGAGCGCTGTGCTTAGCTTTTTGGACTGTGTGTGGCACCACTAACATGGTACAGGCTGCTGATGAAAG
The DNA here is from genome assembly GCA_949286015.1 of uncultured Succinivibrionaceae bacterium. GTDB lineage: Bacteria > Pseudomonadota > Gammaproteobacteria > Enterobacterales > Succinivibrionaceae > Anaerobiospirillum. The sequence continues at coordinate 2,928 of CASEBB010000125.1, read as the reverse complement.
CATCCCTGATCCTTTTGCCGCCATTAGGGCCCAACAGCAACAACAAGGCTCTAACCCTACTCCTGCTACGACCAATCCAACCTTAAGCCCTACCCCTGTTGCCCCGATCATTATCCCTGAGGCCCCAACTTTTAATGCCGAATCGTGGGTCTTAATGGATTACGCCACCGGTCAGGTGCTCTTTGAGCATGAGCAGCACCGCAAGATTTGGCCAGCCTCGCTTACCAAAATGATGACCTCTTACGTCATTGGTATGGAGATCAAAGCAGGCCGCTTAGACCCTGAGGGCTATGTCACCATTCCAGAGAATGCATGGGCGAAGAACGAGGTCTTCTCTGACTCGAGCAAGATGTTTATCGAGGTCGGCAAGAAGGTTAAAGTCTCTGACCTCAACAAGGGCATCGTGATTCAGTCGGGCAACGACGCCTGCGTAGCTTTAGCGGTGGTGCTGGCTGGCTCTGAAGAGGGCTTTGTCAGCGTCATGAATACCTACGCCAAGCAGCTGGGTCTGACCAACACCCACTTTGCTAACGTCCATGGCTTATTTGACGAGCAGAACTACTCGACTGCATATGACATGGCGCTCTTAAGCCGTGCCTTAATTCGCGACCTGCCTGATGAGTACAAGCTCTACTCGCAAAAGGAATTCACCTTTAACGGCATCAAGCAGTACAACCGCAATCGACTCTTATGGGATACCTCCATGAACGTCGATGGCATCAAGACCGGTCACTTATCGGCTGTAGGCTACAATCTGGCCGCCTCGTCGCAAGAGGGCAATATGCGCCTCATCGCTGTGGTGATTGGTGCTAAGTCCGAGAGCGATCGCGCCTCCTTCTGCAAGCAGATGTTAACTTACGGCTTCCGCTACTTTGAGTCGTACACCCCATTTGAGCAAGGCAAGACCCTGCTCACTCGTGAGGTGCGTATGGGCGATGTTGATACCGTGAATCTGTCGGTTGCTACCCCAGTAAGCCTCATGATTCCGCGTGGCAGTCAGCAAAGCATCAAGATCAGCTATGCGCTCAATCAGTCTACCTTTGTCGCACCAATTAAGAGCGGTGAGCAGCTGGGCGTGATCACCTTTAAACTCAATGATAAGGTGTTAGCGCAGTACCCATTGGTGGCGACTAATACCATTAATGAGGGCAGCTTCTTCTCCCGTATGTGGGATAAGATTGTCATGAGCTTTACCAATTAGGCCCTGTACACAGTCCTGTAAGGAGCAAGTGATCTCATCAGTGACGGCAGCACGCTTACGTGCTGGTACTTCCTCACCTTAAGATGCAAGGTGCAGGTGAGCCTGCGCCCCTCTTAAGCTGGGCCTCGCATGCACGCATGTGTGTGTGTGTGTGCCTTAAACTCCGTCAGCTCTTAAGTCAGTTGCTCCTAAGTGCTACTAAGGCTACGCTACCGCGTCACTTGATGCGACCGTAGCCAGCACCAGTACTTTGCGGCCTCTGCGGTGTAAGGATTTGCCATGCCTTTACAGTACAAGTTTAACGAAGTCCTCGATTTTCCTTGTGATCAGCACCTGCGCATCATCGTCCTCACAGAAGACTCCCAACCACAGCGCTTAGTTGACCACATTAATGAGCTTATGCCAGAGAGCACCGATGTCGACAGCATTATCGACTCCAAGCTCTCGGCTAATGGCAAGTACACCTCCTACAACTTACGTGTGCGCTTCCAGTCTGCTGAGCAGATGGAGATGCTCTATCGTGAGTTGCCAAAGCAGGACTTTGTGAAGCACCTGCTCTAAGGTGCAGTGGTTTCAGGGCTTAGTGGATAGGCTTCCCTTTCACTCCGTTTAGAGGGACAAAAGTTGGCACAGCGTAAGACTTCACGCGAGAACAGCAACGGCTTTGAACGTGAGTTTGGCAACTTCTTTGGCATATTGTGCTACCTCTTTGTGCTGGCCGTTCTGTGCTTCATGATCTTTGTGGTCTTAGCCCTGTTCCGCATCTCCAGCTTCACCTTTGACACCTACAATAGTGTCAATGAGATCCCTTATAACGAGGTGGGCCTGCTTTTAGGCACTTCTTCGCTCACCTCTGATGGTTCGAGCAATCAATTCTTTGTCAATCGCATTCGTGCGGCGACGCAGCTGTACGAGCAAGGCAAGATTGACTACATCTTAGTCTCAGGTGACAACCGCCATCTCTCCTACAACGAGCCACGGCAGATGATGAATGCCCTGTTGCGGGCTGGCGTCCCACGGGAGCGCATTGTGGCTGACTTTGCAGGCTTTTCCACCATTGATTCGGTGGCTCGCGCCTCTAAAGTCTTTATGCTGCGCGATGTCACCATTATTTCCCAAGAGTTTCAAAACGAGCGGGCGCTCTTTATTGCGCACAACGAGGGCATGAATGCTATTGGCTTTAATGCCTTGGATCCCACCTCAAAATGGGCGCACTTTGGCGTGTACTTTAGAGAGATCTTTGCCCGTCTCAAGTGCATCTTAGACGTGTACTTCCTCAACACGCAGCCGACCTTTTTAGGTGAGCCTATCCAGATTGGCACCAGTCCAATGCCAAAAGAGCCGAGCAACCCGCCAAAGCACGCGACGTCGCGGCCAAAGCAGCCCTCGGCTGCGGCCTTTGCGCTGAAGCACCCACATCAGGCTACGCTGATCGCTAAAGAGCAAAGCGACGCGGCGATTATCCTGAAGCAGCAGAACGTGGCCTTACAGCACTTAGAGCAAGTGGTACAACGCGATCAGGGTGGCCTGACGCAGTAATAACCTCGGCCCTGCCTGCCATGAGTGGCAGCGCCTTGCCAGCTAAAGCTTAAGTGCTGGCTTTCCTCTCCTGATATTCCCACCAATGCGGTTGACCTAGAGTTGTCGGCGCATGCCCCATTCGTAAGAGTGGGGTTAGCCGACAGTTAGTTTTGGGGCTTTAGCCAAGCACAGCGTACACACGTCCT
>CASEBB010000124.1 GCA_949286015.1 uncultured Succinivibrionaceae bacterium | reverse complement strand
TTTGGAACGGTGCTGAGGTAGGATTGTATTCTTGTTCAGGACCCTCCCTATTAAAACGGGAGGAAGCCATGTGCGTAAGCACATGGAGACTTCACCACAGTGTTGTACTTGATGCTGCTTTCGCGCTGTGATCGCAGGCGGTGGCAAGGAGAGCGGCGCTGGGTTGGTAGGGGCAAAAGTAGGTAGGCAAGCGCGTGGCTCAGGTTGCGCGCAAAGCGTGGCAAGCCCTTATTGCACAATGGCAGCAAAAGAGTACAATAACATCCGTCGGTAGTTAGCGCAGGCAGGTAGCGCGTTTGGTTCGGGACCAAGAGGTCGCGGGTTCGAATCCCGCACTACCGACCAGAAGACAAAAGAGGACGCTTGAGCGTCCTTTTTTCGTTTTGGGGCGGGAAAAATAGCTGGTTTGCGTGGTTGGTTGGTGGTGTTTAACGCGCTGGGATCGTATAGCAGCGCTCAGCTAAAGCAGCTCGGGTGGGGAAGCGCTTTTCTTTAGAGATATGCCCGTTAAGCGACGCGGAAAAGGAGTGACGCAAGGCGGGAGTGGCAAGGTGCCTTTGTAGCGCATAAGCCATGGTTGGCTTAAGTTCGTGGGTATGCCTTTTCAAGGCGCTGGAGTATCATGATCAAGGTGTGGCGCAAACTCCATATCAGGTGCCAAAGCCTGATCTTGAGGCCTTTTATCGCACGGTGCTCAAGCTCGCACTCAGCTCAGCTTTTATCATCATCAAGGATGAGGTGGCAAATAATCTTGGGTGCAGTGATCTGGAAGCTACTACCGAAGATCAGGCCTACATCTTTGAGCTCAAGCGGCTTGAGAGCACTACCGAGGCTGCCATTGACAAGTGCTTAGATGACGGCGAAAAGCAGATTCTAGAGCGGATGTCTGGTAACAATCACCCACAGCCAGAGCTGCCACAGACGATGGTGGTATTGGCCATTAGCGATACCTACCGCCAGATCTGTGCTTGGAGCAGATTCAAGGTGCAGCGTACTGCACAGGAATTGGTTGTAGTAGAGCGCCACAAAGAGCTGGTGGCTATTAGCCAGCAAGCATTTGATAACCAGCAAGGCTTGAAACCGATTCCGAGTAGCAGCACCAAAGCCAGTGCCCCTGAGTCCAAGGAGCAGGCTCCAAAGAGCCCACGTGTCAGAGGTGCAAAAGCCAGTGCCCCTGAGTCCAAGGAGCAGGCTCCAAAGAGCCCACGCAGCAGAGGTGTAAAAGCCAGTGCTGCGACGGGCAAAGAGTAGGCTCATAAGAGGCCTTACAGCAGAGGTGTTTCACTGTAATAGCTGGGGGCGATATGTGGCTGTGGCTAAAGCTGATCCCTGTGCGGTTCCCTCTCCACGTACATGTCCCCACAACCAGTACGGTAGCGCGCTACCTTTTATTAACCCACCACCACCACCCGAAGCTTCCTATTGCGTTGTAACTGAGTCACACGCAAGCCCTCTGTGTAGTCACAAGATGCGTAACCATGACTGAAAGCACGACAAGTTGTGGTTTGCTTGTGGTGGCCGCCGCCCCTATAGGGCGTCCTTGTTGGCTTTATTTAGTGGATAGCTCTTGCTAAAATCTCGTTATAGACCGTAGTTAAGAGGATGCTCCTAAAGTGTCCAGAGCCGCTTGCTGGTAATGCCGTATTTCTCAGGGAGGTGGAGACAAAATGGCAGAAGAGATAACGTTACTCCAAATGCCTGTTGGTGTTTCTACTTGGAATGACTTGCGTCAAGGTGGGTTTTTCTTTGTAGACAAGACGGCCTTGTTGCCAAAATTGTTTAAGCTGGGAACCCGTCTTTTCCTCACTCGGCCACGCCGTATGGGAAAAACTCTCCTCTGCTCCATGCTGCAGGAGTGGTTCACTAACGGCTCTAAGAGCTTTGCTGGATTGGCTATTGATGGCAAGTTGCAGGAGGAGGGGGGCTACCCTGTTATCAACTTGTCTTTTTTTGAATTGGGCAAGAACGTCGATGCGGCCGAGTTTGAAGCTGACTTGTGTGCAAGATTGATTGACGCTTATGATGCCGCAGGATTTAAAGTCATTGACTGCTATGGCATCACTTCGTTTAATGAGCTGTATTTGCACCTCAATAAATTAGCCAGAGAAAGAGGCAAGCAGCTCGTGTTCTTGATCGATGAGTGGGATTACCCTCTTTCGAGCAATCTCTATCAGCCGGAAGTTTTTGCTGCCTTTCAGAAGGTGCTTAGAAAGTTCTATGGCTGGCTACGTTTGCAGCCTAGCGTGAAATTTATCTTGATCACTGGCATCATGCGCTATCGTGAGACCTCGCTGTTTACAGGGCGAGATATCCGTGACATCAGCATGGAGCCTGTTGTTGCCAATTTATTGGGTTATACCCAAGCAGATCTTAATGGTAAGCAATTTGCGCCTTACATTGATGGTGCTGCAAAGGAACTGGGCATGACCCCAAGTGCGGTGCATGCTAAGCTTAAGACGTATTACGACGGCTTCTGCTTTGACAAGGATGCCACGGTCAAGGTCTATTGCCCTTTCTCTGTAAACATGTTCTTTTCTGCGCTTGATATCGGCTCTAAACCAGAGTTCGCTTACTATTGGATGGATAGTTCTGGGGCAAGTGCCGCTCTTATTGCTTATCTGCGCAACCACCAGCTTTCGTCACAAAGAATCATGGAGTTGGGTGGGCAAAATCTCGTGATGCCCACTGACAGCTTACAGGAGGTAAGCTATCTGCAAGACGTGACCTTTGAGCAGATCTTGGTGCTGGGCGGGTATTTCTCGATTAAAGCGATTAAGGGGGGCTCCGCCAAAGCAGGCAATGCACAAAAGCGCGAATACCGTTGTGGTGTTACCAACAAAGAGGTAAAGGATAGGTTGTTCCCTGTATTGATGAGCTACGTGGTGAGCTTCAAAAATAAAGAGGGATCCGTCCTTGCTCAAGCGCTTGACGCTGTGAAGGATGATCTGAGACAAGGTGATATAGCGCAGTTATGCCTGAGCTTCAATAAGATTTTGGAGTATGTGCGCTATGACGCTTACAAGGCAATGGAGGCCCGAGATAATGAGGGCAAGTCCTCTGATAAGCCCCAAGGCCAAAGCAAAGAGGAAGCGCAGGAGGCTCAGGATCAAGGTGAGGAGCAACCTCTGAATCAGGTGCCAAAGCCTGAGCCAGAGGCCTTTTACCGCACGATGCTCATGCTTGCGCTCACCTCAGAGGATATCTCCACTAAAGAAGAGGTGGCAAATAATCTTGGGCGCAGTGATCTGGAAGCTACTACCGAAGATCAGGCCTATATCTTCGAGCTCAAGCGACTGGAGAGCACTACCGAGTCCTCCATGGACAAGCGCTTAGATGACGGCGAGAAGCAGATTCTAGAGCGGATGTATGGTAACAATCACCCACAGCCAGAGCTGCCACAGACGATGGTAGTATTGGTCATTAGCGATACCTACCGCCAGATCTGTGCTTGGAGCATATTCAAGGTTAAGCGTATTGCGCAGGAACTGGTTGTGGTAGAGCGTCACAAAGAGCGGGTAGCTATTAGTCTGCAAGAATATGAGCACCAGCAAGGCTTGCTACCGCCTCCGAGCAGCCTCAGCACCAAAGCCAGTGCCCCTAAGTCTAAGGAGCAGACTCCAAAGAGCCCACGCGGCAGAGGTGCAAAGGCCAGTGCCCCAGAGGCCAAAGAGCAGGCTCCAAAGAGCCCACGCGGCAGAGGTGCAAAAGCCAGTGCCTCAGAGGCCAAAGAGCAGGCTCCAAAGAGCCCACGCGGCAGGGGCGCAAAGGCCAGTGCACCTGAGTCTAAGGAGCAGGCTCCAAAGAGCACTCGCAGCAGAAGCGCTAAGGCAAGTGCTTCTGAGTCCAAGGAGCAGACTCCAAAGAGCCCACGCGGCAGAAGCGCCAAGGCCAAGGCACCAGAGGCCAAAGAGCAGGCCTCAAAGAGCCCACGTGGCAGAGGTGCAAAGGCCAAAGCAGCGAAGGCCAAAGATTAGGCTACCGTGTCGGTAGCCCTAAGAGCGTAGGGGCTCTGTGTAAGAAACAAAAAGGCCACACGCGGTGGTGTGGCCTTAAGGTGCTGCGACGCCTTGAGATGTGGCGTTGGACGTGATCGGAAGTGGTAGGAAGTGGGTAAGAGCAGTAAACTTACCCTGAGGAGCTGCGATTAAAAGGCGGGCGCGTCACGCTAGGCAAAGCCTGCTTTGTTAGGTGCTGCGACCGGCTATACGATGTGCTACTGCTGCGGTGCTTGAGGTAGCTGGGAGTTTGCGCTATCTCTGCCGCGCCGCAACATTACTGCTCTTCAGTGCAATAGGGGCTATTGCTGTTGCTGCGTCGTAGCGTCTTGCTGTGCCGTCGAGATCTGCTCGGACGAATTCTGTAAGGCCTTTGGCAGCTTACGGTGGCGATAGAGCAGGAAAATGCGGATTAAGTACAGCACCGACGCCGTGGTTAAGGAGCAGATAAAGCCAATCCAGAAGCCCACCGCTCCCATCTCTTCACCCGTGATCAGACCGTATGCCAAGCTATAGCCAATTGGCATGCCCACCACCCAGTACGAGACAATGGTGATGATAAAGATGGTCTTACTGTCCTTAAAGCCACGTAAGATACCAATCGACAGCGCTTGCAGGCTATCTGGCAGCAGGTAAGCCACGCAGTACATGATCAGGATCGAGGCTAAAGCTGCCACCTCTAAGTCCGAGGTGTAGAGATTGATGATGTTGTCGTGCCAGATAAACAGCGCTACAAAGCACAGCACGTAGCAGGTCATGCCAATAATGAAGGCGCTCATCGAGCAGCGTAAGGCACGATTCCAGTGCACCGCACCCATGCACTCACCCACACGAATGGTAGTAGCCGAGGCAATGGACAGCGGGATCATGAAAATCACACCTGAAACATTCATGGCAATGGTATGCGCCGCTACTGTGATTGGGCCGAATGGGCTTAAAAGCACCGCCACTAAGGAGAAGCAGGTCACCTCAATGGTGGCAGATAAGCCCAGAGGCAGCGCAAAGCGCACAAAGTTTTTGACCTCAGTCCATGGCAGTGGGTACAGCTGACGGTAGATACGGAAGCGAGCGTAGTACTTACTCTTTTGGATGTAGATCAGCATGAGGGCCACGCAGATGTAGATCGTAATCGTGGTCGCGACGCCGCAGCCGATACCGCCTAAGGCTGGCATACCCAGCTTGCCAAAGATGAAGATGTAGTTAAGCGGGATATTGAGGAACAAGGCCACAAAGCCAAAGATCGATGTTGGCAGCGTGTTACCTAAGCCCTCCCAATAGCCACGCAAGACATTGAACATGGCAAAGCCTGGCATACCAAGAGCCACGGCAATGACGTAGCCCTGACCAATGCGCACCATGTCCTGATCGATGTTAGGGATGAACTTATAGACCAGCGGCAGCAGTGACATAAAGATGCCGACAATGACCGAGGCCACTAAGCACACCACAGTTGCAAGGTGCATCTTAGCGGCGACTTCAGTGGCACGACCGGCACCGCGTAAGTGGGCAATGGTTGGCTGAATGGCTAAGGTCATACCCAGCACAAAGAGCACACATGGCCAGTAGAACGAAGCACCAATGGCCACACCTGAGAGGTCGACAGTGCCAGCGGCACCGGCCATCACGGTATCGACCACACCCATGGAGGATGAGGCCAGCTGACCTAAGAAGATAGGCCAGAATAAGCGCAGGGTGCGCTTGATGTCAGTGCCGTAGCTTGGCACTATCTCATCTTGTTGCAGCGTGTATGGCTGCGGATTGTTTTGTGGAGTAGCTTCCATAGAAATCCTGCTCCAGCCCCGAAAGTGATGAATGGGCACAGAGGAAAAGAGGGGGTGCAGAGCTGCGAGCTGAGCACTTAAGCTTGAGCTAAAGCTGGTGCTTGAGGTGGCAGCTGTGCACGGCGTTAGGCAGCAACAGGCTTAACGCTAGAATGGGATCAATTAGGGGCATTGGACAGGCATGATGAATGTCTGTTGCCCTTATTTTGAGGGTAAGGGTTCTTCGTTAATTTCCGAATTCTTCACTAGGGCCCAATTAAAGGCGGCTTACGAGTGATTGCTGCTGCGCAGACGCAGAGCCAGATATGTTGTTGCTTCTGCCAAAAGGCGGGAAGAGGCGCTGGGCGCCAGAGTATGCTCGACTGCTGTGTTATCACGCAACCTCCGAACACAAAAGCAAGGTTGAGCCAGTGTAAAAACAACCAAGACGCAGTAAGAGATTGAAGCCGTAGGGGCTCGTTACCAGAGGTCACTTCATCAGATGACGTGGTGTGCATGTGTGAGACGGGATATGACGCGGGGTGATAGGAGCACGGGTAGGGGGAGCTACTCTCTGACAGTAATACTGCGCTGACGCTGATTCTTCTTTAGCGCACGCTAAAACAACATCATCCTGACAGGCGCGCAAAAGAACAAAAGCGTGTGGTAATGGCGTAGCACAGCATGTGAGCAACAGAGCTCTAACCAACGAACTACAGGGAGGCTGGCGTCTTGTAGCGGGCAGCAGCAGCAAACGTTAATTGCTGACCGCAGCACTGGCGTAAATGTGGAGCCCATTGTAATGGAAAGTACGGGCTTTGGCTACAGGGGGTAAGCGGTATATTTTCGCTAAAAGATGGGCTTTTTTCAGGTGGGGGAGATGCTGGGGAGTAGTAAGTGGCGATCTGAGGTAGGGGCTCATATGAGCAGGGTACAGCGTAGTGACAGTGCGCTTATGATTCTCTGCACTGTCTTTAGGGCAAAGGCTGCTTCTAAGAGTGGTGTTTTAGGTGGTGACTGTAAGCGCCAGCGGTGGTGGCTCTTGTGCTGTTGAGGGGGGTGGCTGCCAGTGCTTACTCAAGGTGGCGGCGCCAGCTATGTTGATAGGCTGGCTGCCCTCTTATACCCCTTGAGATAGCCTTAAGGGCTTAAGGTGCTAGCACCTCTGCTCTGCTTTGCCTTTAGCTCCGGCTTTAGCCCAGCCTGCCTTTGTCCGTACCGCTGCCAGCGCTCACTGCCATCAGCTCCGCTCTGCGCTGCCTTGCCTCACCACCTGCACCTGCCACACGCTTACATATGTGGTGCACCACACCGCCCCGTCTTTGCCCCAGCAAACAGCGCCGCAAATGTTAACTTGCACCTCTGTTGTGATTGTTGTATAAAATTTTCTGTATCTAGAATAGCGGGTAAAGACGATTTTTATCAGCTTTGCATCGCGTGGCGCTTACTTTACGCAAATTTAACAAAGCTTGCCTTTGTATTTAATGAGTGCTTCCTATCATGTGCAGCGGTTTTGGAATGGAGAGTTTGTTTCCTTATGAAGAGCATTTCCAAGTTATTCGCTGCTGTTGCCATGTCCTCTATGGTGGCTTTCTCCGCCAACGCTTATGCCGCTGGCTCGGTTGCTACCGAGGGTTCCACCTCGATGGAGTACATGATCGGTGCTTTAGGTGAGGCTTTCACCAACGCCCACTCCGATATCAAGTTCACCTACAACCCAACTGGTTCGGGTGCTGGTATCGCCGCTGCTGAGGAAGGCCGTTGCGACATCGGTTTATCCTCCCGCGCCTTAAAAGATGACGAGGCTAAAACCTTAAATGGTCAGGTGGTGGCCTTAGACGGTATCGTCTTAGTCGTTAACAATGACAACAAGGTCAGCGACTTAACCTTAGAGCAAATCAAGGACATCTACACCGGCAAGATCACCAACTGGAACCAAGTTGGTGGCGACGATCACCCAATCGTCTTAATCGGCCGTGAGGCTGGCTCTGGTACCCGTGACGGCTTTGAGACCGTGACCGACACCAAGGATGCCTGCAAGTATCGTCAAGAGTTAACTTCCACTGGTGACGTGATCACCACTGTCTCCAAGAACGTCAATGCCATCGGCTACGCTTCCTTAGCTGCTGTCAGCAACAAGATCAAGCCTTTAACCGTGGGTGGCATTGCCGCTAGCGAAGAGACCGTTAAGGACGGCACCTATAAGGTACAGCGTCCTTTCGTCTTAGTGACCAAGAAGGGCCAAGAGCAGTCTGATGCGGTGAAGAGCTTCATCGACTTTGCCTTCTCCAAGGATGCCGCTGAGATCATCACCATGACCGGTGTGGTGCCAGCTGCTCACTAAGCTTTAGCTGCTTGAGCTGCTTTAGCTGTTTAGCTTAACAGCTCCTAAACTTCAGCGCTATGAGCGCTGCCAAGCTCTCCTGTAAAGCACGTCCGCATCTTTCTGCAAGAGATGAGGCCGTGCTTAAGGATCAAAAGTTAGTCACAGCCTAACTTGAGCTTCGCACTTAGGCGCGCCTCGCGCCCTGTGCGCCACCTGACAAGGCCCCTTGCAGGTGCTTATGTGCTGTGTTTGATTGAACCTCCGAGCAATGATTAAAACTAAATCTTCTAAGTGGGATATCGAAGAGGCCGCACGCTACTTCTTCCTGTGCTTTGGCCTGATTAACATCGCCTTAGTTATCCTCATCAGCATCTACCTCATCATCGCTGGTCTGCCAGCCATCTATGAGATTGGCTTCTTCAACTTCATCTTCGGTGATAAGTGGGCCTCGACTGCTGCTGAGCCTAAGTTTGGTATCCTGCCATTTATTCTGACCTCGTTCTATGGTACGGGTGGTGCCATTGTCTTAGGTCTGCCTTTAGGTTTCTTCTGTGCCGTCTACTTAGCGAAGTTAGCCCCAGCACGTATCGCCAATGCCGTTGAGCCTTTAATCGACTTACTGGCGGGTATCCCATCGGTGGTGTACGGTTTCGTGGGTATGCTGGTCTTAGTTCCTCTGGTACAGCGCCTCTTTGGCCTGCCAGACGGTGCCAGCTTATTAGCCGCTATCTTAGTGTTAACCATCATGATTCTGCCATCGATCATTAAGGTCTCGATTACGGCCTTACGTGCGGTGCCAGAGGAGTATGAGTTAGGCTCCTTAGCCTTAGGTGCTACTAAGATCGAGACGGTCTTCCGTGTCAGCGTGGTTGCTGCCAAGAGCGGTATCGCTTCGGCAGTGGTCTTAGGTGTGGGCCGTGCTATCGGTGAGGCCATGGCCGTGATGATGGTCGCCGGTAACGTCCCTAACATGCCAGGCCTCTTTGAGTCCGTGCGTTTCTTAACTACCGCTGTGGCTTCCGAGATGTCTTATGCCTCAGGTCTGCAACGTGACGCCCTCTTCTCCATCGCTCTGGTGCTGTTTGTCTTCATCATGATGATTAACGCCACCTTAAATCTGATCTTAAAGAAGGGCAAGATCTAAAGCCGTCAGCAGGCACTGCTAAGGGCAGCAGTGCATCGTAGTGGCACTGCTAAGGGCAGCAGTGCATCGTAGTGGCACTGCTAAGGGCAGCAGTGCATCGTAGTGGCACTGCTAAGGGCAGCAGTGCACTGACTAAGGGCAGCAGTGCACCGTAGGTGGCACTGCTCAACGCTGAGCGTGGCTCTCGTTGCTTCAAGTTTTCGCGTGGCAGCTGATGCTGCCAGCACCGCTAGACACAGAATTCATCATGTCAGAATCGCTGCTTTCCCAACACAACCAGCAGAACAAGTCTACTCAGACTAATGCCGCTTCTAATTTCTCTGAACAGGCTTATGTCTTCCAGCCATCGCGCAATGCCCTGCAACGTAAGCTCTACAGCTTCACGATGCAGGCCTTAATGTACCTGTGCACTGGTCTTACCGTAGCCTTTGTGTTCTTCATGATTGGCTACATCTTAATCCAGTCGGTACCTCACTTCTCGTGGCAGATCTTAAGCACCAAGCCAAGCTACTTAACCCGCTCCATTGGTGTGCTGCCTGATATCTTAAACACCGTTTACATCATTATCGCCGCCTTAGTATTTGTGCTGCCACTGGGCGTCGGCGCGGCTATCTACTTAAACGAGTACGCTAAGTCCCGCCGTTTAGTAGGCATGATCGAGTACGCCATTGAGACCTTAGCTGGTATTCCTTCGATCATCTACGGCCTTGTGGGTATGCTGATCTTCTGCCAGTTCTTTGGTCTGCAAACCTCGCTGCTCGCTGGTGCCTTAACTCTGGTGATCATGACCTTACCTACGATCATCCGTACCACCCAAGAGAGCTTAAAGACGGTGCCAACTGGCTACCGTGAGGGTGCCTTCGGTTTAGGCGCTGCTAAGTTCCGTGTGATCAGAACTGTGGTTTTACCATGCTGCGTGGACGGCATCGTGACCGGCTGTATCTTAGCTGTCGGTCGTATGTTAGGTGAGTCCGCTGCCTTACTGTTCACCGCTGGTTTTGCTCACACCTTAAACGGCTTTATTGATGGCTTAGCCAACTCCGGTGCTACCTTAACTGTGGCTCTGTACGTCTACGCTAAGGAGCAAGGCGAGTTTGAGGTGGCCTTTGTGATCGCCGCCATCCTCTTAGTGATGAGCTTAATCATCAACTTAATGGCTAACATCGTGGGTGCCCGCTTAAAGCGCCGCGCTGGCAAGGCAAGACAGTAGTAACAGCTTGCTGCTGTAGCCTCAGCAAAGCAGCGCAAATACCCCATAGCTTGTGTTCTCAAGGCCCTGTGCCAAGTGTCTGTGCCTGCGCCTTGAGAGGAAAAACAGTACTACCTCTCTGATCGCTACTGCCGCCGTCTTTGGCTGACCACCTTTTACCATGAGCGCAGTGCACCGTATGGTTGGTGCCTTTAGTGGTGAGTGCAGCACGTAGGTAGGCAGACCATTTCTCTCTAGGCTCCACAGTGTGGCTCTGGGCTTTGAAGATAGCAGGAGCACAGTACACTGTTCACCCCTCACCCCACAGAGCTTAAAACTGTGTTCTCGCTGTGGCGGCGCGGTGGCCTAGACTCGGGTTTTAAAAATGAGCAACAATCTGGTTTTTGACGTCCAAAACTTTAACCTGTGGTACAGCTACGGTGCTCACCACGCTTTAAAAGACATCAACATGAAGATCAAGGCCAATGCCGTAACGGCTTTCATTGGCCCATCCGGTTGCGGTAAGTCCACTTTCATCAAGACCTTAAACCGCATGAATGACTTGGTTGATGGCGTCACCACCTCGGGCTCGATCAAGTACCAAGGCCAAGAGGTCTTAGACAAGAATCTCGACGTTTCGGCCTTACGTAAGGAAGTGGGCATGGTGTTCCAAAAGCCTAACCCATTCCCAATGAGCATTTACGACAACATCGCTTATGGCCCACGTACCCACGGTATCCGCTCCAAGCGCGAGCTGGATGAAATCGTGGAGCGCAGCTTACGCCAAGCCGCCATCTTCGATGAGGTCAAGGATCGTTTAAAGACCTCCGCTTTAGGCTTATCCGGTGGTCAACAACAGCGTCTGTGCATTGCCCGTGCGTTAGCTGTGCAGCCAAAGGTGCTGCTTATGGACGAGCCAACCTCCGCTTTAGACCCAATCTCGACCTCGAAGATTGAGGATCTGGCTGCGGAACTCAAGAAGGACTACACCATTATCATGGTGACTCACAACATGCAGCAGGCAGTGCGTATCTCTGATGACACTGCTTTCTTCCTGTTAGGTGATCTTGTTGAGTTCAACAGCACGGACGAGCTCTTTAAGAATCCACACGACAAGCGTACCGAAGAGTACATCACTGGTCGTTTCGGTTAATAAGAAGCAGTTGGGTGGTGCCACTGTCGCTTGTGTCACGACAGGGGCACGCCGCTGTGAGCTTTCTTAACTCTAGCTGCGCTTAAGGCAGAGTGACCGCAAAGCAACGCAAAGCAAAAGCGTTGCGCCTGCAAGAGGCAAAAGCTGCAAGCAGGAGAGGCGAAGCTGCACCAGCAAGCCATACTGTGTTTTGCCCTTACGGCCAGCACAGGACAGGGCTTGCTCCTTTGTCTGTCTGCCACTTAGGCGCCATTTCAAGCTCTTCTTCCTACCACTCACTTCTATAACAACCTAAGCCCATGCAGTCATAAGGTTCCTGCCTGAGTTTGCCCAGTGACCTCAACACCGAGGTAAGCGTCTTCTGTATGGGCTTTTCTTTGTGCCAAGAGCGGTTTTGATAGGGTAGTGGGTAGGTGAGGCGCATTGAGCTGGGACTTAAGTGTGTACAGTAGGCTGGAGTGAAGAAAGAGCGCTGCAAGTGCAAACTTGCTGCCGCTTACTCTGTTTTGTACCTGAAGAAAATGCGTGATCAGTACAATAACCAGTTAAAGACCCTGTGCGAGGAGATCGCACAATTAGGGCACTTCTGCGACGATGCCTTAGCCGGTGCCATTAAGGCCCTGCATGATAACGATAACGATTTGGCGCGTCGTATCTACAAGTCCGATTACATCATTGACCAAAAAGAGCGTGAGATTGAGAACTTGTGCTTGACCATTATCTTGCACCAGCAGCCAATCGCCTCTGATTTGCGCTTAGTGAGCTCGGCCTTGAAGATGATCACGGACATGGAGCGCATTGGTGACCAGTCCAGTGACATTGCTGAGATTGTGATGAATCTTGACTATGCCGAGAAGAGCTCGTTTAAGACCATCGAGGAGATGGCGATTATCGCGCGCGGCATGGTGCAAGATAGCGTGGAAGCTTTTATCAATCAGGATATCGAGCTGGCCCGTGACATCATTGACCGTGACAATCAGGTCGATGATTACTTAAATCAGGCTCGCGAGCAGATGATCACGCTCATTAAGGAAAACAACCATAATGCAGCGACGATCGTGGATATCCTCATGATTGCCAAGTACTTAGAGCGCATTGGCGATCACGCCACCAACATTGCGAACTGGGCCATTTTTCAGCTCATGGGTGAGCACCCAGAGAAGCATCCCCATCCTCAAGCCCGTCTCCAAGCATAAGAGCGAGACAGAAGCAGGCGCGCCAAGCCTGCAACCGGCTAATTTGCCCAAGGGAGGCAAGTAAGCCGTGAGGATGCCTCAAGTAAGCTGTGTCGCTTGAGGGCTGCCACACCGGTGGCAAGCAAGAGGACAGCATGCGGCTGAAGTAACGTTGCAGCATTCGGTGGGGCTCTGAGCGCAGGAGTACAGGTACGTGCTTCCGGCGGTTAAAGAGGCAGAGTTACCGAGTGAAGGTACTGGTGGTCGCTCAAGATCCGATCGTGATCGGATGGTTTCAATCTTTGTTAAAGGGGTGCAGCATGCTGTAACCCCTTTTTTACTGCCTGCAGCACAAGGGACAGAACTAAGAGCGGCGCAGCAATGGAGCGCTGCAAAGCTGGTACGGATTAAGAGCAAGTGTTCTCATAAGTGTTGGCTGCAAGGTTTGGTAAGGGTAACGTCACCTAACTCGAGTATAGATAAATGGTGCAGGTGAGCTTGAGATGATCGTAAGCCGTGGCGCACCTGATGGCCTTACATGCCGTCATCTCTTAAGGCAGCTGCGACTTACTGCGAGTGCGCTCTGCGGGCGTTGCGCCTTTGGGGAGATTGGGGGCGTGTGCTGTCGCTAAGAGGGGGATCACTACAGGGAAGAGGGCAGACGGCGGCTCTAAAGGCCGAGGCACGGTTATCTTTAGAGCTTTGCGGGCTGGGTAATACAGAACAGGACAGATGAGTAGCAACCGTGCTCTAGATGCCTTGGGGCGCCTTAGTAGCAAGTGAGCTCATAAGTGCTGGCTGCAAGGTTGGGTATGGGTAAGGATAACGTCTCCTACATCGAGATAAGAGGTGCAGGCGTACCTGAGCCTCTCTCCATGCTGGGCACACATGATTGCCGATTGCCTTAAATGCGTCATCTCTGAAGTCAGTTGCTCCTGAGCATCAGAGTTACCACCCTTAAAGATCTTGGGCGGGACGTCGTGCTTCCCGTAAAAACAACAGCGGCAGCCTGTGGGGCTGCCGCAAAAAGAGGGAGTGGTACAAGGAGTGTTATCAGGAAGTGACGTCAGCAGTAAATACTGACTACCCCTGAGACTTAAGCCGTTGCAGCTGTCTGCTCTTGCTCCTGCGCTTGCTCTGGCGCGGTGGCTTCTTTAGCCTTAATCTCCGCCTTCAGGCGACGGTAGTGTTGCAGCACACGAATGCGGTAGAGGATCGTAGCCGTAACCAGACCAAAGAACAGTCCCACCCAGAAACCACGTGGGCCGGTTAAGCCCTGCTCGCCAAAGAGCGTGACAAAGAATGGCAGCTCAATGTAGCCGTAGCACAAGCTAATACCGATTGGCAGCGCAATGCAGTAGAAAGCGATAAAGGTTACCGCCAAAATGGTCTTAGTGTCCTTAAAGCCACGCAGAATAAAGGCTTGAATCGTCTGCAAGCTCTCAAAGCTCTGGTTAGTCGCCGCAAAGAACATCAGCACCGCCACCAGCGCTAAAACCTCAGGATCAGAGGAGAAAAAGCTTGGTAAGACATTACGGCCGCTTACCAAAATGCCAATGCTCAGCGTCAAGCAGATCAGCATTGAGCGGTAGATCGCCTTAATGTTGAGGCGCAGCGTGTTGAGGTTGTTCTTGCCAATGGCATAACCGATCATAATCGCAGCGGCGATGCCTACTGACAGCGGGATGTTGTAGACAAAGCTCGTCAGCGACATGGTAATGGTATGCGCGGAGACGTTAACAGGGCCTAATGGGCTCAGCATCAGAGCGATCATGGCAAAGCAGGAGCACTCTACGGCCGAGGAGATGCCCAGAGGTATGGACAGCTTCATGTAGTCCCAAATGCCACGTAAAGAGATGCCTTGCTTATTCTTGAGCCACGAGTAGTTCTTAAGCTGTGGATGCACCAGCATGTAGGTAAAGATGACTACAGTGGAGATGGACATGGAGATGACCGTGGCGACACCGCAGCCAATACCGCCTAAGGCTGGTAAGCCGAACTTGCCAAAGATAAAGCAGTAGTTAAGCGGCACGTTCAGCACCACCGCGAGCACGCCAAAGTACAGCGTAGCGCGGGTGATACCCATGGCCTCGCAGTACGCACGGGCGGTAGTGTAGAAAGCGATCAAAGGTACGGTAAAGGCCACGCACACTACGTAGTAGCGCGCGACCTCTTCCATGCGCTTGTCACTGTCGATCTCAAGGAAACCAAACGCCAAGATCAGCAGTATGGTCATGATCACCAAACCCACGATCAAGCAGGCAAAGACGGCATGGGCGTGAGTCTGGGGAATTTGGTCTTTAGTGTTTGCACCACAATGACGGGAAATGACTGGGTGCAGAGCCGAGATCATGCCGATAACAAAGACGGAGGCGGGGTAGAAAAAGGAGCCACCTACGGCCACACCGGCCTGATCAGGGGTACCAGCCATACCGGCCATCATCACGTCGGTGATGTTGAGAATAGCGTAGGCGAAGTTGCCTAAGATGATAGGAATGGCGAGCTTAAACAGCACCACCATTTGCGAGCTAACAGTTTTGTGCGGATTGCTCATGATGAAAACCTCTGCGCACAGCAAAACAGCCGGCCAGTACCAAATTGAGAGTGTGAGGTAGAGGAGTGCGTTTTCTCTTAGCACTCATGCGCGTCATGGGTAGTGGCAGTAAGGGTTTTGCGAGATGAGCGTGAACGACAAAAAAGTAACAAGAGGTGGAAGAAGTGTGGTGGTTGGGGCACCAGCCCTAAAACCACGACAGGAGCCTCATGAAGAGGCTTAGAGGGCTAAGAAGAGGTAGGAAGGAGCAGCAGTGGCAACTGAGAAGACAGGTTGCTGTGGGAGAGTGCTCGGTATAGCCCTAACAACGCAGACAGGCGTTCCACTTTGCCAGAAAAAAGGTTCACGTGATCTTTTTTAGGGGGCGCTTATCTTAACGCAAGCGTGGGAAGCTGGCAAGAGAGTGCGCGCGTGCGCAAAGGCGTGCGTGCTTGGTGGCGAGGGGCGGGCGCTGCGGCTAAACGCCGGAGTAGAGATTGACCTAGTGGGAGATTCGCCTTGCTTCTTTAGTCTTAGTCCACATCCTAAGCCACCTCACTTGTTGGATTTGTTGGTTTTAACTTGGGCTTACTTCTTGGGTAGTCAGCCCTGTACTGGTTCCGATACTCACACCAAAGGTTAATGGCCTGAACCAAGCTATTGAGCAAGCGATTAACAGAGGCCTCATACAGGTCTTTAGTGGCGGTGCTCTTCTGAGAAAAAGCATCCTTCTGCTTGCTGAGCTTATCGCGTTCGCGAGCAAGGCGAGCTTGGGTCTTGAGGCGATCACGCTTGACCTTATCTCTGCACGCAATGGCCTTTGCAAGATTAGGATCAGAAGCTTGGTTGGAGGATGGGGCAGACTGCTTTGCCTCCAAGTCGGCAACCTGCTTATCCCAATGAGCCTCTAACTCAATCTTGCTCTTTTCAGCACTCTCCAGTTGAGCAACCAGCGCCTCTTTTTTGTTGATAACCTCTTGGTTAAGCTTTGGCTCTGGTGGCTTGCGATAAGGCTTATCTGGAAGCAACCTTAAAAGCTTGTAGATAAGCTTTTCTGCTGCAGCTGGGTCGTTTAGGGCCTGTATTACCTTATCGCTGAACAGCTGCTTGTCACAGTCATCTAAACCGGCCTTTTGGCGCTGTACGTCTACCGAGGCGTGGAAAGCCTCTATCCCATGAGGCTGATCTTGAAAAAGTGCGTTAATCTCCTCAACAACATCAGCTTTGATGAGGACTACACCGTCAGTATCGTCTGTACCCTCATACTCATACACATCATGGCTATTGGCCATATTGTTGGCCAGTTCACCTACTGCTAAACAAGTCCCACTTAACACTTCTTGCCCTAACTGCCGAACCGTCTCAAAGTGAGGGTAAACCTGCTTTAAGTAGGCCTTCTTGAGGAGAAGCTGATTGAAGTAGCGCTCAACAGCAAAATCCCATTTGACAGGCTCTGCTCTGAGGTTATAGCCAGCGATAAAGTCGAGCATTTGCTTTTGCATGGTCTCCACCGAGTCATATGAGACATTTTCAATCATGGCCACACTCAAGGTTTGAAAGAACGACTCGATTGGATTCATCCAGCTGGCATTGGTTGGGGTGAAGACGATGATGAGGTTAGGGAATTGAGCCTGTAACTCCGATACGGCCGCGTGAGCACTCAGGTTGTCCATAAGGATTACGACCTTACGGCCTTCTTTTGCAGGATAGCGCTCAGATAAAAACTTACGGAGAAAGTCGTTGACGTCTTTTTGCGTTTTGTGATCATAAAAATCAGCGACTACTTGGCCGGTAGAAGGCTGCATTATTGCCAGCATGTCGCAGACGCCCATTCGCTCATAGCGATCAACATCTTTGAGCTTGCCGGAAGCATCCATTGCCATTACGCGCCTGATAGCTTGAATGCAGGTCATCTCATCAAATGACCACAAGTCAATGCCGAGCAATTCGCCATATAATCTCAGCAAATGGATAAGGAGCGTTTTCCCAAGCATGTGGGGATCATTGCTGAGGCAGTACTGATCTTTATCCTTGCTGGTTGCAAAGTACC
>CASEBB010000123.1 GCA_949286015.1 uncultured Succinivibrionaceae bacterium | reverse complement strand
CCCCCAGCGCATTACAGTGAGCCAAGCAGCTCACTCCTCATGTTAGCCGCTTTCATCCCTACGCTTACGCATAGGGAATTTCGCGGCTGTTCGTTAAAGCGAGCGACTGCTACCTGTCTCTACCGTTAGAGCCTGCTGAGGTAGCTTGATGCATCCCTGCCCAGCCAAAGCGCCGTAAGCGCACGATCTCACCTTCCTGCCTACAGCCACCTGCTACATTCAGAGCCAGCGGCAGCAGTCTTATCGCTACCTCTTTGCCCTCTTCTTTGTTAGGGGCTGTAACGAAATAAGGTTTACAAAACGGCAGGGACAGAATCACCACCACCACCACGTTGTTGGTGGCACTGCTTTAGTGCTGACAGTACTCTCCCCAGCAGCCGTCACTGATGAGATCACGCCATACTGACACGCCTTACACGCGGCTGTGGTGGCCAGTGCGTCCGACTCCCAACTTAGAGTTAGTTGGTTGCCAATTACCACAGCTGTCATCGTGCCTTTAGCCCTGTTTACGCCTCTGGTAAGGCTAAAGAACCACAGAGAGCTTGAGCGTATAAGGCAGTGACCACGTTAAGATGCTGCTTAGGGAGTATTGTTACTCCAAGGTGGCATGCGCAAGGTGGCATGCGACCGCACAGTGGGCTAAGAGCAGAGCCTGCGCTGAGAGCAGATCAGCGCAGAGGGCTTAGTCTTAGAAATCACGGCCCATCACGCGCTCGTAGTAGATATTCTCCAGCACATAGCGCTCGTAAGCATAGTGTGGCGATGGACTACGACGGTATTTGACCATATCGCGGGTGCGCTCAGAGTAGGTGATGGAGTTGGTAAACATCACAAAAGGTACCCGTACTCCCGACTGCGTAATGACAAAGCCCGCTAAGTTCGAGACGTTTTGCAGCGTGCCCGTCTTGGCAATGACGTGCTCCTTTAATGGGTTATTAAAGGTCGAAGTACGCCAGTGTAAGGTGCCAGACTTACCTGATACCGGTAAGAGCTCGATAATGCCCAGCTTATCGTTGTTCTTGTTGATATATTCCAGCACTTCCAGCATCTTGTTAGGAGTCAGCAGGTTGTGTGGGGATAAGCCCGAGGCGTCCACAATGTAGGAGCTGCCTAAGTCGATCTTAGCGTATTGCTTCAGAATCGAGCGGATCGCACGGTTAGCACGGTAGTAGGTTGCAGGCAGATCAAAGTACTCGGCCGCTACGTTCTTAGCAATGGAGTCAGCGTAGAGGTTGTTGGACTTTTGCAGCATGTACTCCACCATCGAGCTTAAGCGTGGCGAAGTACGCTGGGCAATGGTCACCACATCAGCCTCTGGGCTGTGCGAGATCTCAATGCCCTGCGTGGTGCTGATCTTTAAGCCTTGCAGAATCTTGCGTGTCCAGTCCACACCCCAGCGCTCAGCATCAGCAATGGCCAGCGACAGTGGCCATGGCTGCGAGCGTGGGCTTACTGGCACACAGCCAGTTAAGTGGTAGCGGTTATCCAAAAAGAGGTTAGCCTCGAGAATGCAGTCCCCACCGTAGTCAGAGGCGGATACAGCAGTCACATCCGAGACGATATCGATAGGCACACCCGCAGGAATAAGTGGGCTGGCATGGCTACCTGGGCCCTCGGTCACTAACTGCGCAAAGGTGCAGTTGCGGTTGAGGATAATTGGAGCTGATGGCGCCGTAAAGCAGGATGGTAAGTCACTCCATGACCAGCCATTAGCGCGGGAAGGGCCACCAAAGCGGCTTACATCTAAGATGACCTTGCCATTGATTTTGTGGACACCATGGCGCTGCAATACCGCCAGCAGAGTGCGGTAGTGGTCGATGCGCATGGTTGGGTCACCGGTAAACTTGACGATGACGTCAGAGTTTAAGGTGCCGGTCTTATCCACTTTTAAGCTCTTATTGGCACCGACGGCATCAGCACGTACTTCAAGGCGGGTTACCATTTCGTAATCCGGCCCCAAATAGAGCATTGCCGCTAAGGCAGTAAGCAGCTTTTGGGTGGAGGCAGGGTGGAAGTAGAGATTGCTGTTTTTGCCGTAGACCTTATTGCTGTTAGGGAGCATGTAGGCCACACCAATTTGGGCGCCATCTAAAGGCTCGGACTCGGCGGCAATAGCGTAGGCTGGTGTCGAGCTTAAGGTGAGACCGGCAACCATAAGCGGCAGCACTAGCGCCAGCGAGAGGACGTAGGCTTTTAAGCTAGTGGTGCGGCGTGGGGAATTAAAGACAGAGGTGTCAGTAGCGACAGCGGCATCAGCAGCAGTAGTGGCGTCAGCAGCGGTGTCAGCAATGGCGTCAGCAGTGGCAGCGGCCGTGCGCGGGGCATGAGCAGAGCCTACCCCAAACAGGCGCTGATAGCAGGTAACAAAGAGTGCAGGCAACATCGCAAACCCCCACAACCAAGGCACTATCAGGAAATCAGAAAGTCAAACGCAGCATTATAGCCGCTCACCTTGCTTGTGCAAAGACAAGATCGCAGCTCTTGGCAGTAGGTCGGGAAAGGCTGAGGCGCTCTTGGGTTTTTGGGGCTGTACGTGTGCGCTTTGCAAGGTGGCTCTTGATACTCTGGGAGGTGGCTCTGGATCAAAGTGGTTGGGGGGGAAGGCGCGACTCTGGCCTGCTGTGGTGTTGTGTAGTGATAGCGTAAGTAGCGTCCGTCGGGTGGCCTTGGCATGAGCCGCAGAAGTGGCTGCAGAACCGTCTTGAGCCCTGCCACGATGTGTTCATAGCACTGCTGCAAAATGCTTTTTTCCCTCTGCCACATCGTCTATAATGGCATGTTTATCCCCTGTTTGGTTTGTTTGCTCTATTGCAAGCAAATCAACAAAGACAATAGCTGCGAGCGTTGCTTTTAGGCGACATCCATGACTGTCAGGGGGAAAAATCAAGTACGTTTTACTTGCCTCGTAGGAAACCACAGAGCCGCAGTTCCCCTTTTAGTTAGGGGGCTTAGTCTCACCTCTGGCCTCAAGCCAGAGAGGTTGCCTACCTTGTTTCAGGTCTGAAGCCATCGCTCCAGCGGCTTTAGGCAAACGTGCTACCGCTTAGCAAGTGTCTATCTGCACCACCGCGCCACCATTATTGAGTGCTCTTTTGGGTACTGCCCTGAACTCTGTGCTGTAGCCTCTTGGCGGTGACTACAGCAATGCTTAGCTTAGCTTAGCTTAAGAGCAGTCTGGCTTTGAGAGCTTTGGTGGCACTGGCTGACACTTACTCACGATTAACCTCAAACTCACGGCCTCGGCACGCTCTTACTGCTTACCGCACCTCCTTCTCCTCCTTTAGTGGGGGTGGTATGTAGGGGCTGGTACCCAGCATTGTGAGTAATGGGGGTGAATCAGCGGCACTTGGCGCTGTGAGGTAGTCTTTCCTTTAGGCTGTTTCTCTGCTCAGCGGCCTCCTTTAGCAGTTAGAGTAGCTTGACGCTGCTGTTGCTGTGACCCAAGGTAAGGCCGGAGGAAGAGAGATAGGGGGCTATCCACTTGCTGTCACCCAGACAGCTTTTGTGCTGTGAGCAGAGTTCGTAACGGAGCAAGCACCGTTAGTTGCTAGCGGAGCTAACTTTCCCTGAGGTTTTTATGGTTATTGAGCCAAAAGTTCGTGGTTTTATCTGTGTTACGACGCATCCGGTTGGCTGTGCTGCCAATGTTAAGCACCAGATCGAGTACGTGAAGTCACAGCCAAAGATCGACAACGGCCCGAAGAAAGTGCTGATCATTGGCGCCTCCACGGGTTACGGTCTCGCCTCACGTATTAGCGCAGCTTTTGGTGCTGGTGCCGCCACCTTAGGTGTGTTCTTTGAAAAGCCAGGTACGGAAAAGCGTCCTGGCAGCGCAGGCTGGTATAACAGTGCCGCTTTCACCGAAGAGGCCAAAAAGGCCGGTCTCTACGCCCGTAACGTTAACGGCGATGCCTTCTCTGACGAGTGCCGCGCTAAGGTCATCGAGATGATCAAAGAGGACTTAGGTCAGGTTGACCTCGTCGTCTACTCCTTAGCCGCTCCAGTGCGTAAGCTACCAGACACCGGTGAGGTGGTGCGTTCGTGCTTAAAGCCAATTGGCAAGCCATACACCTCCACTGCTATCGATACCAATAAGGACACCGTGATCGAGGCTACGGTGGAGCCTGCGACCGAGGAAGAGGTCAAGAACACGGTGACCGTAATGGGCGGTCAGGACTGGGAGCTGTGGCTGCATGCCTTAGAGGACGCCAAGGTCTTAGCTGACGGCTGCAAGACCATTGCTTACAGCTACATTGGTACGGAGATCACTTGGCCAATTTACTGGCACGGTGCTTTAGGCAAGGCTAAGGAAGACTTAGACCGCGCCGCTAAGGAGCTGCGTACTTCGTTAGAGCCATTACATGGCGATGCCCGTGTGGTGGTATTAAAGTCTGTGGTGACTCAAGCTTCGGCGGCCATCCCTGTGATGCCACTGTACATTGCGCTGTGCTTCCGCGTGATGCGTGAGCAGGGCATCCACGAGAGCGTGATTGAGCATATCTTCCGTATGTTCCACAGCGCCCTCTATGGCATGAAGGCCCCTGACATCGATGCTGATGGCCGTATCCGCATGGACAGCTGGGAGCTGCGTGACAGCGTGCAGTTAAAGTGCAAGGATCTGTGGCCAACGGTGACTACCGAGAACTTAAAGCAGATCACCGACTACAACGAGTACAAGCACGAGTTCTTACAGCTCTTTGGCTTTGAGGTCGAGGGCGTGGACTACAGTGCTGACGTCAACCCTGTAGTTGATTTCGACTGCGTGCAGCTCTAGTCAGCTTCACCTCAGCGTTACCGCTTAAAGCAGCGCAAGGGACGTACAGCTCCTCTTAGGGGACTGTGCAGAGACCTAATGTGTAGCCCGCGCGCTCTTTTTCTTGCTCTTGAGGTTGGTGTTACGGCGCGCAGACGCCGTTTTTTCCCTGAGAGCAGCAAGGAAGTGGTAAGCACCATCGTTACAGCTCGGTAGGTGCGAGCACAGGGGGAGCACGGATGCTCTCACAGTCTCACCGGTGGTAATGCTGAGGTAGTCTGCCTTAGCTGCATGAGCGGCTATGGCAGACAAGCGCCTGCAGTAGCGTGCAGCAGGCGGCAGCGGCAGCTGTTTTTTTAGGTTTGGTTTGGTTGGCGATGACGGCCTCTTTTGAGGTTGCTGAGGACACAATGACGGCGCAAATTATTGATGGCAAGGCGGTAGCCAAAGAGCTGCGCAGCAAGCTCAAGGAGCAGGTGGCAGCACAGGTAGCAGCTGGTAAGCGCGCTCCTGGTTTAGCAGTGATCTTAGTGGGTGCTGATCCTGCCTCTCAGGTCTACGTGCGCAATAAGCGTAAGGCCTGTGATGAGGTGGGCATTAAGAGCTTTTCCTATGACTTGCCAGCTACTACCACCCAAGAGGAGCTGGAGCGCTTAATTGACGAGTGCAATGCCAATCCTGAGGTGGATGGTATTCTCGTGCAGTTCCCACTGCCTGAGGGCTTAGATGAGCGTCGTGTCATTGAAAAGATCGCCGCCAGCAAAGACGTCGATGGCTTCCACCCCTATAACGTCGGCCGCTTAGTGCAGCGCATTCCACTTTTACGTGCTTGCACCCCAAAGGGGGTGATGACCCTCTTAAAGTCCATTAAGCTGGACTTACTGGGCATTAATGCGGTGATTGTGGGGGCCTCAAACTTAGTGGGCCGCCCAATGGCCTTAGAGCTGTTATTAGAGGGCGCCACGGTTACAGTCACGCACCGCTTTACCAAGAACCTTGAGCACTTTGTGCGTCAGGCTGACCTCTTAATTGTGGCCTGTGGTAAGCCACACTTAGTCCCTGGTGAGTGGGTAAAGGACGGCGCGGTGGTCATTGATGTGGGCATTAACCGCTTACCTGATGGCAAGCTCTGTGGTGATGTGGGCTTTGAGGAGGCGTGCCAGCATGCCTCGTACATTACCCCTGTGCCAGGTGGTGTGGGCCCAATGACAGTGGCTACCTTAATGGAGAACACGGTCGAGGCTTACGAGAAGCACTTAGCGCAGCAGCAGTAAGCGCTCCTAGAGCGTGAGCAGCCCTGTGCTGGGGCTTAAGCCACGAACTAAAAGGGCGTAAGCTGCTAAGGCAGTCTGTTCTGAGGCTGCTACAAAGGGTCGTATGGGCAACCATACGGCCTTTTTTACTAGAGCGCAGTACTAAAGCTGCGAGGCACAGGGACAAAGGCCTGCTGCTACCAAGGTGATGCACCTGTGCGGTGGAGGTACTTTGAGGTGAGACGCTCTCTTGCTGAGAGGCCCTGCGCTGTTCTGAGCCCACAGCTCAAGAGCAATAGCAAGTGGCACTTAGCCAAGCTGCACACAGCTTCTGCACACAGTTTCTCTCGAGATAACGGCGCTACTGACGTCATGAAGCTACCCTGAGGATGAGCTGGTACCCTGTAACCCACGTGAGAGCTCCCCTCCTCTAAGATAATAGCGCTGTGTTTGGAGAGCTCTGCATCATCCCAAGGCTCCAGCGCACAGCTCAGCACTGCACTGCGCTGCATTGCACAGCTTAGCTCCGACGAGCGTGTTAGTAACGACTAACGCAATAGATGACGGCGTTTAAGGCCAGCGTAAGGCCAGCTTGTGTGTCCAACCTTAAAGATAAGCGCAGCTTCGCTTGCACCATTCATCTTACGGTGGGGAAAGTACCAGCACGCAACCTTGTAGCCCTCACTTATGAGCTCACTCCTTTCTTCGCATCACGGCCTAAAATCATGCCCCTGCCCCGTTACCTTAAAGGTGTGCGCCTCACCAGTCGCTATAGGCATTACCTGTAATACCAGCGCTTCTGACTATTACAAGTAGGTAGGTAGGTGCGACACAGGTGATGGCCTTACGTCTCAGCTTGCTGCTGCTTCGTATGTAACCTAAAAGCGCCTGACGGCGTGTTATCTCGAGAGTAGCGCCGCAGCAAATGCTTACTCTCAGGGTAAAACACCTGATTGTAGGCAGTTACCTCCTTTGAGATTTGCTTTTGGGGAGACTCTCGCTGCTTCTTAAGTATTAACGCCAAGTCCCCCACCAAGAGCTGTCTGACCTCTATTTCTGGCCTTTTTATGGCCGTTTGGCTCTCGGCTGTCAGGGGAGTGTCACTGCTGCTTACACGGTTTTTGCTCAGATGTCTATCTGTACTCGAGCTTAGTGCCTATTTTGGGCACTGGGTCACATGAGTGCTTTTCCCATATTCATGGGCTGGTGCTAAGTTCTGCCTTGTTAGGTAGAATAGGCACCATAATGGGGCTGCCACTACAGCTGCGTAAGTGCCGTGCTGTTCTTACCCCATACACGCAAACATGCTCCGCTCCCCGTGTGCTGTTTTCTTGGGAGCAGGCACCCCTTTTGTTGTGCCCGTCTCTTAAGACTGTTGTTTGGCTTTTGTTTCTGCTTTTGTAGTGTTTAGGCCAGTAGCCTCTTAGCGCTTGTGCAGTAAGCGCTCTTTTTTCGTAAGAAAAGAAAAGGAGATGGTGCGCAGGCTAGCCCACCGCTTCTTTGCAGCAACCACAAGCTGTGTTGGTGTTACGATCAGTTCAGCTCAGTACAGCAGCGCGATGGCGCTGCGGTTGTTGCCGATAGTAGCATGTGGCGCCTTTGCGCCGCGTGAAGCTCTTAGCGGCTAGCCAGTGGGTAGGCTCATGGTCTTATTGTTTCTCTGCGTCTGGGCAATCGTTATTGCTATTAACGAGGTGCTGTTTGCGGCGCAACCTTTCTCGCTGACCAGCATTGCTGACGCCATGCCGCATACCCTGATGTTCTCGGTGGTGCTGTCGGCAGCGGTCTATCTTGCCAAGAAAAAGATCGTCGATGCCTTGAGTAAGGGCCAGCGTATCGATAAGCGCTTCGTCGCCGAGCTAACGCCACAAGTGGGTCATGAGCTCAATACCATGCGCCGCCGCATGGCAGGTGAGAATGAGTCTAACCCAAAAGCTAAGGCCGCTCCTAAAAAGGCTGCCCCGCAGCAACCCAAACGCGCTAAGCGTATCAATCCATACACCGCTGCGGTAAACGCCGCGCGTACCCCTGGCACGATTCGCCGTGAGCGTGAGTCCTATCAGCGCCAGCGTGCCTATGGCGAGCGTACTAATCCATATGTCGATCCCAAGCTGCGTAGAGCCGAAGAAGGCTTAGCGGCTTTAGATGCCTTAAATTCGATGGATCGTCCCATGGATGCGCCGGTACCTACCATGGGCCGAGACAGTAGTGCGCGTAGCTTTGGCTCGACCTCGGGCAACAACAGTCGCGCTAGTAATCTGAGTACGGGCAGCAAGGCCTTGTTTAACACTTTAAAGCAAGACGAGGCCGCCAAGCAGCAAGCCATTAGTAAGGCTAAGCTCCAAGCGAAAAAGAAAGCCGAGCAGACTATTGCTGAGCGCAAGGCACAGCTGGCACAAACCCAAGAGCAGCTGAAGCAGCGCCGTCGCGCACAGCTTGATGCGCTTACAGCAATCTCCCAAGAGGAGCAGGCGAAGGCTGCGGCTAAGCAAGCGGCGCAGCAAAAGAAGCTTGAAGAGCAACAGCGCCAGCGCAAGCTGCAAGAAAGCCAGCGGCAGAATCAAGAAAAGCAAGAGTTTGCGCAGCTGAAGCAGAACCTAAATCCTTTTGCGCGTAAGGATGAGGTTAAGAGCAAGACTGCTAAGCTTGCTGATCAGGCACGCTCTAAGGGCGCTACTGCTGAGAGCGATGAAGAGCGGGCCCATGGTGAGCAGGCGCAGGATACGGCAAACAAAAAGAACGCAGTCATCCGTGAGACCCGTATCGCTAAGCCAGAGCCAGCACCGCAAGAGCCAACGCATATGGCCTATACGGCGGAGGATCGGGCACAGCATCGGGCCCATCTGGAGCGCTTACAGTCTGAGGCTAAGATCAATGCTGCGCAGCAACAGGCTAGTGCTAATGGTGGTAGCGGTGATGACACGCATGTGCCATCGTTTCTGGACAATATTGAGCTGCCACATGGTTCCAACATCGATACTTCGGCCCTGAAGCGTAAGCATGCCCCTAAGCAGGGGGCGGGCTTGGATACCTCTGCCCTGAAAAAGGCTACGCTCTCCCCTGGCGCGCAATCGCAGATGCGCTCGGGAGTACAGCCTCTGACACTGCGCACGGCGCAAAGCACTGCTTCTAATGGCCTTGCGGGCACCAAGATGCTGCACACCTCCGCAGGTGATCAAGCCGGTGCCAGCAACAGCATGTTAAAGCGCACGGGTAATGTAGGTGTAAATACACCACAGGGCCACGCGCAGTACTTAAATGACCTTGCTAGCGCTGCGGCTATGAGTACGACGCTAGAGAACGACGCGACTATTGGTCGTGGCAGGGTCAAGCCGATGGATTTGGCGGAGTTTCAGGCTAATGCCCGTGCTCGAGCTCTGGCGCGCGCGCAGGCGCCAAAGACCACCATGCAGCAGCATGTGGCCTCGATGGCGTCTAATGCCAACCGTAAAGGCCAGCCAACAGCGACTAATGCTAATCATGCAGGCTCGGCCAAAGTGCTGGGTCATGCCAGCACCTTAGGCTTGAATAACGCTCGTGGCAGCTTACCAACGCAGACGATTCCGTCTGATCAGGCGCCGATTCGTAAGGTGATTAACACCAGCATTAAGCCGATGGTGGGGCCGCATCGTGACACCTTACCAAAGGTGTTACCGTCACCTGGTATTGCTGCCATTCAGACACCGCCACGGATTCGCTCTAAGGCCAAGGTTAGTCGCCGTGCCAGTGACACGCTCTTAAAGCGAGAGCAGAACTTTGTGAATGCGGCGGCTGCGGTGGCGTCGACGGGCACGGTAGGCGCGACCAATAGCAATACCCTGCATCGGCCGCTTGATGGGGTAAACGATAAGATTCATGCCCAGACACAAGCTAAGGCATATAACCAGATGCAGTCGCAGGCATCTGGCACTGGTGCTAGCGCAGGCAGTGGCGTAAGCGCGGTGCAAGCCGTGTCACCGACGGCGGCGGTAGGGGATGATGAGGAGCAAAAGCGGTCGCAGCGTCGTCCACGCTTACACCCAAGCGATAAGCTGCGTGGCTCAAACTAACGCCAGAGGCAGAGAAAGGCGTGGCTCACCACATAAGGAGCGACTGACTTAAGAGCTGACGGCGTTTTAGGCCAGAGATAGCGTGCGGGTGAGTCCACTACTTAAGATAGGCTCAGGTTCGCTTGCACCATTTATCTGGAGATGTTGGTCATAACCAACATCACCCCTGAGTTCGTTGTCACGTATTAGATCACTCATTCCTTGCTCTTAAGGTTATGGGGCTGTAAGGCGCTGTTGCGGATGCCTACCACCTGCTGGGGCTATCTGAGTAAAGGGAGCAAGAGAGCAGCAGATGCTGCTGTGCAGCAGCATTGCTGCGTTGCTGTGCGCATCCTGTAAAATTGAGCCAGAGCAGGGCAGCTCTTGCTGCTTCCTTGTTACGCTTTTGCCTTCTTGCAGGAAATATCGCCATGTCCGATCAGCACTCTCCAGTCAACGCTGCTAATACTCTGGGTATTCTCGACACCATCGAGCAAGGCATGGCTCAATCTGCTCAGCACGGCTTTACTGAGAGCGTCACGACAGAGGCTTCGACGCCATTCACCGCTGAGGAGATCGCGATCACATCTGCGGAGGTCAAGAAGTCCGATCAGCAAGAAAGCGACAACAGCAACGCCTTTGATCAGCTGTTGCAGCATTATCGCGATATGGCAGCCACCGCGCGCGATTTGGGTAATCGCTTTGAGAGCCTCATTCAGCAAGTGCTGCTTACGGTGCCGCAATATCAGCTGCTCTTTACGCAGGTGCAGACATACAAGGAGTGGCAGCAGGAGCATCCAGAGCTCGGTGTCAGTGAGGTTGATACCGGCATCGACTTAGTGGCAACGTTGCGTGAGCCGCAAAATGGCGCTGCCTATGTGGCAATCCAGTGCAAGTTCTATCGCGAGCACTCTGCCTTGAGCATGAAGGATCTGGCGACCTTTTTGAGCGTCTCCAGCACGCCTTTCTTTGCCTCGCGCCTGCTCTTTGCCACCAATCGCGGCCTTAACAGCCACGCGCAAAAGCAGGTGGCCAACCAAGAAAAGCCGCTGCAGATTATCTCGTTAGAGACCTTACGCCAATTCCCGATCGATTGGGCGCAATATCTTCAGTCTAATCAGGTCTCGACACTGCCAAAGCGGCAGTTGCGTCCTTATCAACAGACGGCCGTCACCAACACCATTAACGGCTTTAAGGACTACGCACGCGGTAAGCTCATTATGGCCTGCGGTACGGGTAAGACCTTTACCGCGCTGCGCATTGCTGAGAGACAGGCACAGCAAAACCACTTGGTGCTATTCTTGGTGCCATCCCTGTCCTTGCTCTCGCAGAGCATGAACGATTGGGTGCAGCAAAGTCAGCTGCCAATGCTCGCTATCCCTGTGTGCTCGGATAATAAGGTCAGCTACAAGAAGGCCAGTAAGAACGAGATCGAGGCTGAC
>CASEBB010000122.1 GCA_949286015.1 uncultured Succinivibrionaceae bacterium | reverse complement strand
AGTTCCCTTGCTTTGGCCCATATTACCTTTAAGTAGGTGACCAAGAAACGCCTTATTTACGGGCTTTATAAAATTAGCCTAGACCTCCTCACGGTCGGGATAAGGTGCTCTAAAGGAAAAATCAATAGGAGCGTAGCTCCAGCCTTGAGTCTATCAGTATCCTTGGCAGTACCAGCAGCCGCCTCACCATGGGTGAGCGTCCGCAAACTACCCCCAGAAAGTGTGATCTCTATCAACTCATGCTACTGAACTGCCAAAACCCGCCAATGGCTTTGCATTCACCTCCAAAACAGTTACAATGGTGCGCTTGTGCACCTGCAACTTTTTGTTGATTTTTTGAAGACTATCACATAAAATGCGCAGACCACAGCCTGTCTTGTCATTTTTGGTTGCCGCCCTTAAGCGTGCGCTTTAGCGCCTCCGCTGAAAACATAAAGGCCGCCCCATCAACCTCACAGCACTCTTGTGGTGCACATGTAAGGTTGCTGACAAGCTAGATGATGGCAACAAGACCCCGACCGTGAGGTCAAGGCCCACTGTTCCACGGCTGCTTTTTTAGGGGATTTGAACCACCTCTAGAGGTCGCATCCGTCACCTCAAAGTTGGCCCACCGCCTGTAGGCGTCTTGGCCATGAAAAATGGTTCCCAGAAAGTGCACTATTCCAGCTGTCGCGTATCCTCACGGGCTTTGCGATGGCTAATGTTAAACCGACCTTTTTTAGGAGATCAATAGTGGCCCGTATCGCTGGCATCAATGTGCCTGATCACAAGATCGCCGTGATTGCTCTGCAGTCCATCTACGGCATCGGCCCTACCCGTGCACGTGACATCTGCCGTGCCACTGGGGTTGAAGAGTTAACCAAGTTCAAAGAGCTCGACGAGGCTACCTTAGATAAGATTCGTGCTGAGGTTGCTAAGTACACCGTAGAAGGCGACTTACGTCGTGAAGTGTCCATGAACATCAAGCGTCTCATGGATCTTGGTGCTTATCGTGGTTTACGTCACCGCCGTGGCTTACCAGTGCGCGGTCAACGTACCAAGACTAACGCCCGTACTCGTAAGGGCCCACGTAAGAGCATTAAGAAGTAAGGAGGCACATGATGGCTGAAGAGATTCAACAAGCCGCTACCCCAGCAACTGCACCTGCTGCCCCAGCAGCTCCAGCTGCAACCGCTCAAGCTTCTGCCCCTGCCGCTAAGAGCACTGCCCCACGTCGTGGCAAGCGCGGCAAGAAGCAAATCGCTGACGGCGTTGCTCACATCCACGCATCTTTCAACAACACCATCGTTACCATCTCCGATCGCCAAGGCAATACCCTGTCTTGGGCTACCGCTGGTGGTTCTGGCTTCCGTGGCTCCCGTAAGTCCACCCCATACGCTGCACAGATCGCTGCTGAGCGTGCCGGTGAAATGGCCAGAGAGTATGGCGTCAAGAACCTTGAAGTTTTAGTCAAGGGTCCAGGTCCAGGCCGCGAGTCCTCCATTCGCGCTTTAAATGCGATCGGCTACCGTATCACTAACATCACCGATGTTACCCCAATTCCACACAACGGTTGCCGTCCACCAAAGAAGCGTCGCGTCTAATCCTCTGGGCTTTATTTTTGGAGAAAGATAAATGGCAAAGCATACTGGACCAGCCCTCAAATTAAGCCGTCGCGAGGGTGTGGATCTGTTCTTAAAGTCGGGCGTGCGCTCCATTGATACCAAGTGCAAGGCCGACACCGCCCCAGGTCAACATGGTGCTAGCAGATCTCGCTTATCTGACTACGGTACCCAGCTGCGTGAGAAGCAGAAGGTGCGTCGCATTTACGGCGTGCTGGAGCGTCAGTTCCACAATTACTACAAGAAGGCCGCTAACATGCCTGGTAACACCGGTGAGAACCTGTTACAGCTGTTAGAGGGTCGTCTCGACAACGTCGTGTACCGCATGGGCTTCGGCTCCACCCGTATGGAGTCCCGTCAGCTCGTGAGCCACAAGGCCATTACCGTTAACGGCCGCGTGATCAACATTCCATCCTATCAGGTGCAACCATCTGATGAGATCGCTGTGCGCGAGAAGGCCAAGAAGCAAGCTCGTATCAAGACCGCTATCGATTTAGCCGGTCAGCGTGCGCTGCAGCCAACTTGGATTGACGTAGACCACAGCGCCATGAAGGGCACTTACAAGAGCAAGCCTGAGCGTTCTGAGCTGCCATCCGACATCAAGGAGCAGCTGATCGTCGAGTTCTACTCCAAGTAATGAAGGGCCTGTAGCCTTTCCCCTTTTGCCACTTCTTTGCCCTTGTGGAGTATCAAAGTGTCAGTTTGTGACCTGCTTAAACCAAAGCCAGTTGATTTCACTGAGCTGGGGCCAAACCATGTGCGGATTGCTTTAGAGCCAATGGAGCGCGGCTACGGTAATACCTTAGGCGTTGCTTTAAATGACGTGCTCTTAAAGATCCTGCCTGGCTATGCTTTCGATGCTATCCAAATTGATGGTGTAGACAACATCCATGCGGTCAAGGAAGACATGGTTGAGTCTGTGGCCGAAGTGGTCATGAACGTTAAGACCGTGGCGATTACCGCAACGCAGCCTGTTGATGGCCCTGTGTGGTTCTTAATCAACAAGCTCGGCGAGGGCGTGGTACGTGCAGGTGACATCACCTGCCCAGAGGGCATGAGCATCGTCAATCCTGATGCGGTGATCTGCACTCTGAAAGGGGAAGACGCAGCATTGACAATGCACCTGCGTGCAGTTCATGGTCGCGGCTATGTGGCAGCTACCTCTCCACAGCACTACCCTGCTAAGGAGAGCAACGAGATTTTAATCGACGCTGCTTTTTGCCCTGTGATCAGATACGTCTATGAGGTGGAGTCGGCTCGTGTGGAGCAGCGTACCGACCTCGATCGTCTGGTCATTGAAATCGAGACCAATGGCACCATCACCCCTGATGCGGCTCTGATGCAAAGTGCTGATTTACTGGTAGAGCAGATGAAGAATCTGGTCAACCAAGATGATCTTGCAGATAGTGCGAACATGCCATCCATGCCACCACTGCCAGATCCAGTACTGCTGCAACCGGTTGAAGACCTTGAACTGACGGTGCGTTCTGCCAATTGCTTAAAGGCAGAAGAGATTTTCTTCATCGGCGATTTAGTCCAGCGCACTGAGGTGGAGTTACTGAAGACTCCGAACTTAGGCAAGAAGTCCTTAACAGAGATTAAGGACGTGTTAGCGACGCGCGGCTTATCTTTAGGCATGCGCATTCCTAACTGGCCACCTCAGACCTTAAAGCGCCAAGGCAAGTAAAGTTACTGTCAATTCAGGAAGGAATTTAAATGCGTCATCGTTTAAGCGGTCGCCACTTAGGCCGCACCTCTGCACACCGTGCAGCGCTGTATCGCAACCTCGCCAACTCGTTAATTGAGCACGAGGCTATCAAGACCACCTTACCAAAGGCCAAGGAATTACGTCGCTTTGTCGAGCCATTAATCACCTTAGCCAAGACTGATTCGGTGGCTAACCGTCGTTTAGCTTTTGCCCGTTTACGCAACAAGGATAACGTGGCGAAGTTATTTAACGAGGTCTCCAAGGCTTGCGCCAATCGTCCAGGTGGCTACACTCGCATCTTAAAGTGCGGCTACCGCACTGGTGATCAGGCTCCAATGGCCTATATCATGTTAGTCGACCGCACTGCTGCTGCCTCTTCTGATTCGGACGAGGAATAGTGTAGGTAAAGCACAGCAAGGCAGCGTTCTTACGCCGAGCAGAAGAACTTCCTGAGGGGAGCGTAAGCTTCCACTGACAGGCTTTGCTGTGTTACCGACATGATCTAAACGGCACCCCATCTTTGGATAGGGTGCCGTTTGGCGCAAATGATGTCCGTAAAAAATGGGCAGCAGCCAAACTTAAAGGCTATGCAGTCTTAAGGCTCTGGCACCACGTGGGGCGTGGTTTTGCGTTTATGCTTTGCAGGACAGGCCAATACCTAAACCAATCTTGAGGGTGGAAACTTGGAGCAAATTGATTTTCTCAAGCCAAACATCAAGGAAATTGAGGAAGTTGCCCGCAATGTGTCGCGTGTGACCCTTGAGCCTTTTGAGCCGCACTATGCCCAGATCTTGGGCACAGCCTTGCGTCGAATCATGCTCTCCTCCATTCCTGGCTACGCCATTAATGAGGTAGAGATTGCCGGTGCTGTCCACGAATACAGTGCGCTCGACGGCGTACAAGAGGACGTGCTGTTAATCTTATTAAACCTCAAAGATGTAGCAGTGCGTTGCGATAGCACCTTGGTGACCGATCCGGTGCTGCACCTCAAGAAGAGTGGTATGGGCCCTGTGACGGCGGGTGATATTGAATGCCCAGCCAATGTGGAGATTGCTAACCCAGAGTTAGTGATTTGCCACATCACTGATCCAAACACTGAGGTCAACATGACCTTACACGTATCCAATGGTCGTGGTTACGTGCAAGCACAGAGTGCGCAATATGTTGAGACCGGTGACAACCGTTTCATTGGTCGCTTAATGATTGACGTCTCCTATTGCCCAGTACTTAATGTGGCAGTGAAGACCAACACTCTGGAGAATGGTCAAGAGTCGCTGGTACTCACCATTGAGACCAATGGCACCATTAAGCCAGACAATGCCATTGCTTTAGCGGCGACCATCTTTGCTGAGCAATTAGGCTCCTTTGTGGACATCAAGAACTCGGTGGAGCCAAACGAGGATCCATCGTTCCACCCACTGATCGATCCAAAGCTGATTTGCCCAGTCGAGGACTTAGAGCTGACGGTACGTTCTGCCAACTGCTTAAAGGCCGAGGGCATCAAGTACATTGGCGATCTGGTACAGAGAACCGAAGTCGAGCTGTTAAAGACGCCAAACTTAGGCAAGAAGTCCTTAACGGAGATCAAGGACGTCTTAGCCGAGCGTGGTCTGTCTTTAGGCATGCGCTTAGAGCACTGGCCACCATCAGACATCGACGTGCGCTAAGAGCGCCACAAGGGCTAAGCGCAGCAGTAAGAAGCTTAAGCTTAGTAACAGGCGGCGTCAGCCGCAGCAAGGGCCGCAGATGCGGCCTTTTTGCTATCTACGAGCAGTGAATACGGTAGATAGCCCCAGAGCCTCAAGGGATTTTCTAATGTCGCACTTAACGCCAGATCAGGTGCAAGACCTCATTGACCACATGAGCGATGAGGACATCGATTTCTTAAGCGATCTGCTGCTCAACACGGTCATTGATGCTGTCAATTGCGTGGAATTTGACTCGGCGCAACTGAAGCAGACCATTGTGCGCTACCTCAATCAGGTGCGCTACGACTTAAGCACGATCGTGCGGCCTAAGGATGAGGCGCTGTGGGCGGAGTTTGGTGGGGACGAGTTAGAGCCCCTACTCGATGCTGACGCTGAAGCTGAAACAGAGTCAGAGGCAGAGGCAGCTACCACCAACGCAGCAGAGCATGCCACTGCTACGGCCTCCGCTACAGCGGAGCCACAGCAAGTGCAATTGCAGCTGGACTTACTCTCCACTGTTAGCGCTGGTAGCCGCGCCGGTGAGGGCAAGATCGTAGCCTCGCTGCTCGTAACGCTGCAAGCGCCATTTAGCCAGCTGACAGAGCAGAGCGTGCGCTCGCTCAACATCTTATGGCTGCCGGATATTAGCCCTGAAATCTAGGGGCACGAAGCGCCGTTACGTTACCTAAAGCTCCCGCCTCATAGCGGCTACCTCTATGCGTAGCCGTTAGCAGCTCATTGCGGAGTGCTGGCAACTCAGCGCCAGCGCTATCGCTATCGAACGCGCTCAGCTTAAGCTCTGAGCGCAACGCTCTGCGCACTTCAGCAGGAGCAAGAGCAAGCGTCGACAGCGCCACAACCTACCACCAACTACCAGCCCACATCCTCTTCCTACCCTACCAGAGCCACGCCCCCTCGCAGCTATTGCGGCAGCACCTGCTGTAAAAACTGCATGCCCATCGCCACAAAGGTCTTTAGCTCCATTTGATCTAAGCGCTCCGTCTGTGGTCGTACCACCTGCGCTCTAGCACCTACAGGAGCCCAGCGTTTATCCTCAAAGCTGTTGGCGTCACCGAGGTAAAAGCACAGCTGTGGGATATGACAGGCACAAGCCAGATGCACCGCTGCCGTGTCTACAGTTACCAACGCCGCTAAGCAGGCGATATGTGCCGCATACTCCTCTACCGAACAAGAGCTAGGCAAAAACATAAGCTCTGGTGGCTCCACGCCCTCTAAGCGCAATCCCGTCATTTCCTCAGCGTCAGCTCTGGTGCCTGCTTCAGTGCCTGCTACAGCGGTAGCAATCGCCCCTTGCAGTTGCTGCTGCACCTCCAGCTGAAAGTCACGCAAAGAGTCTGGGCACATGAGCAGGATCTTAAGCTGATGCTGCGCCTGTAAGTGGTGCTCTAGCCAGTAACGCTGCACCGCCACAATGAGGCTCACTACCATTGGGACGCTAAAACGCCTTGCTTGTGGCGCTCCGCAAGGATTAATACCAACGATAAGCGGAGCAGAACTTGGCAGCTGTTGCAGCTGCGCCGCAGTCTCAGCACCGGCATTTGCAGCGGCAGCTGCATCACGCTCCAGACGCCCGCTCGTCGCTAAGCCCAAAGACTTTTGCACGGCGCCTAAGACCTCAGGAGTGTACAGCGGCACATAAGACACTGGCTCATAGGCTAAATGACCACGGGCCATAAAGTCACAAAAGCACTGCGTGATATGACGCCGGTCGCTATCTGGGTCAAGCAAAAAGAGGTTGATCTCCTTTCCCTGCAAGCGCGCATCACAGCCCGCGACATAACGCGGCTTCAGCTCGTAGTTAAAGATAAAGTCGCGCGGTCTATAGCAACCCTCGGTAGACACCACCAAGTCCACGGGTGGCGCACTGCTTGTTAAGCGGGCACAGATGCTCTTAATCTCGGCTGCTTTTGGCTTACGTGAGGAGGGCAGCACCGTATCAAAGTGCAACACATCGCGGTAAACAGGCACGAGGTTATCAGGGCAAACCACGCTTAAGTGCAAGTTCGGGCAATGGCGCTGCACATTAGCGTAGAAGTGCGTCATGGCTTGGGTATCGCCGAGCTTACCGTCAAGCTTTAAGACTACCATGTGCTCAAGGCGCGCAAAGTCAAAGTCGTCAGGTACGCCAGAAGGGATAAAAGCGAAGCGATGACGAGCCCAGCTAAAACGCACCAGATCGCGTCCAGCGAAATAGACATGCTTGAGTGCCATGGCTCGCGCTCCTTTTATCTCGGCCACTGCGCATAAGAGGATTGGTTGCGCAGTGGCGCGTAAACTAAGGCAAAATCTCTATAGGCGTACCTGGATCGACGAGAGAAATAAACTCATCGATTTCAGGGTTTAAGATGGCAATACAGCCGTTGGTCCAATCTGAGCGCTGCACCGTTTCGTGG
Organism: uncultured Succinivibrionaceae bacterium; assembly: GCA_949286015.1. Taxonomy (GTDB): domain Bacteria; phylum Pseudomonadota; class Gammaproteobacteria; order Enterobacterales; family Succinivibrionaceae; genus Anaerobiospirillum. The sequence continues at coordinate 4,173 of CASEBB010000122.1, read as the reverse complement.
TACTCACCAGATGATGGTGGCTGGCCATGAACCATGATCATACCGCCAGGACGTACCCCTAAGCGGCGCGCTTCCTCGATATCCTGCAAATTAGGATAGGAGATGTGGAAGGCACGGTAATAATAGGAGTTTTCCTTGACGTAATCGAGCGTATAGACGCCCTCAGGGGTACGGCGGTCACCCTCGCGCACTTTATCGCCCTCAGGGCGATCGGAGAGCGCTATCCAATAGGAGCGCACCACCTGATTGTTTTTGTACAGCAGCATTTGGTGGCGCTTTTTGTAGACCACGACCTTATCGACAAGGCCTTTACTGTAGCTGTAGCCCTGAGGAAAGATATCAAGGCTGCTGATGCGGTTAAGGCGCTGATAGTCAAAATCAAGATCAGGCTCAACTTCATCGATAAGGGCGCGGTTATACAGGTCGCGCGGCAGGTTAGCCGTTAAGTCCGCCGCTTGCGTGCTGGCCGTAGATTGTGCCTCACTCTGTTTACTATTAGCACTGCCCCTATCAGCTGCAGTAGCAGCCGAAGCAGCGGTTGCCTCTCCTCGAGATTCGCTCACGGCAGCGAGCGTAGAGGTATTGGCAGCTAAGAGCTGACTGCCGGTGGCGTCACTAAAGGAGGCCACACTGCTGTCGGTGGTAAGCGTACTTACAGGCTCTGGCGTATAAGTCCACCATCCCTCACTTACGGAGACGCGAATGGATCTGGCTTGCACCGGCGTGGCTATGGACATAGCCAGCAACACAATCCCGAGTAACAGCAAGCTGCTACTAACACGGACGGCACCTAAAAGTGCAGGTAGCACCGCGAGCAGCGACACGCGGGACGCGGCCCCAGTAAAAGAGGAAGGGCGCTTAAGTGGCAAGAGGCGCACTAGATAAACTCCTAGGAGAGCGGACAAACATGATTGACAATCTGATCTGACAGCAGACATGCGCAGACCAACATGAACCTCTCATAACGGCAAGTGGCGCGCCAGCAACACGAGATGCCATCTGGCACAAAGCGCCATTTTTTGCGGCGCAAGCGCGCTGGCGGCAAGAACTAAAAAAGCCCCTACGCTGCTCACAAGGCTATCACAACTTACGGGGCAAGAGGCACAATTTTGCGCAAGGAAAAGAGCAGGCTGGAAAGGCGCCCAAAGAAAAAGCTTTACCCCTGAGGGTAGTTGAGGCTGTTAGAATAGGGGGCTTTTGCTGAAGTGCGGTGCTGTAAGCACCCACGTGCTGCCACGGTAAGACTCCTCCACTAAGGGCACTTTAGGCAGCATGCGTCAGCACCCTAAAGGTGAGCTCTTTACCCGAGGCTACACTGCGGTAAGTCAGCTCTAATCAGCATATGACAGCCGCTCTGCTCAAAGCTAAGCAAAATAAGCAATGCGGCGCCATACGGCGCCAATCTCGAGATAATCAAGAAACACACAGGAACAAGACCACCGCCCATACGCACTTGACCGTAAAGAGAGCCACTACTCCCTACGCTCGCACCTACTGACGCCAGAGAAGACGCCACTGATGCTCCCCCACTCCAGAGCGCAACGTGCTGACTCCACTTAAGACGCCCAACCGCCTGACTTTGTTTGAGTCCTGAAGATGACCGATAAAACCAATAGCGAACTAAGTCTCGAAGGCGTAGAGCGCATGCCCCTCAAGAGCTTTGCGCAAGACGCCTACCTCAACTACTCGATGAGCGTAATTCGTGACCGTGCCTTACCTTCTGTCACTGACGGCATGAAGCCAGTGCAACGGCGCATCATCTACGCTATGGCCAAGCTGGGCATCAACTACAAAGCCAAGCACGTCAAGTCCGCTCGTACCGTTGGTGAGGTCTTAGGTAAGTACCACCCACACGGCGATAGCGCCTGCTATGAGGCCATGGTGCTCATGGCTCAGCCCTTTACCTACCGCTATCCCTTAATTGACGGCCAAGGTAACTGGGGTGACATCGAAGAGCCAAAGTCCTTTGCGGCCATGCGTTATACCGAGGCCCGCCTCTCGGCTAACGCAGAGCTCTTACTTGAGGATCTCAACTTAGGCTGCGTCGACTGGATGCCAAACTTTGATGGCACCGTAGACGAGCCTAAGGCCTTACCGGCCCGCGTGCCTAACATCCTCTTAAACGGCACCATGGGTATCGCTGTGGGTATGGCCACGGATATCCCACCGCACAATCTTACGGAGCTCCTTAAGGCCTCAATCTATCTCTTAGACCACCCTGAGGCCTCTGTAGCACAGCTGATGAAGTATGTGCAGGGCCCAGACTACCCAAGCGGTGCGGATATCATTACCCCTAAGGCGGAGCTGCTTAAGATTTACCAAACAGGTAAGGGCACCATGCGCCTGCGCGCGGTCTATGAGACCAGCAAAGAGGGCATCGTCGTCACGGCTCTGCCTTATCAGGTGGGTGTGGGGCAGGTTACCCGTGAGATTGCCGACCTCATGGCCAAAAAGAAGCTGCCATGGGTCAATGACCTCATTAACGCCAGTGACCAAAACCACCCATGCCGTTTGATCATTTTGCCGCGCTCCAATCGCGTCAATGTTGATGAGCTGATGAGCCACCTCTTTGCGACCACGTCCTTAGAGTGCACCTACCGCGTCAATCTCAACATCTTAGGCTTAGATGGCAAGCCACAGGTTAAGGACTTAGCTACCATCTTAAAGGAGTGGCTGACCTTTAGATCTGAGACGGTCAAAAAGCGCTTTACCCACCGCTTAGAGGCGGTCAATAAGCGCTTGCACCTGTTAGACGGCCTCATGACGGTGTTCTTAAACTTAGATGAGGTCATTGAGATCATCCGTCACGATGATGAACCTAAGGCCACCTTAATGGCCAAGTTCAAGCTCACGGAAACGCAGGTGGAGTACATCCTCGACACCAAGCTACGCCAGCTGGCCCGCTTAGAAGAGGAGAAGATCCAAGCGGAGATCAACAAGCTGCACGCCGAGCGTGATGAGCTTACTGGCCTGTTAGAGCACCCAGAGAAATTTAAGGACTTCTTAAAGGCAGAGCTGCAAGCTGACGCCAAGAAGTATGGCGACAAGCGCCGCTGCCACGTGGTTGAGCGTGCTGAGGCTAAGGAAATTGACCTCAACAGCGCCATTCCAAGCCAGATTATGACGGTAGTGCTCTCCAAGATGGGCTGGGTGCGTGCCGCGACCGGTACCAATGTAGATCCACTCTCGCTCTCTTACAAGAGCGGTGATTCCTACCTTGCGCACGCTGTAGGCAAGAGCACGCAAGCAGCGGTCTTTATCAGCAATTTGGGGCGCTGCTTTGGTCTGCCGATTAAGGATCTGCCATCGGCCCGTGGTCAGGGTGAGCCAATTTCCACCAAGATCTCGCTGCAGCCTAACGAGTTTATTACCACGGTGATCAGTGGTGATAACGACGACTACTTCCTGCTGGCAAGTGACCACTGCTACGGCTTCCTCTGCCGCTTAGGCGACATGGCGACGCGCATGAAGGGTGGCAAGACCATGGTGACCTTAGAGCCAAATGCCACCATGCTGCGCCCACTGCCGGTCAAGGATCCGGAAAAGTCCATTGTGGTGATTGTCAGCAAGCAAGGACGCCTGCTGGTTTATCGCTGCTCAGAGCTGAGTGTGCTGCCACGTGGTGGTAAGGGCTTAAAGCTGATGAAGATTCAAGGCAGCAAGCTCACGCAAGGCATCGATGGTGTGGCGGATATGGTCTGCATCAATGAGGGCGATAGCGTGGTGCTGCACTCGGGCAAGCGTAAGCTGAACTTAAGTGGTGATGCGCTGCAAGAGCGCATCGGCCCACGTGAGCGTGGTGGTGAGGCTCTGCCAAGTGTGATGCAGCGCCTTGATTACATCGACGTCATTCCAGCGACGCCGGTGGAAGAGGCCAAGGATGAGGACGCGCCTGCGGACAACGGTGCTGCAGCCAGTGGCGCTGATGAGGCCGCTGAAGACGACGAGCCAATCCTCAGCTAAGCAGGCTGCTCTCCCGAGCACTGGAGGCAGCCTTAAGCGCTGCCACGTAAGCGGCGCCAGCGCCAGCGAGCGCCGCATCTCGAGGTGAGCTGCAGAAGCAAAGGCATCCTCTGGCATGCACACCGGCTTCTGAATTTGAGCGAGTATTCGCCCCCTAAAATGGGGCACAAGTGATTACACAATATGAAACACAAACTACCTGTTTACAGT
>CASEBB010000121.1 GCA_949286015.1 uncultured Succinivibrionaceae bacterium | reverse complement strand
GGTACGGGTACCTTTATTGCGCAACTGCTGCAAAGTGACCTCATTACGGATGAGGCACTGGATCAGAAGTACCGCCATGAGCTGCATGCCTTTGAGATCCTGCCTCTGGCCTATTACGTAGCGGCTATTAACATTGAGTCGGTGTACAACCAGCGCTATGAGCGGGCTCATGGGCATGCGGTGCCGTTAGAGGAGTACCAGAGCAACTCCATTATGGTGCTCACGGACACCTTTAATTACGCGGCAAAAGAGGGCAGCTTAGACCCGAATAACCCGTTTGTGCCTAACAGCGAGCTGCGCCGTGAGGTGGAGAATCTTGAGCTGCGGGTTATCTTGGGCAATCCGCCTTACTCAGTGGGTCAAGAGAGCCAAAACGATGATAACCAAAACGAGAAGTACCCTGCGTTAGATGCGCGCATTGCTGAGACTTATGTGGAGCGAGCGGGTAATGTCACCAACAAAAACAGCCTCTACGACTCGTATATCCGCGCGTTTCGTTGGGCCTCGGACAAGATCACCGAGCGTGGTGTTATTGCTTTTGTGACCAATGCTGGCTGGTTAGATTCGGCTGCGGCTAATGGCGTGCGACGCTCATTGGCAGAGGAGTTTAGCTCGATCCACGTTTACCATCTCAAGGGTAACGCTCGTACCTCTGGTGAGCAACGCCGCAAGGAAAAGGATAACGTCTTTGGTGAGGGCAGTCGCGCTCCTATTGCCATTACCATTTTGGTAAAGAACCCTGAAGCTCAGGAGCAGGGACAGATCTACTTCGCTACTGTGGATGATTACCTTACCCGTGAGCAAAAGCTGCAACAGCTGCGTGACATGGGCTCTGTGCTCAACCCACAAGTGCAGCTCACCCACATCACTCCAGATGCGCATGGCGATTGGCTCAATCAGCGCCGTGATGATTTTGCCCACTTCATTACGGTTGATGGCAAGAAACAGGAGGGGCTCGCGGTATTTGCCAACTACTCACGTGGTATTGCGACTGGACGTGACGCATGGTCATACAACTCATCTAAAGATGCCTTAGCGACCAACATGGGGCTTTGCATCGGCACCTACAAAGAGCAGCTTAAGCAAGCACAGCTTGCTAAAGAGCAGGTTGAAGAGTTTACCCCAAACAACGATCCCACCAAGATTAAGTGGAGTGGTACTCTTTTAGATGCCTTAGCAAAAGGCAAAGGAGCAGATTGCGTATGGCATGCAGATCTGCTGTGTGTGTCCTTGTATCGTCCTTTTGTTAAGCAGTGGCTCTACAATGACAAGATGTGGCTGGAGCGTACTTACCAAATGCCCCAGCTGTTCCCGTTTGCAGGGGCGGAGAACCTGACTATTGGTGTAAGTGGCATTGCAGGCAAAGACTTTAGCTGCCTCATGACTAACCATATCTCAGATCTGCATGTGCTGGAATCAGGTTCGCAGTTTTTACCGCGCTACACCTACCGTACCGCCACCAAAGACGAGCTTGCTGCATACCGCCAAGCACGCGTTGACGGTTACGAGGACACCAGCTCGCTCTTAGGTGACCTCGAAGCAGACGTGCTTACCCCTGCACCTCAAGCCTCATCGCTATTGGATGTGGTGGAGCACGATGCCTCCGTACCGCAGGTCATTGTAAACGGCTATGTGCGCGAGGACGCCATTAAGCCTGAAGCAGTCGCTCATTTCCAAGCGGCCTATGCCGGTCACGAAGCGGAAATCGACGCCGATGCCGTGTTCTACTACATCTACGGCCTGCTGCACAGCAGCGACTACCGCACCACCTACGCTAACAACCTGCAAAAGGAGCTGCCACGCATTCCACGTGTGGCCACGTGGGATGATTTCAAGGCCTTTATGGAGGCGGGACGCAAGCTCAGTAAGCTGCATGTTGGCTATGAGCAGATAACGCCATACCAAGGCTGCAAGATTGTGGGCTTAACCCCAAACGTCTCCAAGCGCGTCATCAAGCTCACCTACGGCAAAAACGCCGGTAAAAAGGGAAATGCGGCCAAGGATAAGACCACGATCCACTACAACGACAGCATCACCATTACGGGCATCCCACTGGAGGCACAGGAGTATGTGGTGAATCGCAAGTCGGCACTTGATTGGGTAGTGGAGCGCTGCGGCATCAGTGTTGATAAGGACTCCAGCATAGTCAACGACTACAACGCTTTTGCGCAGGAGATGGGTGATGAGGACTACATCCTCAACCTCATTTTGCGCGTGATCACGGTCTCGCTGGAGACGATGCATATCGTCAAGGCACTACCACCGCTGACGATTCACCCGCTGGATCGCTAAAGGTAGGCTACAGGTGGCAGCCATGCAGTGGCTGCCTCCAATGGGGTGTTTTACCCTGATAGAGTAGGTGCGGAAGCGCTACTCTCGAGATCAGACGCCGTCTGGTGCCTCAGCAGCGTCACGTCGCATCACGCAGCGCAGGACGCCACTTAAGGTCAAACCATGGCGCTGCTACACACCACCAATAAAAAAGGGAGCCTCGTGCTCCCTTCTTTGTGCCTGCTACTGTCCTAAAAGTAGCTTAGCCCCGCGCAGCCTTAGTCGATGCTGCTCGAGCTGTCCTCATTGTTGCTGCTGAAATCAGTTGCAGCCATATCATCATCCGAGCCCACAGAGCACAGACGGTGTAAGCGACGTGGCTGGATCACCTGCAGATACTTCTTAAAGATCTTGGCATATGGATCGGTCACCACATCATTGGAGTTCAGCTGCTCCACAAACATCTGCTCGGTCTCGTCAGCTGGCTGACGCACACCAGTGTGCAGCTCCATCATCGCAGTGCCGTACTGCTCTAAAATGTTGCTCTCACGAATTGAGAACTCACCGGAGCGACGAATACCACGGGCAAAGTGTTGGAAGTCGTTAAATGGTTTTTCTGATTCAAAGCTCATAAATTGCCTCAAAAGATGAGCTCCGCTAGCAAAGCGGCGCGTCAATCTCCACCACCACGAGGATGTTGCAGCGGGCCCCATTGGATGGCCGACCAAATCGTCAAGCCCAAAAGACAGTTTGGGGTTGTCCTCAAATTATCCAAATAGCCCATTATTGTACATTTTTTTCGGCAGCGCTGCAAAGCCCTCGGGGCCAAAAGCGCCATTATTAGCCGTTTCCTCTGTGTCCGCACTTCACGCACTAAGCCGCTTTTGCCCCGTGTTTTGCTCTGTTTTACCGTGCTGTAAACACGCAGAAGCGTGTGCAGCAATTGAGGCTAAGGCAGAGCTCTGCTACAATCTCAAGACTATTTGAGCACAGGTGCTGGCGTAAATGGCTTAATTTAGCTTTTTTCTGCCGTGGCAGCGCTCGTTACTTCCCACTCTATCTTATCTGCTGTTTGCACGGTGCGTGCGTTCAGCTTGCACTTTTGCAGCAGCTTGCGCAGCCGGTAGCTGATTGCTTGTTTTGCGCATAAACAGGGACAGATAGGTGGTAGAGGATAGGGTAGCAGAGCACAGATGCCACAGGGCAATAGACGCCGCGCACTAAAGCTTGAGACAAGGCTAAGCTGAAGCTAAAAGCTGCGCCTTTACTGCGTACCGCTCAGTAGGTAGTAAGCGCCAAACCACCGCCACCATTACCAAAGGTGGCTATCTTAAGATTGGTAGCACAGCGTCTGCAAAGAGAGATCACAGGGCCTCGGTGTGTGGCGCATATCAGCGGTGTACGCAGAAAAGAACGCACTTTTTGTCTTGCGGCTTGGTAGTTTTCTGGAGTGGGCTGGGCATGGAAGAAAAGATTCCCCACAATTTCATTACCGACATCATCGATGACGACCTAAAAGCGGGCCGCTGTGACCACGTGGCGACGCGCTTCCCGCCTGAGCCTAATGGTTATCTGCACATTGGTCACGCCAAGAGCATCTGCTTAAACTTCGGTTTAGCTCGTGACTATCAAGGTACCTGCAACCTGCGCTTTGATGACACCAATCCGGTCAAAGAGGATATGGAGTACATCAACTCCATTAAGCGCGATGTGCAGTGGCTGGGCTTCCAATGGTCAGGCCCTGTGCGCCACTCCTCCGATTACTTTGATCGCCTTTACGGCTATGCCGTCGAGCTTATCCAAAAGGGCCTTGCTTACGTCGACGAGCTCTCTGCTGATGAGATTCGTGAGTACCGTGGCACCTTAAAGGAGCCTGGCAAGAACAGCCCTTACCGTGACCGCTCGGTTGAGGAGAATCTGCGCTTATTTGAGCAGATGAAAGAGGGCAAGTTTGCCGAGGGTAAGGCTTGCCTGCGCGCTAAGATCGATATGGCCTCGCCATTTATCTGCATGCGCGATCCTGTGATTTACCGTGTGCGCTTTGCCAGTCACGCCCTTACAGGGGATAAGTGGTGCATTTACCCAATGTACGACTTTACCCACTGTATTTCTGACGCCATTGAGCACATCACTCACTCCATCTGTACTTTAGAGTTCCAAGACAACCGCCGCTTATATGACTGGGTCTTGGACAACATCTCGATTGATTGCCACCCACATCAGTACGAGATGAGCCGCTTAAACTTAGAGTACTCCATTACCTCTAAGCGTAAGCTGAACCTGCTCGTTACTGAGGGCTATGTCGATGGCTGGGACGACCCACGTCTGACCACCATCTCAGGACTGCGTCGTCGTGGCTATACCCCTGCCTCGATTCGTGAGTTCTGCCGCCGCATTGGTGTTACCAAGCAAGACAACACCGTGGAAATGACGGCTTTAGAGTCCTGCATTCGTGAGGATCTCAATGCCAATGCGCCACGTGCGATGGCGGTCTTACACCCACTGCGTTTGGTGATCGACAATTACGGTGCTGAGGGTGTAACTGCCACTTCCTTTGCCGTGCCAAATCACCCTGATAAGCCAGAGTTAGGTACCCGTGAGGTGTCGTTCTCTGGTGAGCTCTTTATTGATGAGGCCGATTTCCGTGAAGAGGCCAACAAGCAGTACAAGCGCTTAAAGCTGGGCGGCTTAGTGCGCCTGCGCCATGGCTATATCGTTAAGGCTACCTCCTGCGAAAAGGACGAAAATGGTAAGGTCACCTGTGTCCACGTCGAGGCTATCCCTAACTCGGTAGGCTGTGACATTGAGGGCTGCAAGCCAAAGGGTGTGATCCACTTTGTGGATGCCAAGAACTACTTCGATGGCAAGGTCATGCTCTACCAGCGCCTCTTTACTGACCCAAATCCAGGTGCAGTCGAGGACTTCCTCTCCTGCGTGGATAAGAATTCCGTTACCGTGATTGAGCATGCTGCTTTAGAGAAGTCGCTGCAGCAGGCCAAGGTGGGTGACAGCTTCCAATTTGAGCGCGAGGGCTACTTCTGCGTAGACTCGAAGTACTCCAAGGAGGAAGCTCCTGTGTTTAATTTAACTGTGGCTCTGCGCGAGACCAAAAAAGCTCAGGCCTAAACGCGCCGGTTAGCGTGTACAAGCACCGCCTCGTGCGTTAGTTCGTGCGTTCTCGTTCTTTTGCCCTCCGCTTGCAACGATGCTCACCCTGCAAAAAGCAGCGTGGGACGCGGAGAAAAGAGTAGAGACAGTAGGGGCGGGCGCTTTGCAGTAGCACCGGTTTAAGCGCTGGGTCCAAAAGGCCTCAGTGCGGTCTTTGGTTAGTCTGCATCTGTGGAGATTGCTATGTCTGATATTGATGATGATTTTGAGAAGTCCAAGAATGAGCCACTTGCGCCACCTCCAGGGTCGGACTACGAAGTGCCTTTCATCTTCCACTCGGACACCCCAATCGAGCGTGCTTTTGATAAGGCCGAGCACTGGGTCAAAGCAGGTGTGCGTCCAAACCAGATTTACCTTGATGACCGCAGCATCTCGGTTTTAAACTTCCACAAGATCATGCGTGATCCACTCTTAGCGCAGGCTGGTGTGGAGCGTTTTGTGGACTTCCGCTGCTCGCTGACCTTATCTGAGACTGACGTGGATGCGGTGTTCTCGTCGGTGTGCTACTACGAGCCAGATTGTGAGCCGGTGTATATCAACCAGTATGATCCAGAGTTATCCTCCATTAAGGAGGTGCTGAACATGGTGGCTGATAACCTCTTTAACTACTTAAAGAAGCCGCTGGTGCGTCCAGATCACGCCGAATAAGGCGTTTAAGCCACAAAAAGAGGGCTTGCAGGTGAGGGCAAAGAAGCCTAAGCGTGCAAGCCCTTTTTCTTTGCCTGCTACCGGCGCTGCCACAGCCCAGCCCCACTACCCCCACTACCCCCACTACATCGTAGGGGTTCCAAAAAGCCAGCTCCAAAGGAGAAAACTGCCTACAATCAGGTGGTTTACCCTGAGAGTAGGTGTTCACTGAAACGCTACTCTCGAGATAAGCGCCGTCAGGCGCTATACACTTCATCGCTACCAGCTACCACCACCGCTACCACCACTACCACTACTACCACCACTACCACTACTACTACTACTACTACCACAGCTGTAGTGGTTTTACTTTGGCGGTACGTCAGAGCGGCTTTTTGCTCTTAGCGACGGCGCCTTTTTGCTCCAAGCATGGCACCACTTTCAGCAATGCATTACAATAGTCTCAATTGCTGATCTTTTCCGTGTAAGTTAGGCCGTATCTTGGCCCGCTCTTAACGCTATGAGTGCTTACTTGCTTGCACGTAACGGTTGGCACTTTTCTCGATAGAGTGTACCTTTGAGGAGAATCAGGTGTCTCACCGCAAAATCAATTTGTCCCGTAAGACGCTGCTGTTAGGCGTGTGCGGCAGTGGTGCTTTATTGCTCAGCGCTTGCAGTACCGTAGGTGATGTATGGGATTACGCCACCACCGGCTCTGACTCTTCTTTACGTACACCAACCGGTTACTACGATCACACCTCCTCACAGGAGCTGCAAGACCCACTGGTCGTGCCAAGTGGCTTAAGCAATCCTTACACTGACCACGCCTTTGATGTGCCAAATCAAGCGGTAACCGACCAAAGCCGCAGCCTTGTCGGTGAGGCTATGGATGTGCGCCCACCAGTGGTGTCGCAAGTGAGTGAGTCTGGTATTGAGATCATGAACCAAGGCACTGAGGCCTTGGTCTGGTTCTTACCATACAACAAGTTTAATGTGCACACCGTTAACGACGCATGGACGGTCTTAGGCTTAGCCTTAGATTACATGAAGGTGCCTGTAGCCGAGAGCAATCCAGCTTCCTTTGCGGTAGCCACTGCCCCAGCGTGGTATGCACCTGACGGTAGTCTTTACAGCACCGTCAATGAGGACTTTGAGTCGCCACGCTACAATCAAGTCTTCCGCATTAATGTCGGTACCTCTACTCAGGGCGTGGTGGGTTATTCGGTGTCCTTAGTTTCATCAAGCCCAGATGAGGATGACAAGCGCGCCGTGGCGGTCTTAAACCCACGTCAGCAGAGCAGCTTTACTGTGGGCTTTGCCAACTCCATTATCAAGGCCTTAGTGCACCAACAAGCTCAGGATGAGGTGGTGCCTGATGTCGTGAACGTATTCTTAGGCCGCGACAATAACGATCAGGATGCGCTCTTGGTTAATGCCCCTTACCAAGCGACATGGAACGTGATGCGTGGCCTCTTTTCGCAGTACGGCTTTACTGTGGAAGAGTACTCGGTGTCGAGTTCTTCGATTAACGTCACCTACGATGAGCGTGATCCTGAAGAGTACCGCAGCATGGGCTTGCAGCCATTTAACCTCACCAGTGGCGATTACATCGTGCGCTTAGGTGTTAGCGGCAATCAGACGGTGGTCACATTCTACGATGAGGACGACCGTCCACTCACTGGCTCGGCGGTAGCAACCTTATACCAAGGCATGTCGCAGGCGATCGTGCGTGAGTTTGAGGTCTACAAGCGCGATGGCGCCAGCTATCTTGCTAAATTCAGCGAGGAAGAATAAAATTATGGCGCTTTGATCGGCCACCTGCCGTTTTGCGGTGCCATTGGAGGACACGCGGCGGGGCTGGTGTGATCGTGTGCCTAAGGTCAGAGGCTCCTGCGGCCCCTAGCTGGTTTTCCTAATAATTTTGGGTTTATACCTCATGGAAAAGAAAGAAGAACTCTATCGCGGCAAGGCTAAGTCGGTTTTCGCTACTGACGATCCAAACCACTACATCATGCTTTTCCGCAATGATACTTCCGCTTTCGATGGCAAGATCATCGAGCAGTTAGACCGCAAGGGCCGCACCAACAACCGCTTCAATTTCTTCATCATGAAGAAGTTAGAAGAGGCTGGTATTCCAGTGCATGTGGAGGAGTTACTCTCCGACACCGAGTGCCTCGTGAAGAAGCTGGAGATGGTGCCAGTGGAGTGCGTGGTGCGTAATGTCGCTGCTGGCTCGATCTGCAAGCGCTTAGGCGTGACCGAGGGTATGGATTTAAACCCACCTACCTTTGAGTTCTTCTTAAAGAACGACGAGCTGCACGATCCAATGGTGAACGATTCCCACATCATTACCTTTGGTTGGGGCACCCAAGAGCAGATCGACGAGATGAAGGCTCTGTCCTACAAGATCAATGACATCTTAAAGGACTTATTCGACAAGGCGGGCTTAATCTTAGTCGATTACAAGCTTGAGTTCGGCATGTACGAGGGCAAGCTGATGTTAGGCGATGAGTTCTCGCCAGACGGCTGCCGTTTATGGGATAAGGAAACCCGTAAGAAGCTGGATAAGGATCGCTTCCGTCAGGGTTTAGGTGACGTCATCGAGGGTTACGAGGAAGTGGCCCGTCGTATTGGCTGCCCACTCTAATTTAGCCGCAGCACCGTGAGTGCTGAAGAGCCCAGCAAGGTTATGCTTTGCTGGGCTTTTGCGTTTTTTGCGGGCCAAGAAAACCCCGTACAGCGTCTAAGAGCGGGCGTTCTTCCCATGTGCTTGCACTGCTTCTTGCCATGAGCCTAACTACCTTAGAGATACGTCGCGGTAGCGACGCTGCGTAAGCAGCCATTGTCATCTGGTAGAAGTGATTCCTCTGCGATGCCATGGCGCTTGCTGAGCCATTTAGGAACGACTGACTTAAGAGATGACGGACTTAAGGCAATCATACATGCCTCATCTTAATGATAGTCTCAGGCTCGCCTGCACCATTCATTTCGAGGTGAAGTGTGGTATGGGACGTTACCAGCACTGAATTCGTCACTTATTAGCGCACTTGTTCCTTAGCAGGTTTCTGCATCACAGGGCTTAACCCCACCGCAAAGACCGAGTTTAAGCCAATACATCGGGATAAAACACTCTCCACCAAAGGTAGCTGCGGGGCGCGGACTAAGGAGCTGTAGAGCTCTTAGCAGTGTTGTTAGCGGCAAAGTGCATTTGGGCAGAGAGAGCTTTCAGCACCATGCCATAAGAGCGCACCATGCTCTGTAGAGTGGCTGCAGAGCTGCCGAAAATTAGCCATGTCTCGCAAAATTACAGAGATGGCCGGATCTTGTCGTATGAGCACTGCCCTCTAACTTGCAGTTATGTGCTCTCTTTTCTACAATGCGTATTACTGCGTACATCCGTGATGTGCGCTGTGCACTGCGGCGCTTAACCACTGTTTGGTGGCTATAAGCGCTAAGGGAGGGCTGAACCATCACCGAGGCTACCGCCTCCACGGTTCAGCAGGCCTAGCCGTTACCATGCGGAGAGCGACTTACTGTTGAGGCGGTCGCGGGGCCAAAGTTTGTCTTCACAGTTTTTCCTTAGCCTGTAGGGTCAGTAAGAGCCAGCGCTCTTTAGGCCTTGCGGTCGAAGGCTAAGGGTGGGACTGTGCTTGATCCGTCCTAGTCTTGGGACTGGGGTGTGTCAAGTTGCTGCATTAGGATCACATAAACATGCCTGCAAGAAAGCGTAGAACAAAGATTGTCACTACTCTCGGCCCAGCTACCGATCGCCCTGGTGTCATTGAAGAGTTAATCCGCGCCGGTGCCAATGTCGTGCGCTTGAATTTCTCGCACGGCACCTTTGAGGATCACCAAAAGCGCGTCAACATGGTACGCGAGGCTTCGGCAAAGTTAGACCTGCCTGTAGCCATTATGGGTGACTTACAAGGCCCAAAGATCCGCATTGGCAAGTTTAAGGACGGCCCAATCCTCTTAAAGCACGGTGACATCTTTATCCTTGATGCAGAGCTGCCTTTAGATGAGGGTAACCAAGAGGCCGTAGGCTTAACCTATACTGACCTGCCTCATGATGTGCGTCCTGGTGACATCCTGCTCTTAGACGACGGCCGTATCCAATTAGCCGTGACCAAGGTCGAGAACGCTAAGATCTACACCACTGTCATCGTTGCCGGCCCTCTGTCCAATAACAAGGGCATCAATAAGCAGGGTGGTGGTTTATCCGCTCCAGCCTTAACGGCTAAGGATAAGCAGGATATCGTGCACGCCTCTAACTTAGGTGTGGACTACTTAGCGGTCTCCTTCCCTCGCTCGGGTAAAGACTTACAAGAGGCCCGTCGCTTATTACGCGATGCTGGTTCTAACGCCGCTATTGTGGCTAAGGTTGAGCGTGCTGAGGCTGTGGCCTCTGAAGAGGCGATGCGTGACATCGTTATGGCTGCTGATGCCGTAATGGTGGCGCGTGGTGACTTAGGTGTGGAGATTGGTGACTCCAACTTAATGGCCGTGCAAAAGCGCCTCATTAACTTTGCGCGTGGTTTAGATCGTGTGGTGATCACTGCAACGCAGATGATGGAGAGCATGATCAAGAACCCAATGCCAACCCGTGCTGAGGTAATGGACGTCTCCAACGCTGTGCTCGATGGTACTGATGCGGTGATGCTGTCGGCGGAAACGGCGGCTGGTGATTACCCTGTAGAGACCGTGCGTGCGATGTCGCAGGTGTGCTACGGTGCTGAGAGCGAGGTAAAGAGATCGAGCTATCGTGCTGATCGCACCTTTGCCACCGCTGAAGAGACCATTGCGGTTTCTTCCATGTTTGCGGCTAACCACTTAGAGGGCATCCACGGTCTGGTGGCCTTTACTGATAGTGGTCATTTACCACTGCTCATGTCCCGTTATCGCTCCGGTCTGCCAATCTTTGGTTTCTCCCGTAGCGAGCAGGCGGTGCGCTGGATGGCCATGTACCGTGGTGTGTTCCCATACTACTTTGATAACTTGGCTTACTCGAACCGTGACGAGCTCTTACGCACGGTGGTGCGCTTCTTACAAGAGCGTGGTCAGGTGAAGACGGGTGACAAGTTAGTGGTGGCTTTTGGCGTGGCTATGGGCCAGTCTGGTCACACTGATTCGATGCGTGTGGTTACGGTCTAAGAGACTACACAACCAAAGCGCTCTGCTCTAAGCGGAGCGCAGAAAAGGGCGGTCATGGCGCAAGCTGTGATCGCCTTTTTTCGTTTAAAGCTGGTAGCGACACCTACCGCGCCACCGATGCGGGAGTAAGGCAGTAGAACGGGGAGGTATCTTAAAAAGCGCCTAATGGCGCCTTAGCTCGAGAGTAGCGAAGCAGCAAACACCTCCTCTCAGGGTAAAACACCTGCTTGTAGGGCAGTTACTTTCTTGGGATACGTCGCGGTAGCGGCGCTTGGTGCTCCTTCTTTGGTTTCTGTATTGCCTTGAAGCCTCCCCAGTCTTACGACTGGGGATTCTCCTGGACCAGAAGAAGCCTTTTCGGCAAAAGTAGGCGTGACACTTGCGTGCCCTTGATAG
>CASEBB010000120.1 GCA_949286015.1 uncultured Succinivibrionaceae bacterium | reverse complement strand
CTAGTATGCACGATTTGTTTCAGCTCTGGAAGTAGCCACCACTTCCTTCACATGGAGCCCTGCGAAGGTATGGTGGAACTTTCTGTACTCTTCACTACTATCGCCAGCCTCGATAACTGCACCATTACCTTTGCTGAGTAACGCGCTCAGCGCTTAGTCCACCCTCACTCCAGCTGCTTGCTTACCTACTCCCTACCCATGCCATAACATAAGCAGCATCCCGACCTGCTCTAATCACCACGCTCCGCTTCACGCTCTGGGCTCAGCTTTTGCCGTACCAGAGTGCCTGTCTCTACCCCGCTGCTACGCTCTGTAGCAGCACGGGCAGCGCCGCTCACCAGAGCCTCTTACCTCTTAGTTGAAGCCCTGATCACGATAAGGCCGTGGCAGCAGCCGCGAGTAAGCCCAAGCCCGCAGCTCATTTTGGCCAATAGCCTTGCCATCCATGCGCTTGCCACTTACTGGCTTGCCTTGGGCGTACACCACCGTAAACAGCACCTTACCGGTGTTGTCTGCGTAGAGCTCCTCACCATCACGCTTGCCTAAGCGGTACATGGTCGAGAGCATCAGCATCCCGTTAGCGTGGTAGTACTTCTCCCGCCCCTGACGCACGCCTTTCTTGTAGCTCACCTCATGAATGATGTGCCCCTCAAAGGCAAAGTCCTTAGATACGCCCGTCAGCACATCATCCTGATAGAGCGACTCATGCGCCAGCTGCCCCTGCGAGTAGTAGACGTAAAAGGCACCGTGCAGCTTATTTAAGCGGTACGTCGCCTCTTCTTTGCGTCCCCCATGTGGCCAGAATAAAGTGCACACGCCATGAAGCTTACCCAAGTGGTAGGTGCCCTTACGCTTCATCTGCCCCGAGGCAAAAAACTCCATAAACTCGCCCTCACGTACTCCATGCTGGTACGTGATACGGCTCTTGAGCATGCCAGAGTCGTAGTAGGTGTGACGCACACCGTGCTCTTTGCCCATCACAAATGGGGAAATAGCCTTGAGCTTACCGTTACGATAAAAGCGCCGGAGCTCGCCGTGACGCTTCCCTTGCTCGTAATTGCTCTCAGTTTTCAGCTCTCCGTGCTTAAAGTACGTGCGCGCGAGGCCTTGCTTCACACCCGCCACAAAAGTACTGAGCTTTTTGACATTACCCAGTAGCGAGTAGCGCCGCACCTCTCCCTCACGCTGCCCTTGCACATAAGGCACCTCTTTTTTCAGCGCGCCATTGGGGAAGTAGATGTACTCCACACCTTGCTTTTCACCCCCTACCAGCGGCACAACCCGCTTGAGGGTACCAGTGGCGTAATACTCCTTTTCTGGGTGTGCTTGAGGTGCATGCTCTACCTCACCGGCACTTGCTGTAACCGTCGGACGTGATGGATCCGACGGCACAATATTTTTCGTTGGCAGTACCAGCGCCACAGCATTATCTGCATCACGATCAGCAGAAGACAGCATAGTCGAAGTGATCTCCTCCGGCAGCGACCACAGCACTATACCCTTGTCCTTCAGAGTACAGTACAAGCTTAGCGCTCACGATAACGCTACGTAGTACGTGGTATGCGCCTCAGAGGTGGCCTTTGTTTTCTGAGGCTGAGCCACCCACACAAGCTCCTGCCTCCATGCGCTTCGTTTCCACCTACAACAGGTGTGACCAACGCCGCCGAGGCAGGCCCTGAGACCATGACACATTGGTCTCGCGGGCGTGATTGTAACATGCGTATTTTGCAGATACTCTCATGTAGCTCACATTTGCGACCACTTAAAGAGCAAGCGTTAAGCCCGTCTTTGTCCACGGCGCTAACACCAGCCCATGCGGTGGCTTCCGCTCTTGTGACCACGCCGTCAGTTCCTGTGCACTAAGCCGCCGCGATCCTGCTGCGGTCATCTCCTGCGCACTCACCACGGCACTGAGCACAGACAAGCGCGACGCAGTCTCTAGCTCTGGCTTTGGCTGTGCCTCTGGCGACTCTAAGACCTCTTCATTAGCAGCCAGTGCTAACACGGCTGCATTGCCCGCCCCCTCATTGGCAACGGCGACCTTGCTGTGCAAACTACCATGTCCCCTCACCCCAAAGATAGGCAGTCCCGCATTATAGGTGACACTAAAGAGGATCTCTCCCTCAGGGCTAAAGCAGATCTCCAACCCCTGCCTCTTACTGCGCTCATACATGGTAGTCAGCATCAGAGCACCGCTATCGTAGTAGCTCTTAGCCATGCCCATCACCACACCGTGGACAAAAGGAAACTCATGTAAGAGCACACCACTTTGCGAGTACTCCCGCGTTACTCCGTGCAGCTTGTTATCGCGCATCATGCTGGTAAATTGCACTTGACCATTGTCGTAGTAGAGGTTGTGCGCGCCCTGCCACAGGCCGGAGTGCTGCTCGCTCTCCTCAAAGAGCATCCCGCCAGGATAAAAGCGCTTAATCACGCCCGCGACCTCGCCCCCATGAAAAGGAATGACCTCTTTGAGGTGGCCGGTAATGTAGTAGCTGCGCGCTTCACCCTCTTCCTTGCCGTTGTAGAAAGGGATCTCGGCCTTAAGCTGCCCATTTGCAAAGTACTGCCGCACGTTGCCTTCACGCAGATCGTTGGCAAAGTACATCTCCTGAAATAAGGCGCCATTCTCGTAAAAGTGCTGCGCAGGCCCCTGCATTTTGCCTTGCTTCTTGTGGCAGACGTACTTGAGAGCGCCGCTCTCGTAGTAAGCGCGGCATTCACCCTCTTCACGGCCCCTGACCAGCGTGCACTCGTAGCGAAGGATGCCATTATCGTAGTATTGGCGCGCGATCTTGCCTTGCAACGATGATTGTGACGGCGTGGCGGCAGCTGCTTCTGCAGCTGCCGCTGATGCTGCTGGCGCGTCATCGACAACAGTATTCTCGACCAAAAGGGCGAAATCGTGCTCACTTCCTGCCATGGGACACCTCCTGTACTACTGTACTGGCTCATGACCGCATCTTAAGGATGAGTCTAAATGTCGGTCAAGGAGAGGCAACTAAAAGTGCCAATGCGGTTGTATTTTTGGTTAAGAGTGCACTCTTTACGCCGCGCTGCCCAGCACTCCCCTAACCACAATGAGGGCCATCATTGCGTTCCCCATCTGCAGCAAAGCTCAATCTTCATGGTTACAAAGCGCATAAATAAGTCGTTTCTTGGTCACCTACTTAAAGGTAGATTGGCTAAAACAAGGGGCTGATGCCAAAACTGAGGTGCAGTGCCTCACTTTGCACTCAAGTTTTACCTCGAGGTAGTCTGTTTCCACAGCATAACCCTTGTGTTTATCAGCTTGAGCAAAATTATCCCAGACAGCCTCAAGATCTGATCCTGCTCAAACTCACCTGCCCCCTTTATCGCAAGGTATATCTCGAGGTAGGTGAGCTCTCTTATGCGGCGCTGAGGCAGTGTTTTATCCGCTGCCTCAGAGTTGCCTCCGCAGCGTCGCTACATCGACGCACCTCGGCGGTAGGTTAATGACAAGTAGCTGGGCTCATCAAGAGAAAAAGCTCCCTCACTCTTCTCCCCCCGCTCCGCAAGGAAAATTAGCCACTCTCTGACATTAGCCGCCTAAAAGGCGCGACGTAGCCACATTATTTCGCTACAATAACCCCTGACTGTGCCGACGTCGCCCAAAAAGCTGCTTGAGCCACATGCTTTATGCAGATAAAGACAGCACACCGTGACGCAGCAACTGCCCGAGGCAAGGGGATTGGTTATTTTCCTATGACTGTTAACAGCGCGATCAAAACCGCTATTGAGCTGAAAAAACAGCCCAATGGCGATGTCTACTTCTACGAGAGACAAGCCTTCTTCGACCCGCTGACCGGCTTATTGCAAAAGCAAAATCGTCAGCTCATCGGCGTACAAAAAGAAGCTGCCGCAGAAGTGATCTCTGTTTGCACCCGTTACGGTCAGCCTAAAGGTAGTAAGCTGCACCTGCTGCTTGATGAGCACAATCGTATCCGTGATCTCATTCCTGTAGGTCTCGCCCCTGCTGCCTTCTCCGAGAGCGATCAGGCCCAAGTGCGTGCCGTGCGCGCACAGGCACAAGTGCAAGATACTATTGCCGCCAGCCAGCAGCTACAGCCTAGCCTCATTACCGCCGATAAAGTTAAAGCCGGACGCACTGTCCCTGCCTATGGTCAGGTAAACGACGAGCCACACCTCGCACCTTATCGCTGGAGCTACTACCACCAAGGCCAAGAGATCGCCTTTATCCCTCAGGAAATCCCTATCCCTACGGCCAATACCGTCAACGATAACTTTGCTGCCTCTGCCGACGACGCTAAGTACCAGCCACAGTTTTACAGTGTCACAGCCAGTGTCTCGCCCTCCTTACTGAGCACTCCCGTCAAGGCCGCCCTGCTGCCAGCTGACAAAAAGATCGATCGCGCGTGGTTGCCACGCAACCGTACCCGTGCCTTTGTCCAAGAGCAAGAGCAAGCAGTAGCTAAGGCGCAAGCACAAGCCCAAAAGGCTCTAGCCGAGGCCCAAGCTTTAAGCCAGACCTCACTCTACCCTGACGCAGTCTGTGCCCACCCAGCCGCTAAGGTCAATCCTATTTACGCTGGTTTGCGTGCCACTACCGTCGCTTACGCGGCTAACAATGCCCCAGCCCAGCTGCCAGCGGCACGCAGCGCCCGTCATACCGCTCTGGCCTTACCCCAAGGTGCAGATGCCCTGAGTGTCGGCCAATATGGCTTTACCAACTTAAGCTCCATCTACGAGCCACGCGTGGGGGCCTCATGGCAGCAAATCTGTGCCCCTTATCAGGGCTTTGCCCCACGTGCGCTCAAAGCCGCCCCCCAGATCAAGTTGTCACCACTGGCCCGCGCCCTCTTCTCCACTTCCACTACAGGCCTCACGCTCGCGGATCGCGCCGCCACGGGCAACAGCAGCCCCAATGCACGCGGCACCACGCGCAAGGTGCTGCCGTCCTTTAAAGACTTTTCCACGCCTCAAGATTGGGACAGCACCAGTTTTATCTCCGCCTCCCGCTTTAACCCGCAGGCGCAAAAAGTACCAGTCACGCCCCGCTCGGCCACGCACATCAGCACTAAGCAAACCTTACAAGAGCTGTGGCACAGCTTAAATGGTCAGGGTAAAGGCAATGCCCGTCAGCTTTACTTTCCTCCTTTGCCCCAACCAGAGGCCAGCATGGCCATGGGCAGTAGCGCCCTGCTCCCTGCACCGCCAGCAAGCGGAGCACAACGCGCCAGCATCGCTAACGCTGCTGGCTATGGCGCCGCCTATGGCGCCACTAAGAGCGCCCTGCTGCCACCGAGCAGAGTTAGCGCTCAGGGTAATGAGGTCGATGAGGCCTACAGCGACAATACGGTGATCACCTCAGCAGTGGACGGGGTCTATCAGCAACAGACCACGCACCATACACCGGAGCAGGCCCATCCCGAGCTCTACGACCGCAATACCATTACCACCTATCACCATGCGCCGCCTGCACCGGCGACCGCCACTGCCGCTACAGCGACCACGCCGGAGACGGCTCCAGCTCAAGGTGCTGCCAGTACGGCTAGCGCAGATAGTAAAGACAGCGCGGATCAGGGCACAGCCCCACCGCAACCAAACACAGCTCCTGCGGTGACGGTGACCGCCACTGACAAAGACGCTCAAGGCCAACAGCCGACGCCTACTCAGGTGTCTGATATGGCGGCAGATAAGGCGGCAGCAGCGCTCAGCACAGACAAACGCCCTGATACTGCAGCGGCACAAGTTTCTTCCTCTTCTCAACCAGCTCAGAATAGTGGTGCAACCATGACGAATCAACATTCAACCGGTCCTACCGTAGCCGAAGCCATGGCTGCTGCCGCTGCTGCGCCACAACCATCAGAACAAAACACTCCTGCTATGCCACGCGCTAACCACTTACAAGGCGCCCCTGCCCCCTTTAACGCCCCTGCCAATGTGCCACTGCACAGCAATGGCAGCCGCACGCAAACTCAAGCCCAAGCGCAGAGTCAAGCACCACTGCCATCGCAGCGGCGAAGCACGGTTGGCAATAAACCAGCACCTGTTTCCGCACAGACGCGTGCCCAAGCACAGGCCTATATCGCCAGCTTACAGGCTCATGCCAATAAGGCCGTAATGGCCGTCAAAGCCGCGCAACAGATTGCCCGTGCTAAGTTTGGTGACACCTACGAGATCCCACCTTACGATGATCCTATCAGCACCGGCACCTCGATGCTCGAGCACTTGCAGCTGCCAAACGTCAATACGCGCCTCTATGAGGATCCAAACTACATCCCATCGGACAGCGCTATTGCCTTTGCTGATCAGCACGCGCCTTATCATCAGGCTTTCTCGCACGCTACTTCCGTCTCCAGCTATGCCTACGGTGCTGAGTTTGCCGAGCAAGCCACCCAAGGGAAGCGTACTCCCTCCTTAACGGCCGTCACCACAGCTGATTACCAAAAGCGCTCGGCTGCGGAGTATCAGCAGCGCGCGCGGGCCTTACAAGATCAGGGCAGCGCTAACATCATCCCTATGACAGCTGCGCCAGTAGCAGCGCCCGCCCCACAACAGGCTACGGCCATGTCCGCGCAAACGGCGATTATTGATAACCGCAATCGCGTTAACCCCCTGCCACCAATTAATGCCGCTACGGCTATGGCTCACTCTATAGGTGCGGACACGACGCAGAATGTAAGCACCACGCATCATAACTTAGGCACCGGACGCCTTAATGAAGAGGCTGACCGCGCCGAGGGAAGCGGCTATAACACGGCCTTAGGTCAGAGCAGCGCTCGCCAATTTATCCCTGAGCACACCCCTTGGTGGCGTGATCAAGCCGTAACCGAACAATCGGCCCAAGAGGCCTTTGCCGCAGATAACTTCCATCAGCTGCAACAGGGTGCCTTTATTGGTACCCCTGAGGAGTTCTTACCTGAGGAGAAGCCGCAACCGGCCCCAACTCCTACCGCTCCAGTGTACCAGCGTCGTAGCTTTATTCCTGCTACTAATAACGACACCACTATTATCTCGGTACCAGCCGCCCAAGAGCACCTCGAGCGTAACCTGACAAAGGACGCCTATCCTCTCCCTGAGTCTGCTCTTGATGCTGGTAGCGTCATGGCCACAGAGTATGATGCCGCCGTGCAGGCCGAGGCGCAGGAGACTGCCTCTCAGGCCCTGAGCACGAGCGCCCACGAAGCTCTTACCGCCACACGACATGAGCCTGCCACCTTAGTGTCGACTCCACAGGGAATGATTAGCCCTGCCGATCTCGTCAACAGCGCGGCAACAGAGAGTGAAGAGATTGCGGTCAGCACTATTACGGTAGGCCAAAGCTCCTTAGCGCCAGCGCTGCTGCAAGAGCAAGAGCAAAGTGCGAAGCGCGTTAAGGTCAAGCCACAAAGCAATGTGGGTAATACCGCTATTGAGCGCCGCCCATTACCACCACAGCCGCAGATTGATCGTACCTTTGCGGACTTTGTCACCGCTAATGGCAAAAAGGGTACAGACGATGCCGTCGCCGCAGCGGCCGCCGCTGCCGCCCGCAAGGGTGAGTTTGCCTCGCGCCTTGACCCTACCGCCCCACAACATGTGGCTGATGCCGTAGCGGTGAAGTCGAGCACGGCGACTGCTATCTCGAGCACCTCTCCTGATTTAGCCGCAGCCTTAGCCCGTCAAGAGCCACAAGAAGTTGAGGACGTACCTGCACACCCAACGGCTATTGCCGTGACCCCAAGTGCGGCTACCGCTCCTGCTGCCAGTGCCGCTACGGGAAGTGACGAGAGTGAGGGGGGCTACGACTTTAGTGACTTTAAGACTGCTGATGGCTCGACCGTCTCGGGTGATTACAAGATTCGCGTCGTCTCACAAAAGCAGCTGCAAGCACAGCGCGAGAATGAAGCCGCTTTAGCCAAGCAAGCACAAGAGCAAGCAGAAAAGGAGCGTAAGGCCGCCGCACAGGCGCAGACGGAAAAACTCTTTGATGCGCTGCAAAAGGCAGCGATGATGGAGTCTTTGGCAGCACACAATGCTGCTGAGTGTGCCCGCGAGCTGGCGTCCTTACAAGCCAAGCAAGAGCAGCAGGCGCAAGAGCTAGCCCAACAAGAAGAGCAGCAGATGAGCGCAGAGCTGGAGGCAGCACCAGAGCAGACTCAAGAGCAAGCACCAGACGCAGCCGAGACCGCGCCAAGTGTTGCTGCAGAGCCTCAAGCTCCTGATGCGGAGCCAGTGGCAACAGCAGCTGATGCAGCTGAGCCACCAGCAGACGCCATTGTCACTGCAACTGCCGTCACTGAGAGTGAGCAAGTAAGTGCTCCAGATGCATCTGTGGAGAGCACGCCTGCTTTAGAGCAGGCTAGCGCTACTGTAGCTGCCACCGCCGCTGATACTGAAGAGATCGCAGCCAGCGCTGCTACCACTGCAGAAGCTGAAGCTCCAGTGCAGCCAAGCGCCGCTGCTGCGCCAGCAGCAGAGGTCACAGCCGAGAGCGCCGCTGCTGTTACAGCTCCTGTCTCTGATGGTAGTGCAACGCCTTACAGCAGTGCCGAGGTGGAGCCAGAGACTGAGGCCGCAGCAGAGGCCGCGAGCGCTGCCGCCCCAAGTGCAGAGAATCAGACAGCAACTGCTACCGCTGCCGATGTCAGTGCTGCTGAAGCCAGCGCCCCAACTGCCGCTGCCGTATCTGAGACCACTGCTACTGCAGCCATTGCCCAGAGTGCTGCCCGCACAGAAGAGGATGAATTAGCTGACTTAGAGACAGCCTTAAGTCAGGGCAAGATCTCCAAGTCTCAGTACAAGCGCTTAAAGCGCAAGTTTAAGCCACGTCCTGCTGAGGGTGACGCCAGTGCCACTGCAGCTACAGCTGCCACTGCCACCGCCGCTGTTGTTGCAGCAACTGACGCGGCCCCAGTGGAGAGCGCCAGTGCCGCCACAGTGGCCACTGAAACAGAGACTGCCCGCGAGAGCACGGCCGCCACGCCCAGTATCGACCAAGACGCAGTAAGCGCCAGCGAAGCGGTAGCCTCCAGTGATGACAGCACGGTGGGCACCTCTGCTTTTTTGGCCACTGACAGTGCCTCCGAGACAGCGGAGAGCAGTGCCGCTGTAGGTGCTGAGAGCACTGTAAGTGACACCACTCTGACTGACGCTGTCCCCCTGAGCACCACTGCTGATGCAGATGCTGATACAGCTAGTGTCAGCGCGGCACCAGATGAGGAGAGCTCTGCTGCTGCATCTCCTGAGATTACGGCCGCTGCCGCCACTGAGGACACAGCCACTGCCAGCGCTGCGGCAGAGGAAATGACGGGCAGTAGTGCCTATGCCACTAACCCAGCAAGTGCCCCTGATGGCTTTTTAGCGGCGGAGGCTATGCTCTCGGCTACGGCTATGGCTGCAGACAACAGCAGTAGCGTGCTAGAGGTAGCAGAGAGCAGCACTTTAGCAGACAGCGCAGCACCAGAGACCGAGTCCGAGGCCGTGGCAGAGCAAGTCACGCCAGACACTGCTGAGAGCGAAGCTGAGATCACTGCAGTAGCTGCGACTGTGACAGAGGAAACGGTAAGCACGGATGCTCCGTCCAGCGCTGCCAGCAAGGAAAGCGCAGATACAGCCGCCCCTGCCGCGCCAAGCCCTGCTCAGGACAGCCACAGCAGCACTACCTTAAGCTCTGGTGAAAAGAGCCTGCGTGCGGTGCAACAGGCAGCGGACTTGCGGCGTGATGCCGACCTCAGTATGGAAGCCAGCTTAAATCTGGTGCTGGCTGCCTCGGCAGAACAAGCCCAGCAAGAAGAGGAGCACTCTGCTGCAGACGAGACCGTAAGTGACAGTGCTAGTGATACGATCCCCCCAAGCGGTGAGCGTGTGGTCATTATTCCTGAGCCTCAAGCTGAGGAGAGTGCACCTGAGCCAGAGGTTACAGCCCTGAGTGCCAACACTATTGTGACGGCGCAAGCTGTAAGCAGCGCGCAGGAGCAAGCTGAGGGGGAGCAGAGCCTTGCAGACAAGCTCAAGCTCAGTCCTCATACCGCAGTAGAGCAGCATGAGGCTACAGCCGAGACTGTAGCTAATGACACTGCAGCAGAGGCCACAGCAGCTGAGACTGAAAATGACTCTGCCCCTGCTACGAGTGCTGACACCAGTTCTGAGGTAGAGAGCTCTGCGGATGTCACTGCGGCTGACTCTGTGGCTGAAGATGAAACTAAAGCTGAAAATGAGGTAGCCACCCCAGCTACTGCGGAGACGGCGCCTGCTGACAATCAGGAAGACGCTACCGAGGTTACGTCTGAAGCTACTGTAGCAACAGAGCCAGAGCAAGAGGCGCAAGAGCGTGCAGAGGCAGCTGCTGAAGCTACAGCAGCGGAGCCGGATGATGATACTGCGCACAGAGCTGCTCCTGCGTCCACTGCCCCTGAAGACGCTGCTCCTGCTGCTGCGCAGAACACCTCTGCCCAAGAGCCAGAGACCGCATCGAGCGCTAGTGCCGAGGCAGCGCCAGAGCTGCACTTAGATTTAAATGCCACGCTGCAACCTGCAGTTGCGCCGCTGCCACCACAAATCCCAGAGCAAACAGTAATGGTGCGTGCCCAGTACACCCATCCGAGCTTTGAGGAGCTGAGTGCGACGATTCGTGGTGACAGCAGCAATCAACCACTTAACTACAACGCGATTGATGTGATCTCTCCTGCCTACAAGGCTAAGGATGATGCCACTGCTGACATCTTGGCACGCTCGGGCTCTGGCACTGAGGAGCCACAAGCACAGCCTAATGTCAAGGAACAACACAAGGCGGAGGTGCCACAGGATGTGGTCTTTGCGACACCAAAGCGCTTTATCTCCAGTGGGGCTAATAATGGGCTCTTAAATGCGGAGCACGGTGCTCAAGACAACTCCGGTGAAGGCGTCAAGGCGATGCAAGAGGCGGTTGCGGATGTGGTCGCCACCTCGCTTAATGCTGACAGCGATGAAGAGCTCTTAGAGCACAGTGGCATTACAGATGAGGATGCAACGCTGGCGTACTTACAGGCGACGACCAGTGCCAATCCACAGCACAGTGCCAAGACCAAGAACAACAACTCGCTGGCCTCTCTCGCAGCGGAGCTGATTGACGACTTTGACGATCCTTTTGAGGATAGCTTTAGTGAGGGGCTGTCTGAGGATGAGGGGCAGATGCGTCCTAGCGTGCGCCGCTCTAAGGGAGCTAAAGACAGCGACCAGCAGTAAGAGCAGGGCTTACCTGTATTAGGGTGAGCCCCATGAAGCCTACGGCCTCTGTGCAAGCAGGGGCCGTTTTGTTTAGGCGGGTACTGTTTTACTGGCGGCAAGCTGCATCTTTCGAGAGTGTTTGCCCATCTTGCGTATTTTTTCCCCTATGTTATGGGCTTAAAATCGTCCTCTGAGGTGGGGTGAGATCCCTTGATGCAGCAACCTGATAGGTATCAGCAAGCGTCGCTACCGCGACGTATCTCTTGCGGACATCTATTTCCGAGGAAACATTATGAAACGTCGTCGCCCCCATTCAGAAGCTACTTTGCAAAAGCTTATCAAGGCCTTACAGCCGCATCTACCGCACTACCTGCAGGGATTAGCGTTGAGCGACGACAAGCAAGAGCAAGCTCTGACGCCGCCTCTGTGCTGTGAGCTTGAAGAGGCAAACGGCACCATTAGTGTGAAGTCTCCATGTGC
>CASEBB010000119.1 GCA_949286015.1 uncultured Succinivibrionaceae bacterium | reverse complement strand
GGACTATCAAGGGCACGCAAGTGTCACGCCTACTTTTGCCGAAAAGGCTTCTTCTGGTCCAGGAGAATCCCCAGTCGTAAGACTGGGGAGGCTTCAAGAGAAGTGGCAAGGATAATAGACGAAGCACCACCACCACCACCACTAACAACACCCAGTTACCAGCACAACACTACTAGCGCTATCAATAAGTAACCACCCTTCAGATAGAGCTTATTTACCTTGTTTGGGCAGAAGAAAACACCATCTAAGGGGGAGTCTTACTTTACGTCAGATGTCGCACCTGATAGCTGCCCCTACAGGTCACCAGTCCCAGCCACGTGCAGCACCTTGCCACCCTCAATAGATAAATACTTTGTGAGCTCGGTCAATAAAGTGAAAGCAGAGCATAGCTTTGTGAGGGCCTCTTTGCTTAAAATTAACCTGTAGCAAAAGTGGAATTGTCTCTGCTGCCCTCACCATGGGCTTAAAGAAGCGCAAAGACAGTTGCCACCGGCTAGAGATATGCATTGGTATTGCTTTTTTGAGGTGCCATGGGCGCCTTTTATTTGCTTTACGAATGTTACGGGTCACATTGATTTTTTGGCTTAAATAAGCCATTTTCTCTTTTTCTACGCATGAATGTGTGGTGTTAGCTGCGCACGGCCTTAAAAGAGGCTGCGCTGAAGCTTAAACCGCATGTTTGTGAGCGTGCCCACGCTATCGCCTGCGCTGTTTTGCTGACGGGCGGTTAAGAGTAGGGGGTACGTGCACGCTCTGGTGAGCATGTGTAGCTGCTTCTTTGGGCGGTCAGGAGCGATATCTGCGCTAGACCGGTCTCAAGGAAGAAAGGAAAAGAGTCAGCCTACCTGTAATTGAGCTTCGCGCCAGAGGTTCAAGCTGTGGTGGTCGCGACCTGCAAGGACATTAGGTTAAGGCCGCAAGGTAGCAACGACTGTTGGGGTGACGGTGATGCAAGTCATAATCATGCGCCATGGCGATGCTGTGTTTCAGGGCGCCGAGCGCGTATTAAGCGCTAAGGGCGAGCAGGAAGCACGCTTAACTGGCCTCAAGCTGGCCAGCGCTTTTCACATCACCAAGATCTTTTGCTCCTCCAAGACGAGAGCTTTGCAGACAGCCAACATCGTGCACGACCTGTTGCGCGGTCGTGAGGTGCCACCGGTGCAGGTGTTAAATGAGCTCGCACCTTATGGCAACACTGACCTTGCTGTAGATTACATTGAGAGTGTCTGCGACGAGAATGACACCGTGCTTTTGGTGTCGCACATCCCACAGGTGGTGTGCTTAAGTACCGCCTTTTGCCATCGTGAGTTAGAGCTGCCCACCTTCTTTACGGCAGGTGCCTTAATTTTAGAGGGTAAGGGTCACGGTCAAGCTTTTGCGCCCAGTCAATTTCTTACGTCCAATTGTGAACTAAAGCTGCAAGCGATTCCTGCAGGTAGCATCAAGGTACCAACCGCAGCGGCGGCTGCGGTGGCGGCGTCAGCTGGAGCGGCGGGCGTGGCTTTGTGGCCACATGCGGCCAATATGCTGAGCGCCTATACCTCGGTGCAGGGGATTACGCGCCATGTAGCGGAGCCAAGTGCCGATCAGGTGACGGTGCTTACCAGCAACAGCAAAAAGCCTATGCTGCATTCCCAGCGCGTGTTAGCGCAGCTATCAGCTGCTACCCACAAAAAGAGCAGCAGCAAGAGTACGGCGGTGCCGCGTCTCGATTCGTATCCAGCCTATAGCCTTTAGCTTGTAGTGTTGGTAGCCTCTTGCAGTTACCGATCTGTCTGCAAGGTAGCGTGTGTGCTCACAAGAGTGGACGCAGTGTCTGCTGTGTGTGCTCTCAGTACGCTGCTGTGCTGTGCTGAGACTAAGGCCCCGTGCCCTTTGCCCTGAACGCTTTTTCCTGTCAGCATTGTATCCCTCCTGTAGTTGGTGGTCTTGTAGCCATCTATCCATGTCCCGCCTAAACGCTCTCCTTTCCCGCACCGTCCTTTTAGCGCCATATCCCTTAGTAGTAGGTTAGACTTCCTTGTAGCTCACTTGTGTCCGTGCACGCGGCTGTTTGTGCCCCCCGCTTTGTCATTGCGTCCACTCCAGTGCCTGCCTAACACCTTATAGTGCAGTTAGTACTCCACATGGTGCCCAGCCTGCTGCCGCTAGATCCCGTGTTTTGCCCATGTTTATCAGCTTTTGTCCATGCTGAACCTAGCCATTTTGCGCGTTCTACGGTAAACATACACTTCTGCCAAAAGTGCACAAAATTCGCATTCCCGCAGGGGGCTATAGATCTAAAAATCGAATCTAGCTCACAATTTGCGCTTTTGCCGCCGTATTTGCGGCAGATTTTCACTTCTGCTTAATGTCTTTTTGATGAAGATGCATTATGATGGTTTTACAGCCATCAAGCAAACAAACCTAGGTTGTGTAAGGAGTAATTCGCTGCGTTATGCGTCTTTTTAAGATCTATGCGCCACGACTCATTGCTAAGCATGTTGCGTCTTTCTTCAAGGGCCAATTTGAGATCGCCGAGCAAGGCGTTTTCAAGTTCGACGGAGGAAAGGTCGTTGTGAATGAAAACTCCACCCCGATCGAGCGACAGGTCGCGCGTGAAGTTAACAAGATCATCGCCACTTTCTTAGTCCGTTCCCGTCCTACCAATCTTCGCTATCAGTAACCACGAGCGCCCGTTGCGGCGAACAACCTATCTCAACGTAGCGAAGTACCAACAGAAGAAGGCGCAGGGTCAAACAGCCGCCTGTTCCCCTGAGTGTTGGGCGAGCAGTGGTTGCGCTGGATTATCCTTATTATTTGTCTGCAAAAAACCCCAACAGTTCAATGCTGCTGGGGTTTTGTCGTTTTTAGCGGGTAAGTGTGCTATCTTTAGAGCCGACAACCGTGGCCGCACCGGCCATGATCCTTGGTAGTGTGTAGAGCTATGAGCGACGATAATTTGTGGAAGGACTTAGACGAGGGTAGCAGCGCTGAGGCTGTCACCCGCGAGCAAGAGCGTGAGGGCAATAACGAAGCTGAGGTGCCGCAGGGCCTGCACGAGAAGCTGTCAGCAAGCGCACAAGATGCGGCTATGGCTGCTGATGACTTTATGCAAGACATCGCAGATGGAGACGAACTCGTCTCTGAGGAGCTGCTCAATAAGGTCACGCAGAGCCTCGATGATTCCTTTTACCACTTGCCTGATAGTGCGCAGATTATCTCAGCTCTGACAGAAGAGCTTTACACGGTACAAGACGTGGTGCGCTACCTTGTGACCCTCTTTTCCATGCACGGCGTGTATGTGGGCCATGGTACCGACAACTATTGGGATGAGGCCTTAGAGCTGGTACAGGCGGTGATGTTCTTACAGCCGCCATGCGATGACTCGACCTTAAACTCGCGTCTGACGCGCGCCGAGCGTGAGCTAATTGCCAAGATGGCGATTGCGCGCACCAAACTGCGCATTCCTACCCCATACCTGACGCACCGTGCGTTCTTTGCGGGCCATCAGTTCTATGTTGACCGCCGTGTCATCATTCCGCGCTCGCCGATTGCAGAGCTCATTGATAATGAGTTCCGCCCATACCTGACAAAGGCGCCAGAGCGGGTGTTGGACATGTGCACGGGCTCGGGCTGTATTGCTATTGCCATTGCGCTGCAGTTTGATGGCGAGTGCGAAGTGGACGCCGTGGACATCAGTGATGATGCCTTAGAGGTGGCGCAGCACAACATTGAAGCCTACGATTTAGAAAACATCGTGGTGCCGATTAAGAGCGATCTGTTCTCATCTGTACCTGAGGGGAGTCGCTACGATTTGATTGTGGCCAATCCACCATACGTCAATGCGCAGGATTTGGCGGATATGCCTGATGAGTATCATCGTGAGCCAGCGTTAGCGTTAGGCTCAGGTGCTGACGGCTTAGATTGCGTGCGGCGAATTTTGGCGCAAGCACGTGATTACTTAACTGATGATGGCGTGCTCATTGTGGAGGTGGGTAACACTGAGGAGAACCTCATTGAGACCTATCCTAATGTGCCTTTCCTCTTCATTGACTTGAAAAAAGGCGGTAGTGGTGTGTTCTTGCTCACTGCTGACCAGCTGGAGATTTGCGCTCCTGCTTTTGCGGCGCAAATGCCTGCAGACAAGGATGACACTACGGCGCAGTAGTGCTTACACCTTAGGTTAGCGTCAGTAAGCGCAAAGGGGGCAGGCTATAGCTTCTTATCTCGAGGCAAGGTACGACAAGCCCCTTGAGGGTACAGGGCCAAGCCCTGTGAGTTGTGTGCTCAGCTCTGCCCATCTCATGCTGCCTTAGGGTGCTACGTTTTACCATGAGGTAGGCAGTAGTTGGTCAGCAGTCTCACCTTGAGATAAAGGCGCGCTAGCGCCGCTTGTCCTTTGCTCCTTGTGATAGCCCTTTGTGCTGAGCTGATCTGAGCATGATCCTTAGTGGTAACACTTTTGGTGTTGCGCAGGTGTAAGCTCAGCACGTTAGGAGCAAGCCTCCTAAGCTGCTGATTACAGCTATAGCGGCGCTCACTCGCAATAAGCTCACAGCAGAGGTGCGTTGCTGAGAACCATCTGCAGATGGCGGTGCAGAGCAGTGCCATGTGCCTGTAGGTAATCTCAAAGCGCCTATCGGCACCTTATCGCGAGAGTAGCGCCGCAGCAAATACCTGCTCTCAGGGTAAAACACCTGCTTGTAGGCAATGACCTCTTCATGCGACTGCTCTGCTGCCGCAACTTGCGCTACGCTCTCCACAGCTACTTTTCTGCACTGCTACGCACCATCACTGCGCTCAGGGCGCTCCGCCTTGTAAACTACTGCTACTAAGCCCGTATCTGGGTAATTCCGTAGATAACCTCAAAGCGCCTAACGGCGCCTTATCTCAAGAGTAAAGCCTTAGCAAACACCTACTCTCAGGGAAAACATGGATTGTAGGCAGTTACCTCCTTTGAGATTTGCTTTTGAGGATACTCACGAACATTCCCAGATCATACCCGCCCCGCCTCCACCACGACACGGTTTTCTTAGGACGAAACAACAATGGGTGCCAATACTTTTGGTGACATCTTTACCGTCACCACCTGCGGTGAGTCTCACGGCAAAGCTTTAGCCTGCATTATCGACAATTGCCCACCAGGCGTTACTATCAGCGTCAAAGATATCCAAAAGGATTTAGACCGCCGCCGCCCAGGCAGTACCCGCTTTGGCACCCCGCGTAACGAAGCTGACGCCGTGCAAATCCTCTCAGGCGTCTTTGAGGGCAAAACCACCGGCACGCCAATCGGCCTCATGATCGAGAACACCTCACAGCGCTCGCAAGATTACGCTGACATCATGAACTCCTTTCGCCCTGGCCACGCCGATTACACCTATCTTGTAAAGTACGGTATCCGTGACTACCGTGGTGGCGGCCGTGCTTCCGCCCGCGAAACGGCCATGCGCGTTGCTGCCGGTGCCGTAGCCAAAGCGGTCTTAGACCAGCTCTTTGATGTACATGTCAGTGGCTGTGTTACCGCCATTGGCTCCATTAGTACTGATAAGTACGACCCCAAGGCAGCCTTAGAGAATCCTTTTAACTTTGCTGACGGCTCCCCAGAGATGCTGCAGCAGTTAGAGGCGTACATCGATCAGATTCGGCAGGAGCACGATTCCTGCGGTGCGGTGATTGAAGTGCGCGCCCATGGCGTGCCTGTAGGCACTGGTAGTCCTATCTTTGCGCGCTTAGACGCCACCATTGCCCATGCCATGATGAGCATTAATGCCGTTAAAGGTGTCGAGATCGGTGATGGCTTTGCCATGGCCGCGATGCGCGGTACGCAAGCACGTGACCTTATGAGCCATGAGGGCTTTGCCAGCAATCACAGCGGTGGCATCTTAGGTGGCATCGCCACGGGGCAGGATATCCGCGTGCGTATGGCCTTTAAGCCAACATCCTCGATCTTAAGCCCAGGTGCCTCGGTCGATAAGTTTGGTCACGATATCCCTGAGCTGGTGACAAAGGGCCGCCATGATCCATGCGTGGGTATCCGCGCGGTGCCAATTGCTGAGGCGATGCTGGCCTTAACTATTTTGGACGCCATTATGCTTGATCGTGCTCAGTGTGGCAGTGTGGATCGCGCACAGCTGTACCACATCCCTGTGTAGAGCCCTGTAGCAAGCAGCATTTAGCACTGCTCAGCACAGCGTCTCGGTGCGCTCTGGTAGGAAGCCGGTTACATTTTCTGGCTCTCCTTCCAAGGTTGGTCACGCCAAACGCCATCACATGGGGTTCCCTGCTTGATCGCAGGGCGCTGCTGCTTTTTGGTATCCACCAAACTCTGAGTAGAGCCCATTTTCTCAGGTGCAGCGCATAATCACTCTGGGTGGTGCTTTTAGAGCGATAATCAGCTCAGAGCTGGCCGCTGCGGGGAAGGAGTGATCTAATAGGTGCAGGATAAAAGGTTAAGTGCTGGTACTTGCCTCACCTCGAGATGAATGGTGCTGGCGAGCCTGAGCCTATCTTTAAGGTGGGACACCCACGCTGCCCTTAAACTCCGTCATCTATGAAGTCAGTCGTTCCCTGCTTCTGCCGCAGCTGTTGCGGCTGCTATAGCAGCACATGCTGCTTTGCGCTTGCGCTTGAGCTTAATCGTGTGTTTAAGCGTAAGCTGCATTGGGGCTAACGGTTTTATCGAGAAAAGTGAGGTCATATGAGCGTAGAGGAAAAGGCACAGCACACCTTAGAAGTGCTCAAGAACCACCAATCAATCCGTAAATTTACGGGCGCTAAGATCACCCCTGAGCAAATGCAGCAAATCTACGCTGCCATTGCCCAGAGCTCCAGTTCCTGCTTCCTCCAATTAGTGACGACGATTGCCGTGCAGGATCAATCTAAGCTGGAGCAGATCGCGCACTTAGCCGGTGAGCAACAGCACATTGCCCAATGCTCGCACTTCTTAGTGTTCTGCTTAGATGTCACC
Organism: uncultured Succinivibrionaceae bacterium; assembly: GCA_949286015.1. Classification (GTDB taxonomy): domain Bacteria; phylum Pseudomonadota; class Gammaproteobacteria; order Enterobacterales; family Succinivibrionaceae; genus Anaerobiospirillum. The sequence continues at coordinate 11,036 of CASEBB010000119.1, read as the reverse complement.
AAGCTTGAGCACGTGGCGGGCATCAAGCCACCATATGGCTTCAACTTCATCATGACCGGCCTTAATGACTGCACGGTCGCTTGCCAGAATGCCTTTGTCGCAGCTGAGGCACAGGGCTTAGGTGGTGTCATTGTCGGTGGCTTTCGCCGTAACATCGCCGCTGTCTCGGAGCTCTTAAAGCTGCCACAGGGCGTGGTTCCATTATTAGCGCTGTGCTTAGGTGTGCCAGATCCTGAGTACATCGAGGAGCAAAAGCCACGCTTACCACAGAGCTGGCTCTTCATGGACGAGGAGTACCACGATCCGTTCAATGCTGAGGAGCTGGCGCAGTATGACGAGAAGATGCGTCAGTACTACAAGGGCCGTCGCTACAACCAGCAGGACGCCACTTGGACTGACTCGGTAAAGGTCATGCTGATTGGTATGAAATGCGATGCTGCAGGCATTATTGCCTACCTCAAAAAGCAGGGCTTTGAGTTTTTCTAAAATATCCTTGGGCTTTGGCAAAGAGGGCACAGCCACACCTCCTCTCATGAGCAGCAGCTCTCCGTGAAGATCTACTTCCAAGGTAATGACCACAGAGGGCATTCAGCGGCCTTGCACGAGTAGTGGCGGCCCTCAAGGCAAGGGATGAGTTATCTCTTAACTGACCGACGGATGCAGGGGGAGTGCTGACAACAGCCTACACCTCGAGATAAAAGGTGCCGGTGAGCCTGAGCCTACCTTAAGGTGTGGCCAGCATGATTGCCATAAATCCCGTCATCTAAGAAAGTCGTTCCTCACCTACTAAAAAGGCAGCCGCAGTTGATTCTGGAGCTGCCTTTTTTCATGCGCGTTTACTGCACTTCGACGTCCTTGAGCTTGCTCACCTCATGGAGCAGGTTGTGGCTAATTGACGGCAGATCCTTGTACTGCGCCCATGCTTTGGTCACTGGCATGACCGGCCCCAAGCGCTGCAGTAAGAAATCGAGCGTGTGGGCTTTATTGACCATAAGGCTCCATAAGGTGCCGTTGGTCGCGGCCTGCGTAAAGAGCTTGAACAAGGCTGCTTTGGCGCGGGCGTGCTGCACTTGAGGCGCGTGCTTGTCTGTCGTTCCTGCCGTGTCCGCGCTGCTTGCAGCAGCCGCATGCTGTTGGGCGCGGAGCTGGCGAATGAGGTGCATCAGCGGAATACGCTCAGGGCAGACTTGCTCACAGCGACCGCATAAGGTGCAAAACGAGAGAATATGGCCCGTGCTCTCCATCCCGCGCATCAGTGGGGAGATAACCTCACCAATTGGGCCAGGGTACGTGGTGAGGTAGGCATGGCCGCCGAGCTTATCAAATACAGGGCAGAAGTTCATGCAAGCGCTGCAGCGAATGCAACGCAGTGCTGCTTGCGTCGTTTGCTGGGCATAGACGTTGGTGCGACCATTGTCAATGAGAATGACATGCACCTCTTTTGGGCCGTCGAGCTCACCTTCCTTACGCGGGCCCGTGATAATGTTGTTGTAGGCAGGGATAAACTGCCCATTGGCCGATGGCGTCAGGATATGACTTAAAGCCGCTGCGCTGTCTAAGTCCGGTACCAGCTTCTCAATACCGCATAAGGCGACGTAGATATCAGGGCTGGTGGTGCACATGCGGCCATTGCCCTCGTTTTCTACCAGCCACAGGGCGCCCTCTTTCACGGCGGCAAAGTTCACTCCCGAGAGGCCCATTTTGAGGTGAGCAAAGCCCTGACGTAAGTGGTCGCGGGCAATGGCGTTGAGCTTTTCAATTTCGCTTACAACAGGAACGTGAAGCTTGTCGGCAAAGACCTGACCGATTTGATGGCGATTCAGGTGCAATGACGGCCCTAAGATATGCACTGGAGGTTCATCCATAAGGTGGACAATGAGATCGCCTAAGTCGGAGGCCTCTAAGTCCACGCCATGGGCGCGCAGAAACTCATTGAGGCCAATCTCTTCAGCCACCATGGACTTGCCTTTGATCACGTGTCTGACGTGATTGGCTTTCATGAGCTCCAGTAAAATAGTGCAGACGTCGTTAGCGTCTTGGGCGTAGTGCACCTTGATGCCATTGGCGGTGGCATTGCGCTCAAACTCTTCCAGCATCTGCGGTAGTTGCTGTAGTGTTTGATCTTTAATGGTTTGGGCATGGCAGCGCAGGCCCTGCCAGTCCACCATTTTGTGGTCAATGGTGTATTGCCGTCCGCCTTGCATCAGGTGCAGAGCGGTAATGAGATTAGTGCGCAGCTGCTGATCGTGGAGCTTCTCGTGCACGATTTGCTGGTGCTGGAGGCGCAGTTGTCGTGCTTGGCGGCGCTGGGCTAAGCGTACCGAGAGCTTGTGAGGAGAGCGGCGCGTAAAGTATGAGGACGCCACTGCACCGAGGGAATTGAGACTGGCGCGCTGCGGCATGGAGACGGCACCGTGGGACTTTAGAGTGTGCCCTGAGTAGATAGCACCGGCGTGACGCAGACGGCGGGGTAATGAGTTTCGTGGGTACATGGTGCCTTTGTCCGTGTGTGAGAGTGGGCGCGTAAGTGCTGTGGGAGTTCTCTTGAGAGGCGGTAGGTTAGGGGCGCTGCTCTACGGGATGGTGTTAGCTGGCAATGGGGCCAAAGAGATTCAGCATCAGCATCTGCTTAAGGTGCTGCGAGGGCGTTGTCCCCTTGTGTGAGCAAAGCTACTTGCCAGTAAACATCCTATCTTGAATCTCAGCACTGAGCATGCGCTCAGTGCTACTCATGGTAACAGCAAAAACCTGATGTTTATCGGCGTTATCTATAAGATAAGGCTGTTGCTGCCCAGCGATTCACTACTGATTCGGTGTGCTTACGTGCTGATTGGGTATACCAGCATGTAAGCTCATCGCCCCTACCTTAGAGATACGTCGCGGTAGCGACGCTTGCTGCTGTTTAGCTTAGCGGCGTTAACGCTAAGCGGCAGCTGTTGCTGCTCCGCGATTCATTACTGCTGCGGTGTGCTGGCGTGCTGATTGGGTATGACAGCATGCAAGCTCATCACCCCTAAGATTAGGCTCTGGCGGCCTATGGGGCGTAGCAGGTGCGCTGCGCGGAGAGCAACTTGAGAGCAGCAGCAGCATCAGCTGCTGCTAAGTTGCAGTTGCTGCTGTGCCCGCTGCGGTTAAAACCTACCCTGAGGGTATCTGTGCCGCTCCAGACCCTTTGGTGTAGCGCAACAGTGCGTGCTTGAGAACATGGCCTATCACTCCAAGGGCTGGCTCCTGAGGCCAATCTCAAGGCTAAGGTCAAAACTAAAAGTCCCTTGCCATGCCCTTGGAGGTGCAGGAGCGTTGGCAGCGCACAGCGCTGTTTGCTGCGGGCGCTGCCCACAGCTTTAGCTGGGTGTGGGGCTCACCATCTCCAACTTTAGTACAGCACTAAGTGCACTTGCTGGGGGCCGTGCACGCCAAACACCGTAATGAGCTCGATATCCGAGGTACGCGAGGGGCCTGCAATATAGAGAATATTGGTAGGCAGCGTCTCATGAGTAGCCTTCATTGTGTGTAAGCCTGCAATGAGGCTCTCTACCAGCTTCTCTTTGCGCAGCAGCATAATGCAGGTTGGCATCGCTAAAGACAGCAGGCGTGGCTGCTCTGGAGACGAGCACACCATTACCACACCATGGCTGGCTACACCCAGTTCACAGTTAATGATCGAGGCATCGGTGTGAAACACCTGCTCGCGCATGCTGGCCTCGTCTATACTGCGATCAAAGCAGATCTTCTCTGGAGCTTGCAGCTTCTCCACCTTAAGACCCAAGTTACGTGGGTACATCAAGCTCTGCACGTGACGCTCTTTTAAGATGCCATTAATGGTCGCCATGAGTTCCTTTTCCGTACACTCATGCAGGTCAAACTTATTGGCGATCACGTTGCTCTTAAAGGTGGCCAGTAAGTCCACCTTACGCCCACTGTGCGCTGCAGCTTGTGCCTGCTCCTCAGTGTAGGATGCGACCTCCTCGGCCGTCTCCCCCTCATGAATGAGGCGCACATGGCACACTGGGTCAGGTAAAGGCGTGCTCTTGATCTCAGGATCGTGGTAGCCCTGAGCCACTGCCGCTAAGATCTTTTCACGGCTGCGACGGCTGATATCATCAATGATGCTCACTACTTGATCTCCACGTCCTTGAGCTTTGCTACTTGAGCAAAGAAGTTATCACGAATCTCTGGCAGGCTCTTAAACTTCGACCACTGGCTGGCAAGAGGCATCATATAGCCAAAGCGCTTCATAAAGAAGTTCATGGTGTAGGCCTTACCTAAGGCAAAGTGCCAGAGGTTGCCATTGGTCGCCGCCTTGGTAAACATCTTGATGGCGAGGCTCTTGGCTTTGTCCTCTTTGTTCTCGTGGTAGCCCTGTAAGAGCGCGGTGCGATGCTGATCCTCAATCTGCTTGCACTTAAAGGCACGCAGGGTACGAATCAGGTCAGCTAAAGGAATACGCTCAGGGCACACCTCCGAGCAGCGCTTGCATTGCGAGCAGAAGCTTAATATGTCACCGACCTCATCTAAGCCAAAGAGCGATGGGGAAATAACTTCACCGATTGGGCCTGGATAAGTGGTCTGGTAGGAGTGACCGCCGATCTTGTCATATACAGGGCAGAAGTTCATGCAGCAGCCGCAGCGGATACAGCGCAGCGCCTGATAGAAGTCTTCATCTTGCAGCATGTGGCTGCGGTTGTGGTCAAAGAGCACCACGTGGACTTCTTTTGGGCCATCGAGCTCACCGTCCTTACGCGGGCCGGTGATAATGTTTTGGTAAGCGGGAATAAACTGACCAGTAGCCGATGGCGTTAGCAGGTGCATTAAGGTGGCGGCATCATCTAAGGAACTCACGACCTTTTCAATACCGCAGATAGCCACATGGATATCAGGAGCGGTAGTGCACATGCGGCCATTGCCCTCATTTTCGATGAGCCAGATTCCGCCTTCTTGCGCTAAGGCAAAGTTAACTCCGGAGATACCAAGCTTTAGGCCTGCAAACTCATGGCGTAAGTGCTCACGGGCAATGGCGTTTAGTTTCTCTGGATCGTGCTCGTCTGCTACATGGAGGTTAGCGGCAAAGATACGGCCGACTTCGTAGCGATTGCGGTGAATGGCTGGTACCACGATGTGCACAGGAGTTTCGTGGTTGAGCTGTAAGATGAGCTCACCTAAGTCGGTTTCTTCGGCAATCACACCGCGCTGGCGCAGGTAGTTATTGAGGCCGATTTCCTCTGAGGCCATCGACTTACCTTTGAGCACGTGCTCGATGCCGTGAGCCTTAATGATCTCGTAGATCACGGCGCAGGCCTCTTCAGGGGTAGAGGCCCAATGTACCTTAATGCCGTTTTTGCTGGCATTTTGCTCAAAGGTGGTGAGGCGCTCGCCTAAGTTCAGGAGCGCGTTGTTTTTGACGTTTTGCGCCTGCGTGCGCAGTCCCTGCCAATCCATATAGTGCTGGGCAATGAGTTTGCCGCGATTGTGTTGCAGGGTGTGCATGGCCGAGGTGAGATTGGTACGCATCTGCTTATCGTGCAGTTTGTCGTGCACGATCTCGGCGTGGTCGATGCGGGTGTGCGCTAAGCGCGCACTGGCGGCGCTATCCTGCTGCCGCTGCGAGTTAATAATGGTAGCGCCACCATTGGCGGTGGTGTACTGTTGCAAGCTAGCCATACTGTGTCTGTGCTGCCTTTTCCTACAAATGCTTACAGAGCCGACATGTGCCAAGAGCCAAGAGTGCTGCGTTTTACAGCGTAGCGCTGCTGTCTACAGCGCACTGCTGCTATCGACAGCGTACTGTTGCTGTTTACAGCGCTCTGTTGCGCTTACAGCGCTTGGCCGGTGATGCGCTTGAGGACAAAGTCATAGAGGGAGATGACCTTGATGTCGGTAATGCCTTGCTTTTGCAGGGCGCCGGAGATATTGAGGATGCAGCCGTTATCGGCAGCTACAACGACCTTAACGCCGGTCTCTTTGATGTGCTTGATCTTCTCGGAAACAATGGCGTTAGAGATTTCTGGCTCCATCACCGAGAAGGTACCACCAAAGCCGCAGCACTCTTCCTCGTAAGGCAGCTCGATGTAGTTGACGTTCTTGAGCTGCTTGAGGAGGGCCTTTTGCTGTGGGATGCATTGCTGTACGCGCAGGCTGTGGCAGCTGACGTGAAAAGTCACGTCAAGAGGTGCGCCTTTATCTTGGTCGCTGAGATCGACCTTCAGGACGTCGATAAGGTATTGGGACTCATCCAGCACACGAGCGCAAAAACGATCGACCATGGCACGGGTCTCGGCGCTGTCGTGCGCAAAGAGCTCTGGGTATTCTTTGCCCATGAGACCGGCACAGGAGCCTGCTGGGACGACGATAGGGTAGTCGTTATCGCTAAAGAGCGTGATGTTGTAGAGAGCGATCTCTTTGGCGTCTTGAGGATAGCCGGTATTAAAGGCAGGTTGGCCGCAGCATGTTTGCTTTTTCTTAAAGATAACGTGGGCGCCGCAGTGCTGTAAGAGCTTAATGGCGCTAATGGTGCTCTCCTGCAAGGCGGTGGCGCCCATGCAGGTAGCAAAGAAGTTGACAGAATTCATAGTAGAGGGACAGACCCAGACACCAAAGATGAAAGTTGTCTCTACGTCCACAAATCGGGGCAGGCTGTGACGTGGTATGGCTCAGAGCAGGGAGGTGCTTGCCTTAAAGTGGTGCACAGGATGCCATTATGGAGAGGGACATAATAGCCGTATTGTAAGCAAATTCACATTTTGTTACTGCACATGTGGGGTGATGCACAAAGACAAAGCGCAAGAAAGTGCAAGTTGCTCTGTTTAGGAGCGGAGCTGCTTAATCTCAGGGCAAAAGAGTGCAAGGCCTCGGCTTAAGCGCTAAGTGGAGGTGCTCCATATGGTTGGTTGTTTTGGGGGGTACGGCTGACTGCTAAGACCAGTGGCGCTAACGGGACAGCAGCGTGTAGGTGTGCTGGCGGGCGAAGGCGTGAATCAGTATGGTGAGACGGTTGGGAGTACTGATCGAGCAGAGTGCTTGAGAGCTGAGCAGCGCGGAGGGCGCGTCACAGCCTCTACTAAGAGTAAGCATGAGTCCTAAGAGCGCTTTGAGTACGCTTCTAATCGCAGTAAGCCTGTACCCATAGCAGAGTGCTTTCTGGTGAGTGCTGCTCTAAGGGTAGGTTGGGGCTCGGTGCCTACAGCTGAGCGGAGCACTGGCTAACAGCGAAGCACAGCGGCGCTGGCGTATCGCTGTGCGCGGTTGTGCTGGCATAGCTGAGAAACATCAGGGCGGGAATTAAGGCGAAACAGTAAGGCGTAGTGCTTTAGAGCTGAAATAGCAGCGAGCGCGGCACAGTGCATTGGTGCTGCTCTGTGGAGGCACTGTCCTTACCCAGAGAGCATGTGAGCCCTGAGCGGCACTTGGAGTAAGCCATTACTTGGCGTAAGAGCGCCGCATGGGCACAACCTTACTGTGGCTGTAGTTTGTGCAGGGACGAGGCTTCTTTGGGTAGGGGCGCTGAAGCCCAGAGGGGCGGGCGCTGCCAGAGCTTATGGGACGGGCGCTGGGAGTTCCCATGGTGGTTCCCACAGAGCATTTACAGCCCCAAAAACAAAAACACCGCTTGGCTTTGCAGCACAAACGGTGTCAGAAATACGCCTCAAAATAGCGCAGCACACAAGAGCGGCTGGCCTTACGAGGCGGGGGAGGCGGCAGTGGTGATTACCACTTTTTCTTGTCGCCAAAGATCTCCTCGAGGTCGGCATCGGTCTCCGACTTCTCGCTGGCCTTTTCCATTTCCTCTTGCGAACGTTCGCGCACGGCCTTCTCTAAGTCGTGCAGCATTTGCGTCAGCACATCGGACTTGTCCATGAGCCAGTTGTCCTTAATGCCCGAGCGACGAATCACCTCTAAGCCCTTGGTGATCATCGTGCGGCAGCTGCCCACTTGCTTTAAGCGGCGCATCTCCGTGACGTTTTGAATCAGGTTGGAGATGTTGATCTTAAGCACTAAGAGCTTTAAGCGGCGGTCTTCTTTTTGACAGAGATTGACGTCCACAGAGGTGCCAGCACGCAGCTCCGATTGGATGATCTTACGCAGACGGCGAATGGTACGCAGCTGCATAATGGCGATGTTGTCGTTCTCTGGATTGCGGAAAGCCAGATCCTCTTTGTAGTGGGCCTGAATGTCATTAATCAGACGTTGCTGCTCTGCAATACGCTCCTCAATACCACGGGCGGCAGGGTCACCTTTCATGCGCTTTAAGGCGTTAAGGATGCGGTTACGCAAGATGAGCACAATAGTCTTGGAGTAAGGCAGCTGATACTGATTGATGAGCAGCTCTTCCGTCTCGGAGACAATATTGCGGCAGCGGGTGTACAGGATGCGCAAGTCTTCATCGCGGCGTGACATGTAGTCGCTATACATGTTGTAGATGATCAGCATGAACGTCGCAAGCACGATGATGATGACAGCGATTGTCACTAACATAACAAAGAGCCCTTTTTACGGTTGCGATCCAAAAAACAAACTCAAAAGACCGTTGTGACGTCCTGATCTCTATTGCTGAAAACAAGACCGCAATGCTAAAAGCGCGGGGCCCTGTGTTTGCCCGAAATCATGATCTCTTTGGTGTGGCAGATGAGCGCCTTGTGCTGCCTTAAAAGCTGGTCGCTCTATAAGCAGCGGAGAGTGTGGTGGGAGTAATTAGGAGCAAACAATGTGGTCTCATCTGAGGGGCTAGCCTTAAAGGGTGAGACTTACCTCAGGCTTTAAGGTTTACCTCATTAGGAGGGAGCTTGATACGCCTCTGGACACCAGAACAGCAAGAGAAAGCGCACGGTTTAGTCCCAGTTAGCTTTAGCGTAAGCTCCTCGCCACAGCATTCTGCGGCCATTTTAGCGCTAAGCATGTGCTCTAAGAAAGTCGTAGAAACGATTGAGCCGCAAAGTGCAAGGCGTATGCCATGGCTTATATAAGCCATTCTCTGTCACGGTCACCTCGCGCTGTTGCAAAATAACCGTGCACGGCACAAGCCTAGAATGGCATATCTGCACACTTTTGTGCAGCGCAAAGCTCATGTTTTGCGACTTTTCCCACGTTTTTCTGCTTATGAGCGCTGTTTACAGCGGCTTTGGCGGCCATAATTTTAGTGACGTGGGGCTTATTCTGCAATGTGCTCTGTGTTTTTCTCATGGCAAACAGAGGGCTCCGTCGTATAATGAGGCCTTAAGCAGCGTCCCTTGTGGGCCATGCAAGAAAGCTCTCTTCTACCTTGTCAAAGGTGAGGACGGTCGGACACACGAATCAAGGAGTGAGACAGCCAATGGCGACAACTCTGATTAAGACTAAAGATTTCATTGACTCGATCTACGAGGCTTTGCAATTTATCTCTTACTATCATCCGCGTGATTTCTTAGCTGCTATGAAGCACGCTTATGAAATCGAGCAAAACCCATCGGCTAAGGCTGCCATTGCTCAGATCTTAAAGAACTCTAAGATGTGTGCCATTGGTCACCGTCCACTGTGCCAAGACACTGGTGCTGTGACCTGCTTCGTCAAGATTGGTATGGACGTGCGCTTTGAAGGCGACATGACCGTCCAAGAGATGGTGGACGAGGGTACTCGTCGTGCTTACTGCGATCCTGATAACCCACTGCGTAAGTCGGTGCTGATGGATCCAATCGGCAAGCGTGTCAACACCAAGGACAATACTCCAGCGGTGGTGCACATTGAGCTGGTCAAGGGCAACAAGGTTGAGGTTGCCATTGCTGCCAAGGGTGGTGGTTCTGAGAACAAGACCCACATGAAGATGTTAAACCCATCCGACTCGATTGTGGATTGGGTGCTGCACGAGCTGCCTTTAATGGGTGCTGGCTGGTGCCCTCCAGGCATCTTAGGTGTTGGTGTGGGTGGTACCCCAGAGAAGTCGGCCATCTTAGCTAAGGAAGCCTTAAACGACCCAATCGACATCCAAGACCTGATCAAGCGTGGCCCACAGAACGCTGATGAAGAGCTGCGTTTAGAGCTGTACGATAAGATCAACCGCTTAGGTATTGGTGCTCAGGGCTTAGGTGGTTTAACCACTGTGCTCGACGTTAAGGTCAAGAGCTACCCATGCCATGCTGTGTCGAAGGCTACCACCATTATTCCAAACTGCGCTGCTACCCGTCACATTGACTTTGAGTTAGACGGCACGGGCCCAGCCAAGTTTGATCCTCCATCGTTAGACGACTACCCAGAGATTGAGCTGGGCAGCAATGACAACGTCAAGCGCGTCAACTTAGACACGCTGACCAAGGAGGAGGTTGCCACGTGGAAGATGGGTGACACCTTACTGTTAAGTGGCACCATCTTAACTGGCCGTGACGCTGCCCATAAGCGCATTTGCGACTTAATTGCTGAGGGCAAGCCATTGCCAGATGGCGTGGACTTCAAGGGTAAGTTCATTTACTACGTTGGTCCAGTGCCAGCAGTACGTGATGAGGTGGTTGGCCCAGCTGGTCCTACTACTTCGACCCGTATGGACAAGTTTGTGGAGACCATGCTCTCGCAAACTGGTCTTTTTGGCATGATTGGCAAGTCCGAGCGTGGTGCTGCCGCTGTGGAGTCGATTAAGAAGCATAAGGCTGCTTACTTAATGGCTGTGGGTGGTGCTGCTTACTTAGTGTCTAAGGCTATTAAGGAAGCTAAGGTGCTGGCCTTTGAGGACTTAGGCATGGAAGCCATCTACGAGTTCAAGGTCAAGGACATGCCTGTGACCGTGGCTGTGGACAGCGAGGGTAACAATATCCACGCTGAGGGCCCTAAGGTCTGGAAGGAGAAGATCCAAGAGATCGGCTTCAAGTACATCGACTAAGAGTCTGGCACGCCTCATGGGCGTGAAGACTTACGATGAGACGCTAAGCCCTGTAATAGGCTAAAGCGTAAGAGAAAAGGCTGCCTTGCGAGGTGGCCTTTTTTAGTGCGCCCAGTATGGGTGCTATCTATAGGGTTAAAGTCCCGAACCGACCCCGCTGGTGGGAACGGTTAGTGAACTGCAAGGCGTCGAGTGG
>CASEBB010000118.1 GCA_949286015.1 uncultured Succinivibrionaceae bacterium | reverse complement strand
ACCTTCTTTTCTTCCCTGCTCCAATTACGCGTGAACACCACCTTTTGCTCCAAAGCAGTGCAAAACTCTGCTTCTGTGCTCCATAAAAAGTCGAGGTGCTGACGCTGCCAGCAAGGCCGCCGAGCGCAGCCATCTCTCTGGAGAGAGGCCGCAGAAACAACTACTGATGGAGTTTAAAAGTATTTACCACCAAGCGAGGCTTGAGACCATCAAGATAAACCGCTAATACAAGCCATCCAATGGTGATCTTCAAAGTAGATCGCTGATAGGTGTGGCTCGGTAAATACTTTTGAACTTCATCAATCTTGGGTAAGATTATCCATAACTGGGCTCCTATATGAAGATACGATCAGTAGCCCAGATTCTACCAGCCCTTGTAGGTGGTAAATACTTTTAAACTCCATCACTACCCAGAGGTGCGTGACTTAGCTTCAGGAGCCGCCTTATCCCGAGCAAGCTCTGGATGCACTCGCCACTGCTGCAGCACGAATCACCCCAAAGGACAGCGGTAAAGCTCCAGTGTGTCCGCCCCTCTACACTTTGATCTTGAGCCTACGCCTTAGGCCCCGCTGGCGCCTTATCCTTGGCCTTACGCCCTAAGGTAATCATCACCAGCATCATGGTCACCACTACCAGCAACACAAAGCTGCACACCGTAACCCATCCTAACAGCTGCTGCTTAAAGCACAGCCCTAAGATGATCACCATAAACACAAACTTAAAGAGCTCTCCTTTAAGCGCCTGCACAAAGAAGTGTGTCGCCTCACGCCGAGCCTGTTGCTGTGATTGCGCTGTCTGCTGAGCGTTACCACTAAAGCGCTCTTGTAAGCGCTGCCGACTAATCGTTGAAAAGTGCGCCATCATGCACGGCAGCATGTACGCTAAGCACCCACCTAAAGCTGCGAGCGCGTAATTTAAGACCGCGCCCATGGTGCTGATGCCCGCAAGGCGAGCGCCAATCACTCCACACAACGCCGTTAAGGCCTCAAGCTGCTGTGGATCGCTCGGATCAAGGCCGTAAGCACGCGTCGCTCCCACCAGAGCAAAAAAGCACACCAGCACTATTACTACCGGTAACTGCGAGCGCAGTGGCACCCGCACCGCTTTGAGCGCTTGGGCATTGAGCTCAGCTACATGCTGGGGATCGAGCTTTTGTGGCTTTACGCCCCAATTATCGTCAGCGGCGTCTTGCTGCTCCCATGAGGCATTGCGGTCACCATAGCGGCCACCTGCCGGTGCTTGCTTCTTAGTTTCTTGCGGCGCGCTGCCAGTGCTACGATCAGCACTGGTAAGGCTATCGTCCTGAGGGGCTTGCGGTGTAGTCATAACTAACCTCTGGCGCGGTAGAGCCACAAAGCTCAGTGCCGCTAAGCTACGCTGCTACTTACTGCACGGTATCCGTGTCGATGCCTAGCAACTCTAAGATCGCCGCCAATCCCTCTTCATTCGCGTAAGAGAAAGTAACGCGGCCCTTTTCCTTGCTCGTAGGCGCAAACTTGACCTTAACCTGAGGTAAGAGCTTGTGTAGCTGCTGTTCGTAGGCAGCAAAGCGTGGTTGATTGATTTTGGTGTTCTGCCGTGGAGAGCGTCTGGCGACAATGCCGCCCGTTGGCTCTGGCTCCGCCGTAATAGCGGCAGCAGCGAGATCTGGCGTCGCCACCGGAGTCGCTGTCGCAGCGTCTCCATCACCACTCGGCGCAGCAGCATCCGCCTGCTCATAGACCGAGCTATCATCGAGCTCACCACCACCATCTGATGGGGCACTTGCTGCGGTGGTAGCAGGAGCCGCTTCCTGAGACTTACTGGCGGTAGAGTCCGCAGGCAACTCTGCCATGGCTTTCACTGCATTAGCGGCATCTTCATTGGCGTTCAGCTCACGGACATAGTCCTCAGTAGCGCGCACCGAGAGCTTGTTATTGACCACGACATGGGCCGCATACTGCTGGAGCGAGCTGTCGTGTAAGGCCAGTAAAGCGCGGGCATGGCCGCCGTCTATTTCGCCAGTGCGTAACAGCTCCTGCACCTCAGGGGTCAGGTTTAATAAGCGCAGTAAGTTAGTCACCGTAGGACGGGACTTGCCCACAGCCTTAGCCACTTCCTCTTGGGTCATAGCGCAGACTTTAATCATCTGCTCCATGGCTTGCGCCATTTCCAGCGGATTGAGGTTCTCACGCTGCACGTTTTCGATCAGAGCCACCACGTAGGCCTGCTCGTCCTCAACCTCGCGCACAATGCACGGCACAATCTTTAAACCCGCGAGCTTAGCGGCGCGGTAGCGACGCTCACCACAGAGGATCTCATAACCACCAGTGCTCAAACGGCGCACAATGAGTGGCTCTAAAATGCCGTGACGCTTAATCGAGTCCGCAAGGCCTAAAAGCGTGGTCTGAGAGAATTCTTGGCGGGGCTGATAGCGCGACGGCTGCAGTTTGGAGAGCAGAATCTGGTAAACCACATTGCTATCAGAGACGTTGCTGGTGCTGTGTTGTAAAAACTGATGTACACGATTAGAGGTGTTGCCCGCCGTGGTATGTCCCACAGCAGTAGCATTAGCAGTAGCAGTAGCAGCTGCTGCTGTGGATGAAGAAGATGCCGAGGCCGCAGCCGAAGCAAAGGCAGAACCATAAATACGCGTGGTGCTCTGGTTAGCAGCGCTGGTGCTAGAGGCACTTGCTGCAGGCATCTTCTGTGGAGCTACCGACTGCGCTGAGTCAGCAGGATTAACTGCAACGCCATTGACCTCGACGTTTGGTGCTGACTCCGTTGTTCCTGGCGGCGTATTTTGTGGCCATGAGGCAAAGGACGCAGCGAGACTGGCAGCAATGGCGGCGGGACTTGGGGTTTCCTTAGAGACACGTGAGGCACGACGTGGATCCGGAGGCGTGCTAGGTGCGTTTTGCGTGGCAGTCTCTTGGGTGGTGCCATTGCTATTAGAGCTGCTGCTATTAGTGCTGTCCTGCACCTCACCGTTAGCCCCTACGTTGGCTGTAATGTGAGGCTGATCGGCATTAACAGTTTTGGCCCGCTTAGCCTCTAGCGAGCGGCGAATCAGGTCGCGACCGGTATCGTGTATACCCTCAAGCTCCGCTTTTTGGTTGCTCTCACTTAAGAGAGCCTCTAAGCCACGCCCTAATCCTGCCATTGTTAGTTTCCCCAAGTAGAAGCTGCCGCTTGCACAAAACAGAGGTAAGCATAGTTCTGCACTCACGCCAGCCCGCCAGTATCAGCGCTTTTGCCGCAACTAAGCAAAAGATAGAGCAAAGGCCACTTGAAGCCACAATCGCCGAACGAACATCTGAGTGCGCTAACGCTATTGTACTCAACGATTCACGTCAAACCACGCATTTTGCGTTTTTTGCTATTTTTAGAGGCAGAGCGTGTGTTTGCCCTGAGTTAGCGCCGGTAAAAAGCCTAGAAGAGTGCAGGATAAGCCAATGCGTGGTGTGTGGTAGTGGTGGTGGTGGTGGGAGGGGCCGTAGAGTGTTTTTGCTTTTGTTGCGCCGCTCTCAAGCGCGGTGTTACGCAGTGCTAACAGCTACGTGCTACAGACTCTAAAGAGCGGCTAACGCTAACCTGAGCCCCATGTAGCCACTCCCAGAAAACAGAGCACAAGGTAGCCACCCGCTCGGCTCATGCCACCAGAACGACCACAAGCTGTAGCCTTTACCTACAGTGCCAACACCGTCACAGGCGTCGGCTCACAGGTAGCATCAAACGCATCACATGGCCGCACTTTGAAGCTGAAAGCGCCTGTGACGACAGGACTGGGCCCCGCCACAGCTGCAGCTGCTTACAGCTGCGGCTTCTTCTTGGCGGCAGTTTTCTTCTTGTTCTTCAGCTTTCTTCTCTTGTAGTAGTACTGACCGTATGTAGGCAGGCTTGGGTCAATGAGAATAGAGCGCACCAGCGATTGCGCCGCTGTCTTGAGCTCAGGGAAGTTGGCCGCGAGGCAATGCTGCTTAACGTATTGCGATAAGGAGGCTAAAGTCCAAATAGGCTCATCAGGGCCATCTGGCAGTGAGCTTGGGCACTGACAAGCCAAATTCGCCACCCACATTCTGGCATCGTCCAGAATGACACGCGTCCGGCCATGACGCGGCAAATACCTCAGCGCCTCATCTACGCCCTGCTCAAACCAATTCTTAATGAGGCGGTGCACCGTAACTTGGCTTACGCCTAACTTGTTGGCAATATCCCTATCATAGGCACCGTCGACGGCCATTAAGATGATTTTCGCGCGGCGGATTTGGCGCGGATCGGCACTACGCGAGCGAGCAAGTTTAGTAAGCTGAGCGCGCTCCTCTGTAGATAGCGATCTCATGTATTGTCTTGGCTTAGGCATAGCTTGCTCCTAACAAAATACCTGCTATGACTATAGCGCCGTACCCCACACAAGTGGAGCTGCGAGCAGCCTACGCAGAGAGTGGCAGAGATTGGCAGAGATTGGTAGTGAGTGAGAGAACAGAGCGGGCACTTTACTACCAAAGTTAGAGCCTTGGCTGAAGGGAGTCGGTCTCTATGGCGCGGTCAAGCTTTCTAAAGCGCAGCCAGCTGTGACTGCGGTGCCTGCTGAGCTTGTTGTGCTTGCTGCACATTAAGCTTGGCCTCAAGCAGATCCTTTTCCAGTATTTCCCCTGCTAAGGCCAAATAAGCCTTGGCGCCCACGGAGCTCTTATCGTAGTACATCACAGGCTTACCAAAGCTTGGGGCTTCAGCAAGACGGACATTACGCGGGATGATAGTGCGATAGACCAGATCGCCAAAGCAGTTTTTGAGGTCTTGCGAGACGTCAGAGGAGAGGCGATTACGGTTATCGAACATGGTACGCAAGATACCCTCAATTTTCAGTTCAGGGTTAACAGCATGCGCCAGCTGATCGACGGTATCAATCAGCAGTGTTAAGCCCTCAAGGGCAAAGTACTCACATTGCAATGGCACCAGAATGCTGTCAGAGGCGCACATGGCATTAACGGTTAAGAGATTGAGTGCAGGCGGGCAATCGATAAAGATGTAATCGTAGAAGTCACTGACCGGCTCAAGGGCGTCTTTTAAGCGAAACTCACGGGCGATGAAGTCAAGGAGCTTGACCTCGGCGGTGGTGAGCTCTTCGTTAGCAGGGATAAGGTGGTAGGCGCCGGTGGTTTTGGTAAGGAGGGCGGAGCGCACGTCGGTGCCTTCTAAGAGTACCTGACACAGAGACGTGCTGAGCGCAAACTTGTTGATACCTGAGGCCATGGTGGCGTTGCCCTGCGGGTCGGAATCGACGACCAAGACCCGCTTTTGCATGGCGGCAAGTGATGCGGCGAGATTAACACAGGTGGTGGTTTTACCCACGCCGCCTTTTTGGTTAGCAAGCGCAATGATTCTGGCCATGACCGCAACAACCTATTTTTACTGCACCACCAACGAAGCAGTACTGCCTGCTACCTGCAAAAGACTACAAAGCAGGCGTGCTCCCACGCTTGAGGATTACCACCTGCCGCGTGGCGTCTAACGTCGGTACCTGTAAAGGCACGATCGAATCTATTGTAACAGCACTTACGGCGCTGTCAGCATTTGACCCTGTGATAGCGCTCAGAGCTTTGACGTCATTAAGCTCCTCTTCTTCGAGGTTAGCTTTCATCGCCACAAAGCGGCCATCTGCCTTAAGCAGTGGCAAGCACCATTTGACCATACGCTCAAGCGGCGCAAAAGCGCGACTGACAATGCAGTCAAAAGGCTCGTGACTGATATCCTCACAGCGCTTGTTGATCAGCTCAACATTCTGCAAGTGCAATTTCGCCACCATTTGGCGCACAAACGAGAGCTTTTTGCCCACAGAGTCGATAAGGGTAAAGTGCATCTCTGGGTGAAGGATGGCCAACACTAAGCCAGGAAAGCCAGCACCGGTACCGACGTCAGCGACAGTGTGCACAGTAAGCGGCAGGATCTTGAGCACAGGAGAAACAACGGCGCTATCGACGACGTGCAAGAGCACCATTTGCTTGACGTCTTTGATGGCTGTGAGGTTAAGGGCGCCATTCCACGTATGCAGTTGCTCAATTAAGGTCGTCAGTGCTGTGAGTTGCTCGGCGCTGTAAGTGACGTGAGTTTGCTTGAGCAGTGAGTCCATGTAGGTACTGCAGGCGGCAAAATCAAAAGGAGTAACTGTCTTAGCCATACTTACAGAGACCGTACTTTGAGGACAGGGAACTACAGGGAATTAGCTCCAGAAACGCGAAAAATCGGGGGTAGAAGACTAAAGGCAAGTACAGGAGTACTTACTAGGAGATTATTATGTCCAACTTTATCGCTCGCCTCAGACTTTGATGGATATAGCGCCAACACTACTTTGAGGTAACGAACACGAAACGCCATAACCATGGCTCACGTGCTTACCTAAAAGGTGTGAGGCTACATTTTGGTATCCACTAAATTTAGAGGAGAACGGATACTACTCGCCTTTAGCCACAATTTACTTCAAGCTCATTATACCGAAATCGGCTCTACTCAGAGTTTGGTGAGTACCAAAAAGCAGCGAACCCCAGAGCTCAAGCATGGGGCCCATGTGCAAGCGTTTGGCGTGCCCCACCTTGCCTTGGAGACGTGTTGGTACCCACTAAACTCAGAATCAGAGTAGAGCCAGTTTAGCAGTGTTCACAACTTACGGGGCAGTATCAGCTGACTCAGCAGGAACAGCGGCACGCAATGGATTAGGGCTGCGGTTTAGCAGGCCCAGCTTCTTGAGGTGCACCAACAGAATGGAGATAGCCGCAGGCGTCACACCAGAGATACGTGAGGCCATGCCCAGAGTCTCTGGCTGGAACTCATTGAGCTTTTGGGCTACCTCGTTAGAGAGCGCACTAATCGAGCGGTAGTCAAAGCCCTGTGGCAGCAGGGTTTTTTCGTTAAGCTCGCGCTTTTTGATCTCATCGAGCTCATGCTCCAAGTAGCCTTGATAGCGCACCTGAATCTCCACTTGCTCGACCGCCTGCTCAAGCTTAGCCAGAGGCTCTAATTGCGCCGCTTTGAGCAGAGGCTCTAAGCGCACTTCAGGACGACGCAAGATCTCCTCAAGGCTTTGCTCTTTTGAGAGTGGGGTATTTAAGATGGTGCTGATGCCCTTACCCATATCCGAGCTTGGCTTGACCGAGGTGGCGTGCAGACGAGCCTTTTCTTGCTCGATCTCGTTTTGCTTACGCTCAAAGAAGCGATAGCGCTCATCAGAGATGATGCCTAAATCACGGGCAATTGGCGTTAAGCGCAGGTCGGCATTATCCTCACGTAGAATGAGACGATACTCTGCACGCGAGGTAAACATGCGGTAAGGCTCACGGGTACCTAAGGTGCACAGGTCGTCCATCATGACGCCAATGTAAGCTTGATTACGCGATGGGAACCATGCGTCTTTACCCTTAACAAAGAGGGCGGCGTTAATACCAGCAAGTAAGCCCTGCGCAGCAGCTTCCTCATAACCAGTGGTGCCATTGATCTGACCTGCTAAGAACAGGCCCTTGATCTTTTTGGACTGCATTGTCACCGAGAGCTCACGTGGATCGTAGAAGTCATACTCAATGGCATAGCCAGGGCGCATGATCACCACGTTTTCAAAACCGGCAATGGAGTGCAGGAACTTCTCTTGGATATCGTAAGGCAGAGAAGTAGAAATGCCATTTGGGTACACTAGGGGCGAAGTTAAGCCCTCTGGCTCGACAAAGATCTGATGCGCCTCACGCTGGGGATAGCGCACGATCTTGTCTTCAATCGAAGGGCAGTAACGAGGGCCGGTGGACTTAATCACACCGGAGTAAAGAGGACTACGATCGAGGCCCGAGCGAATGATGTCATGAGTGCGCTCGTTGGTGTGCGTGATATGGCAGCAAACCTGCTGTGGCAGCACCGAGTTGTCATCCATAAAGGAGAACACCGGCAGCGGGCTCTCTGGCTCCTGCTTCTGCATTTTGGAGTAATCGATAGAGCTTGCCAGCAGACGGGCTGGGGTTCCGGTCTTTAAACGGCCTTGCTTTAAGCCCAACTCCTTTAAGTTCTCGGCTAAAGCTACGGAGGCGGGGTCACCGGCACGACCACCTTGATAGTGGTTAAGTCCGATGTGAATCAGACCGTTTAAGAAGGTACCGGCGCAGATAATGACTGCAGGAGCATGAAACTCGATGTCAGCGGCGGTATTCACACCGCACAGAGTGTCACCATCAAAGAGCAGCTTAGTGCAAGGCTGCTGGAATAAAGTTAGGTTAGGGTAAGAGGCTAGAGTCTTACGCATGACCTCTTTATATAGGTGGCGGTCTGTTTGCGCGCGGGTAGCACGGACGGCTGATCCCTTAGAGGAATTGAGGGTACGGAATTGAATACCTGCACGGTCGATAGCCTGAGGGCAAATACCGCCCATGGCATCGATTTCACGGAGGAGGTGGCCTTTACCGATACCGCCAAAGGCAGGGTTACAGGACATCTCACCTACTGTTTCTAGGTTATGCGTCAGGAGCAGGGTATTGCAGCCCATACGTGCGGCAGCACCGGCGGCTTCGATACCAGCGTGACCGGCACCAACGACGATGACATCAAACTGACGCAAAGACGACATGTCCCACCTCATACCTCAAAAGAAAAGAGCCAAAGAAAAGCAAAGCACCAGCAAAAGCAGAGAGGAGCGCTCTGCACTACCTGCTACAGGAAAAGAGCACAGCAAAGAGCAAGGCGCCGCCCCAAAAGGCGGGCGTATTTTAGCAGTTTCGTGAGCGTAATGACGGTTTTCACCAGCAGCGGAATAAAAGGGCGGTAACAGGCAAGCTGGTGGCACCTAAACACTCAAGGCTGTGTCAACATCCAGAGCACGGCTAAGACAGGCTTAGCGCTTTAGTTACGGGAGTAGTAACAGAAGAGCCCCGCTTAGGTCGCAAAGACAGCAGCGCGTCTCATGACAGAAACAGCCTCATGATGCTGGTCAATACTGAAGCAGGAGCAACAGCAGCAGGGCGGCGCCGTGGCCGTTTACAGAAAAAAGCAAAGATGCTGGCAGTGGCGCCGTTTCTCACTCCGCGCTCTGCTCCATCCCCACCCCCAGTCCCTGTCGCAGTCCCGCGTCCATTGGCAGAGCCCCATCCCTGAGATAAAGGCGGGAAAAGCAACTGAGGCAGAAGCACGGCTGGTATCGCAGGGTTACTCAAGGTCTGCTCAAGCTCTGCGTTCCGTGGCAGTGCTTGCGTGCACTTGCAGCTACTGCGCACCACGACTTTACCCTTTGTCTTTGGCGTGTCCGTACACAATTGCTGCAAAAGCCAAATCACATCCCGAGCCATGTGTACAGTCATCAGGTGCCCACACTGAGCGCGGCGCGCGCCACTAGCACTCAAAAAGTGAGGAGCCCGCGCCACCTACCTACCTACCTACCTACCTACCTACCTCCCTCCTCCTCAAGATCCCCCCAGCGGCCGCGCCGCCGCATGTGTGATTCTTGTCGTGTGCTAAGCACAGACTCTGCGAAGCTTTCGCGCTACGCGAACAAGGGGCTGTGGCGTTAGCAAAGACCTGAGGTAGAGCACGGGACTGGCTTGTAAGTGAGCACATCATCTGTGCTAAGCAGTGCGGCTGACTTGAGAACTAGTGCCTTACCTGTGCTGAGCAAAAGCTTGGGCGTGTAGAAAGCACTAAGCTTTAGTATAAGCACAGAGTATGTGAGTGAAGCTGTGCTACTTGTGGTTTGAGCATTAACTTGCTTTTAGCACTGTGCTGATGGCAAGTAAGCACATACGTGCTTATAGTAGGTAACGTGAATAGAGCACCGTGCTGGTAGCAGTAAATGCAAGTGAGTACAGATCTTAAGGTCAGTACTAAACCTGCGTAGCGTACCTGAGGATTTAAACACAGCTCAGTGTTTAAGCATTGGGTAGCGCATACGTAGTAGAAAGCATTGAACCTGCTATAAATCCATACGCTAAGGATTACCGTGCTCACCTGCTCGCCCTCGAGATAACTGACGGCTGGAGGCAAGGTAAAGGCTGGTAGCAGCTTAAGTGCTAACCGCACTTAACTTGCTGATGTAAGCAGCCTGAGCACATTACCTTGCTGGCGAATGCCAAGCACAAACATGTGTGCATTGTGAAGCTGTACTGGACTTGTGAGTGACTGGCAGGTCATGAGAGCTTAAGCACAGGCTCTGTTGTGAAGCAAAGAGCACTGTACGTAGTAGAAAGCACTAGCCTTGTTACGAATCCATACTTTAAGGATTACCGTGCTCCCCCACCTCGCCTCGTGGTTAAGGCAGGGGGCTTCGCCCCCTGCTTAGTACGCAGTGGTAAGAGCTGTACTTGTGCTAAAGCACGATGCTAGGCGTTGTAGTGATTACAGGGTATGTGTTAATCCTCTGGAGCAGGAATTTGTTTTGAGCTCAAACTCTGTGTTTAACGCAGCTCAAGCGTTGTAGGGATCACAGGATATGTGTTAACCCTCTAGGGCCGGAATTTGTTTTAAGTTCAGACTCTGTGCTTAGCGCAGCTCAAGCGCTGTAGGGTATACAGGGTATGTGCTAATCCTCTGGGGCCGATTTTTTTTTTTTTTTTTTTTCCTGCCTGCCGCGCTTGTGCCTGATGCTGCACGAGCTCTGTGGGGGTAAACGGTGGGATGCTTTTTCTAGGGGCGGTGCCTAACTGAAGTAGAGAGTTAAAGGGGTAATTTGTTTGTATATATAGGGTATCTCTCTATAACAGGCGGGGATAAAAAGAAAAGGAAGAGGCACGCGCCCGATAAATGAGCGCTTTTAAGGCATTTTTAGGCAGGGGAAAATAGGGGGCTTTTGCGGGGGAAAAAACGCGCTCAGCACAAACCCCCTCACGATCTCCGCAGCAACTCCCTAATAGCACCCCATTCTTGCGGCACTTTCCCCTTTTCAAGGAATGCGATAAATATGCGGTTTTTGTGTTTTTGAGGGGAAAAGCTCTCAATGCGGGGCAGTGGGGAGTAATGGGCGTGGGGAAAAGGGGAGAAAATCGGGAAAAGCCGCTTAGAAATGAGCTTTAACAGGTTTGATGGCTTTTGTTGAGGAGGGCGCATGGGGAGTTGCAGTAGTCCCTAGTAGGGTATTGGGAGGGGAACTTTGCAGTTGCACCGCATATTTATGAGGCTATGAGGTGACTTTCTCCCCATCATAAGGTTCACTCATCAGAGTGGGGAGCACTCCTTGGTGTGGCATGCGGCTGGGCGCGGGGCCTTTGTTATGGCGAGTAGTAGTAGTAGTAGTAGTAGTAGTGCTTGCTGGTATGGCAGCGGCAGTGACACTTTGCAACTGCACCGCATATTTAAGCGGAGATGTGGCGATTTTCTCCCCATCATGAGGCTTACTCCGTAGAGGCTGTTGAGCGACTCTGTGTGGAAATGGGGCTGGTGCTGGGGCTTGATAGGCGATGGGTAGTAGCCCTCGCTGGTATGGTAGCAGCAGTGGCTCTTTGCAGTTGCGCCGCATATTTAAGGGACGATGAGGTGAGTTTCTCCCCATTACCTACTGCCATCATGGGGCCTCTTAGGTCTCTAAGGCTTCTGTGGCGCTTTGCTTTGAGAAGGAGGGGGACTTGGCGTTTGCTGGTTATGGCCTAAAGAGTGGTAGTCAGCTTCAGCTCTGGAGGTAGCAACAGCAAAGGAGGAGAGGCGACTGCTTGAGGGTGGGGTAGGGGAAGTTAAGCGCGCTCAGCGTTTGCTGTGACCGAGGGCGGTTCTGTGGCGCGGCTGTAGCGTGAATGTGGCTGTGGCGGGAAATCTGAGGAAATAAGCTTTAAGGGGCGGGCGCTGCTATAGCTGCTAACCAATCGAGTAGCCGCTGCTGACTTTCTTGTCAGCAGCCGGCTCTCACACCACCTGGCATACCGTTTTCGGTACCAAGGCGGTTTCCTATCACTACCG
>CASEBB010000117.1 GCA_949286015.1 uncultured Succinivibrionaceae bacterium | reverse complement strand
AGGATGTGTGTACGCTGTGCTTGGCTAAAGCCCCAATACTAAATGTCGGCTAACCCCACTCTTACGAGTGGGGCATGCGCCGACAACTCTAGGTCAATCTCGTCTAATAAGGACTCATCAAAGTCGTCCTCACTCTCGACTACGCCCTCTTGCACTGGATTGACCTGATTCTCGTCATACATCAATAAGGCATCACGCGTCGTGGCGTAAGGATCCATGGAATTATCGACCATGTCCTCTTGCGGAATCAGCTGCGCACGATTGTGCACGCCCTCTAAAGCCCACTTACCCACGGTCACTGGCCAGGAGAAGGCCGTCCATGGCAAGCCATCGATCACATCACCATGAATGTCACGCGCGGTGGTTGGGCCGTAAGCAGGAATCATTAAGAATGGGCCCTGCTCCACGCCGCCCTTTCCTAAGACCGTGCCCATAGGCATGGAGTGAGCGGTAAGCCCCATTTGGCTCGCGACATCAAAAAAGCCTAACAGGCCAATGGTGGAGTTAATCACCAAGCGTCCTAACGAGACCGCCGAGCCCCCCACATCACCAACTAAGAGGTTATTAGGGATGTTGTTGACCTCATCGAGGTTGTTAAAGAAGTTGCCCATGGAGCTTTGCACTCCCTGAGGCAGGTAAGCGTAACCGTGCGCGACCGGACGCAGGATGTAGTGATCAAAGATGTCGTAGTTTAAAAACCACATCGCACGGTTAGGCTCCTCGAGGCTATCAAGCGCGTGGCCTGAGAGAATGCTGTAACCGTAAGCGTAATCACGCTGTGCCATTTCAGCGCTAAGCTGACGCGGCATCATGGGATTGTACGAGCCGTGGGCAGCAGTGGCTGGCGTCAGAGCGCTAAAACCACACAGGCCAATAGCTAAAGCTACGGCGGCGGTAAGTTTGTGGAAACGGTGCTGGTGCATGGTGTCCTCGCGATGCCCAGAGCAAAAGTAACAATCTGTGAACACAGGCCAAGCGCTATCTTAGCCACTCTGTGCCCAAATACCAAGAGCGCATACCGAGAGCAGCAGCGGGGCTCATAGCAGCAGAGAGCTATCTGAGAGGAGCTGCCTCAAGGAATGAGAGAGCTACTCAGTGACGGCTGCTGGGTTAAGTGCTGGTATTGTCACCCACCTCGAGATGGTGAGTATCCCCAAAAGCAAATCTCAAAAGAGGGGCAATGCCTACATTCAGGTGTTTTCACCCTTAGAGTAGTTGTTTGCTGAGGCGCTACTCTCGAGATAAGGCGCCGTCAGGCGCTTTTAGGTTACCTACCGAGATGACAGGTTCAGGTGGGCTTGAGCCTACCTTTAAGGTATGGTACGCGTGCAGGCCTTAAATGCCGTCAGCTCTAAGGCAGTTGCTTCTGAGTAATCCCGCCGCCCCTGACGTTACGACGCTACAGGGCGGCCATGGCTGGGTGCTCAGTAGAGCCCAAGAAAAGAGACTACTCCTCTTCCTCTACCAGCTGCTCCTCAAGCGAGTGCTTATAGTGCGGCTCCTCTGTCTCTTCCTTGTGGCGCTTGGTTTTGCCCTTTGATTTTACCGCTTGCTCCTCACTCTGCACAGAGTCAGCTGCGTTTTCTCCGCTGGCGCTGGCCTCGGTCACAGCAGTGGTATCCACCTCAGCTCTATCCTCCTTACCGCCATCACTGCGCAGTAAGTTATCGAGGTAGTCAAGGCGCGACATGGCCTCAGCAGTACGCAGCTGCTCTTGCTCACGGCGCTCTGCGGCCATTTTGCGCGAGAACTCATCTACCGATAAGTAGTTGCCATTCTCATCGCGCACGGTAAGCGAACCTGCGACCTTTTCATCATGACTGCGCACATCAGCCTGTGGCTCTGCTGCAGATGCAGACGTAGACGCAGACGCACTTGCAGCATCAGACTCGGCCCCATCCTGCTGACTTAAGGACGACGCTACCTGCTGACGCTGGTGCTGCCACTGCGCAGCGGCCTTGCTCGAGGCTTGCTCCGCGCGGCGCTTGCTCTCTTCTAAGGCCAACTGCCGTCTTCTGACTTTTGACATGGCCTCAGGGACAAGATCGCTAGCTGCAAAGAGCTCAGCGATTTGCTCTGGTGTCTGCTGTGGTGGCAGCCCGTCGCTGCCATCAGCGCTCTGTACCGCAGGCGCTTGTGGTGCTTGTGGAGCCTGTGGCTCTGGAGCAGACTCTGCCAGTGCTGCGGCGCTCGCAGCAGGCTCGGCCTGTGGCTTCACCGCCGTTACGGGATCCTGAGCACTTTGCGCACTCTGGGTGGTGACAGCATCGCCTGTAGAGCTGGTAGCAGCGTCAGCAACAGCTGCGTCAGCAGCAGTGGCAGTGGTAGGAGTGGCTGGAGTGGCCGTGTCAGCATCAGCATCTGTAGCTGGAGCGGCCTGCTGCGGCTTTATCTTGCTGTCCTTTGGCGCCGTGCTCTTGTTTACCGTCCCTACTTGCGGGCCAGCAAACTTAGCCTGCTCCTTGTGGATACGCTCATCAAGCGAGCTGATCTGCTCTTGCAGCTGTGCCTTAGTGGCCTCACGCGTCGACGCCGCTTGCAATGGCACCTTACTTAAGCGCTCCTTTAAGTTGCGCTTTAAGATGTAATCGCGCAGGTCGTAATTGACCACAGTCGACTCGTGGGTGTCCTCATCACGATAGACAAAGGCCACGTGCTTGACATACTTTTCAATGATGTCGAGCTTCTGCATTGGCGTCGCCACCAAGAGCTGCAGATTAAACTTGCTAAAGAGCGTCAGCGCGTAATCCACCGACTGTGGTGAGCCACGACCAAAGGCCTCATCAATAATGACGAAGCGATACGAGCGGTCATGATAGCGGTATAAATCTGCACCACTGCTCATTGGCGCGACTTGGCCCTCAGGCGCATTTTCCTGCTCCGCGCGCATCTTGGAGCGGTACTGATAGGCAAGGGACGACGCTAACACCGTATACGCCAGCTTTTCCTTTTGGCCACCGGACTTACCACCGGAGTCCTCGTAGTAGTCGACCTGACTGTCATCTTGACGGGAGTGCTCCGAGGCCGAGAACTCAAACCACTCCTTTACGTCCGTGACCTTTTTGCGCCATCTGCCGTCGATGTCTGCGCCATTGACCTCGCCCTTAAAGCGATCGATCAGAGCCTTGACCTCATGGAACTTCTTGTCCGCATCTTCCAGCGTCCAATCGTTGTCCAGCATGTTGGAAGTGCAATTGCGCAGGTCGTGACGGAACTGGCGAATCTCCTGATCAGGACTCTCGGTCGCCACCATTTGGATGTAGTGATCAGGGTTAAAGTCCACATCCCGCATGATGGTATTGATGTCCGCGATGCGCTCCTTAATCTTGCGGCTTTGCGACTGTAAAGCGGCATGGAGCGAACCAAATTGCTCAATGGTCTCGCGGTTGAGCTTGTCCTTAAAGGCACTCACAAAGCGAGGCAGATCGTCATGCTCCAGCTTAGCGAGAAACTCCTTAAAGCCCTCCCACGCCTCAGCACGTGTTGGGTCTAAATTACGGCCCGCCACCACAAAGGTCTGCGTAAAGTTACTCTGCAAGTTGACAAGGTCTTGAGCCAGCTGGTGATCGCGCGCTTGTAAGCTTTTGATGTGGCTATCAATGGCAAGGGTCACCTCTTGGATGAGGATATCCACCTGATCATATTGCAGCTTATCCATGCGCAGGCGCTCTTGCGAAGCAGCAATCAAGGTATTGATCGCACTACGCTGCTCCGTACTTAAGCTTTGTGCAGGCGCGGCAAAGGTCAAGGCGGCGCTTAACTCACGGTTGAGCTTGTCCAAGTCAGAGCGCAACTTACCCTGATTCATGGTCAGCGCATCACGCATGCTCTCGTTGACGCGTTTTTCTTTTTCGTAGTCCTCAAGGCGCTGCTTTAAGACCTCCAGCACGTTCGACGAGCGCATCAGCTCCTCAAGCTCAGCATTGAGGCGTACCAGCTCCTCGTCCTTGGACATATAGTCGATCTTGCTAAACGAGGTCACCAGCTGCAAGCTACGCACAGCATTGACGTTGTTTTGCGCCGACTTCTTGTAGAGGTCTAATTGACGTAAGGTGTCACGCAGGCCAGAGAGGGTGATCTTGCGATTTTGCTGCTCTTGCTCTAACTGCGCGATCTTATCCTCATTGCTCCAGCCTAAGATGTAATCCGTGCGGCCACGGCGGTCATCCTTGACGTTACTGCCACCGCTCTTGGCAAGGCCCGAAGGCATCAGCGCGTACTTCTCCTGACGATAGACCGACTCGTCATCCGTACAGACGTAGTTGTAGCGCGCCTCTAAGCACTGGCGAATGTAGTTATAAAAGCGTGGCTCCTGCTTAATCTCCAGCTTGCGTGGTAACGAGGAGGCACCTAAGCGAGCACGGTTGGCAAGAGAGCTACCTGAAGAGCCAAAGGCGGAGCTTAAGGCGGCGCCCATGGCGGTTTGCCCACCGGAAGAGCTCATGGACTCACCGGCGGCAAAGTCATTTTCCTTAATGCGCTCGAACTTTAAGCGCATGCGCAGGTTGTTGTGGTTGGTGTAGTGCACCACCTCAGGGTAGTACTGCTCTGGCACCAGCATGGTCAAACCAAAGCCACGCAGCAGCTTCTCGGCCGCGTTTTCCCACTGCGCCTTTTCCTCACTCTTTAACTGAATGAGCTCACCGACGTAAGGCAGATCGTGCTCATCACAGCCGATAGCCTCACACATGCGCGCACGCAGCGTGACAAACTCCGACGGGATCTTGCTCGGACGGCTGCGCAAGGAGTTAAGTTCGGCCTCACAGGAGTCAAACTCATCCTGTACCGTTCTGAGCTCCACACGCTTTTGCGTCACGTTTTCATCGTGCTGCTCTAAGGTCTGATTGAGCTCAGTGAGCATCTTGGGGAGCTTTGCTTGCACCGCCTTAAAGCCATGCTCATCCGTAATGGCTTCTAAGTTGACATTGTGCAGCATGCGAATGTAGTTCTGGAAAGAGGCAAACAGATCCTCACGCTCGCGCTGCGCTAAGCGGATATCGCGCTTTAAGAGCTCATGGCGGTTACCACCCTTAAGAGCAATCTCCTGATTGGTGGACATGATCTTAGCCGAGAGGTCTTCGATCTTGCCCTTAGTCTGGAGTAATTGCCCCTCGACTTCGTCAAGACGCCCTTGGCTCAGATCAATCTGCTCTTGGATAAGCTCGGCCTTTTTGCCGTAAAGGACAGGACCTGCACCTAAGCGGCAGTCAGAGATAAAAGCGAGGCGGCCTTTGTTGGTCTTATACTCCTCACCCTTGCTGCAGATTGGTTTTAAAGCTTCGACCTGACGCTGGGCCTCTTCCACGCTCTTGTAGGAGGCATCGAGGTCGTTAAAGCGATCAATGAGCTGCTCTACCAGCTCATCGCCATTGAAATCTTCCAGCATCTGCTTGCGCACGAAGTCCGAAATGTTGCTAATGGACTTCATGGAGATGGTCTTGTAGAAGAGGTCTAAGACCTTGGTGCCTTCGATGCCGAAGATACGCTGCATCTGCG
This sequence comes from uncultured Succinivibrionaceae bacterium, assembly GCA_949286015.1. GTDB lineage: Bacteria > Pseudomonadota > Gammaproteobacteria > Enterobacterales > Succinivibrionaceae > Anaerobiospirillum. The sequence continues at coordinate 7,108 of CASEBB010000117.1, read as the reverse complement.
AGTAGTACTCATTGAACTGCTCGTAACGGGTGCAGCCGATTTGGCGCAGCTTTTGGCCTAACTCGCGGATGTCCTTTACAGGCAGGATGTCCTGTTGCAGATTAAAGTCGCGGTTACCAATGAAGTAGTAGCGATTAGGGCTGGTCTTGTTCTTTAACATGACCATGCCCTGCAACAGAATCACATGCTCATTAAGCTTGCGATTGTAGAAGGAGGCCATGATGATCGACAGCACCGCGTTTTGCCCCGAGCGCAGGCCCATTTCGGTCTTGATGCCGCTGGTGTTGTCGTTTTTGTAGAGACCTAAGACGTAACTGGCGAGGTTACGCTCGCCCTTTTCAGCACCGGCTGCTTGGTTAAAGACCACCTTTTTCAGGTCGTACAAGAGCACGGTGATCGCGTCAATGATCGAGGACTTACCGGCGCCGTTATCACCGGTCATTAACACGTTTTGCCCGCCGAAGTAGACGGACTTGACGTTGTTGTTAAAGCTACCCCAGTTGTAGACATCAACACGCTCTAAGCGAAAGCCGTCGGTGTTGGTGGCAGGCTGCTTTAAATGCGCTAACTGCTCGTCAGTAAGGGCAAAGACATCGGCCGTAGCTGCCTCTTCTAAGAGGCTAATGGTCTTATCAAGGTGCTCTTCACGCACTGGCTCACTGCCGACGGCAGCACTGCTGTCTGCGCCAGTACTGCCGTCTGCGGCCGCCTGTGGCGCAGTAGCGGTGTGAGACGTGGTGGCGTTGTGCTGCTCCGTCTCCGTCTCTGGGCTCTGGTCGCTGCTCTTGCTCGTCAAGACAGGCACGGCGGATAAATCAGGTGTAGTCACTTCAATCTCCTGTCTTACATGAGGCTGCTGTCGTCATCATCGTCATCGCCACTGCTGAGGCGATTTTTGGCGCGGCCACCTTCTTTGATGTGCTTGAGGTAGCTCTCTAAGGTCTCATCGGCTTGCTTTAACACCTCAGGGGAGACAATGACGCTGATAATGCGGCGTACCTCAATTCGCTCCATGTCACGCGTTTGCGCCTTGGTTGTGGCCTTAGCGCCATTGCCTTTACCGCTTTTGTTTTTGCTTAATAGCCCCAGCGCGCAGAGGTTATCAATGGCCTTATTGATGTTGTCATCAAGGCGCTTGTCGTTATTGACCTGACGGATAAAGGTCTTGACCAGAGTCAGGATTTCGCTGCGCTCTAAGACGAGACGGCCAAACTGGCCGGACATATCAAAGTCCAGTAAGCGCTGCCGCAGCAGGATCAAAATGAGGCTGTCGTAAAAAGGCAGCGGCTTACGGCTTAAGAGGCGTGGTGGACGCTGCGAAACGTCATTAGGCAGCTCCTCTTCACTTACCGAGCGCACGTAGGCATAACCGGCGTCATTATCGACAATGAGCTGTAAAAAGAGCGTGCGACAGAGGGTCTCCACCTCTAACTGCTGTCGCACTAAGGACTCAAAGAGCACCTTATTGTCATCACGCTCGATGTAGCCTTTAAGCAAGGTCACGACAATGGTGCCGATAGGCACAAGACGCAGTACGCCCTTACGGGAGTTGGTAGCACTTGCGGCAGCACCATCACCATCATCACCGACCTCGCCCTCATCAAAAGCGCTAGCGGCAGCGTCGCTGTCAACATCATCACTGTCAACGTCATCGTAAGCGCTTTCGTCGGCAGCGTGAGCTGTACCTGTACCCATGAGGGCATTAAAGGCAGCCGAATTGTGCGAGGTGCCTACAGCGGCGCCGCCCATTTCTGGACGCAAGCCCATATTGACTGGCGTCTTTTGGTGCTCATCATCGACCAAGGACATCTCAAACTCCGACGTGAGAAAAGAAAGGTAAAGTGAAAAGGAAATGGGAAGCGATCAAGACCACACGGGCTTGTGACCAGCACGCGGTAGTGATCATTAGCAGCGCCCGCCCCTGCAACTTTTACAGGAAATTAAGGGCAGCGCCAGTGAGCGCAAGCGCTCAAGGACAAGAGCACGCACGCCCTTACGCCTTTACAGCCCGCAGCTCTGCGCTTGGCCTTACTTACAGGCGCTTGCTTACAGGCGCTTAATGGTGATGTGCTTAATCTTGGCGACACGGGCCACTAAGTTACCTTCAGCGTCCAGTGCCTGCCAGCGAAACTCATCTTCCTTGACGGGATCCTCTTCCACCTGATAATCGCTCAGAGCAATCTTGACGTAGGTGGTAAGTTCGGCGATACCGTGCTCTAGGGGATGTTTGCTGACGATTTCAGCAAGTGACACCTCATTGCGGTCGGCAAGGAAATCCTCAATGCGGGAGTAGAGGATAAAAGGATCGACCACAATCTGCGCAAAGAGCTTGTTGTCATCCACCGTAAAGTCATCGCTTTTGGAGGTGGTATCAAATTCGGCCTTATCGGTCACCGAAGCCAGAGGTCGGTCAAAAGGCAGATTGATCTCTGCGCGTGGGATCTCCAGCTCCATTAGCTTGTCAGGAAGCTTAGTCACGCCATGCTCCTCAGTTAAGCTCACTACCTTTTGGGTAATAGACTTAATGCGCTCCTTTAAGAAGCGATTGGCGTCTAAATTGGCTGGCTGCAAGAAGCTCTTAATACGCTTGGTAGAGGCGCCCATGACGCGCTCAATGTTAAGGCGCAGCTCCAACCACTGATCGTGGATGTTGTGGATACGCTCGTCCTTATGTAAGGAGGCGACCTCTTTGCGGTTTAAGAGGTTGTCGATGCGACTTACGATTTGCTCGTCATCAGAGGAGCTTAAGAGCAGATGGGAGAAGGCCTTAAAGGAGCGGCCCTGATCGGTATTTTCGATGTAGGCGTTTTGGTGGAAGTACTTATCAAGGAGCTCACCGCGCGGGCCGGTCCAGCTTAAGATGTCCTGCATGATCTCTTTATCGAGATTGCCGAGGTTGTACTCCACCTGTCTAAAGTCATCCACCAGCTCTAAAGCGTCGTGCTGGAACTGTAAGAAGCGCTCACGAATCTGCGATGGCGAGAGGGTGACCATTTCGCCGCGCTGGGCTTTAGCGATCTGCTCATCAAGTGCATCACGCTGGGCTAGGAGCTCTTGTAAGTAGAGCTCGACATTGCCCTCGGTGCTCATTTGCACTTCTTTTAAGATCTCAAGCAGCTCCTTAAAGCGCGACTCGGTTGGCACAAAGTTGTTTTGCTCGCTCATACCAACAACAAAGGAGTAAGCCTTTTGCAGCTCAGGGGTGATGTCGTAGAAAGGCTCCGTGCCGGTGGCACCGACATACGAGCAACGGAAGTAGCGCATCTTTTCTGAGGACCACTGGCGCAGGTAGTAGACAGGGTCGTTACGCAGGAGGTTATCGCTATCGGCAGCGGTAGCGGTAGCGTTGGTCGCCACATCTGACGCCACTCCCGACGCCTTAGCCTCTGCTTCATCAAAGCTAACAGCATCAGCATCCTCATTGAAGGCAGCCTCCTCTGCGGCTGCAGCGGCACGGGCTTGCTCGTAGCGGATGCGGCCGCCATTGATCTTAAAGATGATGTCTTTGAGGATCTCAATGAGCTCGGACTCAGGGGCCGAGGTACGGCTGCGCTTGATAAAGGCCTCGTGCATAAAGGTGAGGATGACAGGGGCATGGTTAGCGCACAAGAGGTTCCATGCGGCATTACGCTCACGCTGCGTCACAAAGAACAGATAGTCAATTTCCATGGCAACCTCACGGTGTTTTGTCACAGCGCTGGTCTTAATAACCCCCAGCACGCGGGGCGTGCATCAGACTCACCTCAAAGCCACAGGTTTACGCTGTGGGCATGATCTTTTGCTGGAATTTGCCTGCGGGGCAAGTGCAGCTCACTCACATGATAAGGCCAAGTGGGCTATTGTCCTGTATTTCTCCATATCTCCCGTGGGGTGCATAAACGACCGCCGATACTAACAGGCACAGGACAAACGCGCAGGAGAAGCTAGATGTGTAGGCGGCAAAACCGCAAAAGTAAGGCAAAGCACAGCATTATAACATTTTTTAGTCACAATGGCAGAAAAGAGTATAAAGTCGCGGTTTAAGGCATATACACGGTGTGGGCACGGCGTGGCGAGGGACAGCAAGAAGGTGGTGCTGATAGAAGTGCTGGTGAGTAGTGGTGGGGGTAATGGCAATCGCGCCGCTAGCTGAGGGTGAGGGTAGTATCTGCTTGACGGCATACCCAAGAACCTAAGAGTAGCCCACGCAACTCATAGCGTCATAACATCATCTCTAAGGGTGATTACGATGCGCAAAACCAGCTTGTAAGCTATTGAGCTTAACTTGCAGTACTAATCTCCATGGGACAATGACGCACACTAAGAGCACCATAAAGCCATGATGAGCTTAAGCTCGCGGGTATGGCTTGACGGTCGGCGTCATCATCATCATCATCATTAGGCGCCCTGCGACGCCTATCTCAAGGTGCGCCCTGACGCTACGCCCCACCGCTTAGAGTGATCTTATGCTGCCTTGCTCCTGTTAAGAGCCGACTCTTAGGGCTCCTAAGGCTGTCACCTCTGAAGCGGTAAGGAACGACTGACTTAATAAATGAGCAATTTAGGGCACGCATGCAAGCCCCTCTAAAGATAGGCTCAGGCTCGCTTGCACCTTTTATCTCGAGGTGAGACGTTGCAATCACGCACCACTACATCTTAGCTCACTCTTTCCTAATAGCCTGCTGCCGCTTGCTCTTGCCTTGGTACAGCGCAAATCTACTCACAAATGCTACAGATGACAGGATTGTTATGGGACAATGAGGAGAGTCACCACCAAGCAATTTGAGCGTCCCGCTCTAAGGACTACCACCATGAGTGTAGAGCAATCTCCTCCGCCTATTGCGGCGCCAGATACTGATGGCAAAAGTGCTCAAGCCAAACAGAGGACAAAGAGCAAAGAAGACAAGTATGCGGGCGTGCCTAACCTCAAATCTCCGCAACAGGTGCCGCTGCAGGATTTGGTCAAGGGCTTAACGCTTACTGACCTGATTGGCTCGCGCGTTATTGAGGGCCCTTATCTGGCACTCAGAGCTCCATACGATGTCGTCCAAGACGGTGTCTCTTGGGGGGTGCTGACAGTCGATCTGGCGCGCAAAGAGTACCTCAAGCCTCATGCTGATCGCTTTTGTCCTCACTGTGGCGCTATGGACACCCTGAGCAAATGGGATGTCAGCAACCTCGATCTCATTCATCTGGTGCAAAGAGAGGAGGGCAAAGACAAGCCCTACCTTGTCCGTGTCACTATCCCTATATGGCGCTGCTCCAAGTGCGGCGTAAGGCGCCTCGAGCCTATCCCCTTTCGTTTTGAGAAATCCATCCTCACTACGGAAGCCTGCCGTAACTTCCTTGCTGAGTACAAGGTGAAACCACCTAAGTGCTCTATACAAAAGCTCGCTCATAAGCTCTTTATCAGCGAGCATCATGCGTATCTGATTCTCAAGCACGCTGCTTTGCACAGCCAAAGCACTGAGAGCCCCCCCACAGGTTGTGGAGAGCAGTGAGCAAGCTGACTAAGGTAACCTCAGGGTACACGTTCCCTTAGCTCACAGCTATCTCCCGCTAACAACGTGCGACCAAAGCAGCATAAAGAGGCGCCCTGCGGCGCCTTATCTTTGTGGGGAGCGCAAACACCCCACCCTGCTTTAAGTAAGCTGTGACCAACATCCTGCTGCTTAGGACAGCTTGTGCACAACCTTAAGATAGGCTCAGGCGCACTTGCCCCCTTCATCTCAAGGTTTAGATCGCTCCTTCCCTACGGGGATCACTCTTAATGCACGCCGCGCATGCCACTTAAGATCTTTGGTGCATGCCTTGCTTATGCTTGCATGGCGGCAAATAGCCTGTGAGAGATTACAGCTACCCCCATCTTATGGCGCCCGTTTCCCGTTACCACCGCCGTCTAACCACAACTTAGAGGAGGCTAACCAATGACCGATCAGTATTCACCACCATCTTCAGACCTACCAGCCACTTTGGCCACTGCTATCGCTGATACCGTCACCACTCTTTCCCCAAAGGATGCTGCCGCCCAAGGCATTACCGAGGCCGTAACCACCGAAGAGTCAACCACTTTCTCGGCACAAGAGATTGCCACGACCTCAGAAGAGGTGAAGCAAGCCGACCTGCAAGAGAGCGACAACAACAGTGCTTTTGACCAGCTGTTGCAGTACTACCGTGATTTAGCCTCGACGCCACGTGGACTGGGCAACAGCTTTGAACGCCTGATCCAGCAAGCACTGATGCAGGTGTCGCCATACAATCTGCGCTTTACCCAAGTACAAACTTACAAGGAGTGGCAAAGCGCACATCCCGAGCTCCTGTTAAGTGAGGTCGATACCGGTATTGACTTGGTGTTTTACCGCGAGCACTCCTCGCTGGGCATGAAGGATATCGCCACCTTTGTCAGCGTCTCCAACACGCCTTTCTTTGCCGAGCGCCTGCTCTTTGTCACGAATACCGGCCTCAATACCCACGCCAAAAAGCTGCTCGTCAACCAAGAGAAGCCCATCCAAGTCGTCTCTTTAGAAGGCCTGCGTCAACTCCCTATCGATTGGGCACAGTACCTTGAGCACAAGCAGGTCACGTCACTGCCAAAGCGCAAGCTACGCCCTTACCAAGAGACGGCCGTAAGCAACACCGTTAATGGCTTTAAGGCCTATGATCGCGGCAAACTCATTATGGCCTGCGGCACGGGTAAGACCTTTACGGGGTGTGCTCGGATAGCAAGGTCGGCTCTAAAAAGCGCGGTAAGAGCGAGATCGAAGCTGACGATAACGTCTTAGCCCTAAACGAGCTGCTCTACCCTGCCACCACCAATGAACACGCCTTAGCCAGTAGTGTCACCAAGGCTTTAGCCATGCAGCAAAAGCAGGAGCAGCAGGGCTTAGTGGTGGTCTTTTCGACCTACCAATCACTGGACGTGGTCAGCAGAGCGCAACAGCTTCAGGACGAGCCTTGCGTGCCAGAGTTTGACCTCATTATCTGCGATGAGGCCCACCACACGGCAGGAGCATATCTGCTCAATGAGTTGGCGCAAAACCGCAGCAGTACTCACCCAGACCAAGAGCAGAGCACAGCGTCGGCTGCCACTTCACTGTTAGATGGCATTACTCCTAGCGAAGGTGTTACT
>CASEBB010000116.1 GCA_949286015.1 uncultured Succinivibrionaceae bacterium | reverse complement strand
CGGTGTCTAAAGGCAAGCTACTGCTACCATATAAGCCCATTCTAACAAGCGCGTAAACCGCAATCTTATGGGCTTTATAGCCTTATTTTGGAGAACATGTAACTTCTTACAAATCCCTGCTCGATTGTTTGCCTCTCCTCTCCAAAACTAGCTCTAAAGCAGCCCTTCCCTTCTCTCCTCACGCCTCACCTCATTGCCTGTAAAATGCCTTTTGCACGCCACTTCTTTGAGAAACGTAAGTGCTCAAGATTGATGCTTTCGATCCATACGTGCGCTTTACCGCTTCACTGGCGTATAGCCGCATTCCAGCATCCTTGCCCTCACCATCTTTACCTTTGTGACTGCTCTTGTCCTTATCCTTATCCTTATCCTTAGTCCACCCTTCCTTATTTTCCTAAAAGAGCAGATCCGCATCCACCACCCTCATTTTCCTGCTCCTTGTCCTTTGGTCTCCATTCACTTCGCTCCACTCACCAGCATGGCTTACATACACCGCCCTTCATCCGCAGTCCGCTGCCGCAAGCCACTATCCCTTTAGTGGATTTACACCACCACCACCACCACTCCGACGTATGCAGCTGCCTGCTTACTGCTCGAGATTCTTTGCTGTGAGCCCGCCACAGTAAGTCACCACATGATAATGCCGCTTCTCTTTAGAGCTTGCTGTCGCTTATTCACGTGAATCATTTTGTCGCTGCAACCAAGAAAAAAGGCAGAAGACCAGCGGCCCTCTGCCTTTGCGGACAAGTCTGTTTATGAAGCGTAAGACTACGTATCTACCCTTACGCAGTAAGCTCTCTTACGAGGCTGCTTGTGGCTTTGCTACATTGCCAGAGCTCACGTGCTTACATGCCAGTAAGTGATTCTTGACCGGCACCAGCTCCTGCGCCTCCTGCTTACATGCACAATTCTGCACAAAGCAGCGGCCACTAAAGCGGCAGCCCGCAGGCGGATCAATTGGGCTTGGTAAGTCACCCGTGAGCAGAATGCGCTCCTTACGCTTGGTTGGGTCAATGATTGGAATCGCTGAAATCAGGGACTGCGTGTAAGGGTGCATCGGGTTGTCGTAGATAGCCTCTTTAGGAGCCACTTCCACCAATGATCCCAAATACATCACACCAATGCGATCGGAGATGTGCTTTACCGCTGCTAAACCGTGGGCAATAAACAGATACGTCAGACCAAACTCCGCTTTGAGGTCGTCAAGCAAGTTTAAGATCTGCGCCTGAATCGAGACGTCCAGCGCCGATACAGCCTCATCGCAGACAATCAGTCGTGGCGACACCGCTAAAGCGCGGGCTATACCAATACGTTGTCTCTGGCCACCCGAGAACTCGTGTGGATAGCGGCTCTTGTATTGGCGGGCTAAGCCTACGCAGTTGAGCAGATACTCCACACGCTTGCCCACATCCGCTCCGTGATGCGTCTTGTTTACGATCATCGGCTCGGAGATGATTTCCTCGACCGTCATACGCGGGTTGAGCGATGAATACGGATCTTGGAAGATCATCTGAATGTCACGGCTGTACTGACGACGCTCATTGCGTGTGAGCTTACCTAAGTCAGTACCGTTGTAGAGGATCTCTCCCGAGGTTGGCTTGTACAGGCCAGCGATCATCTTGCCTAAGGTGGTCTTACCGCAGCCGGACTCACCCACAAGACCAAAGCACTCACCCTTGTGGATTTCTAAGGTGAGGTTGTCCACCGCCTTTAAGTAGCTGCTCTTGTGGTGAAAGAGGCCGCTTTTGATCTCAAAGTACTTGCACAAGTTCTTGAGGGATAAGAGCACCTCTTTTTCTTGCTTTTGGTTGCTAGCAGTAGCCTCTGGCGCTGCGTTAGGCGTGGCCGTCATGGCTGGGGAGGCGTTGGCGTTATTGTCTTGCATCGTCATCTCAACCCCCTTCTTACTTCTGAGCAGCCAGCTGCTCTTTTGCAGTGTCACCTACGCGGTGGAAGCAGCGTACCTTGCGGTCGCCTAAAACCGTAAGCTCAGGCAGCTGCGCACGGCATTGCTCCGTGGCAAAAGCACAGCGATCAGCAAAGGCACAGCCATCTGGTACCTCTTCTGGCGGTGGCACCATGCCTGGGATCATAAACAGGCGCTCGGAGGTCTCGTCTAAGCGTGGAATCGACTTTAACAGACCCAGCGTATAAGGATGCTGTGGCGATGTCAGGATCTCTTGGGTGGTGCCTTCTTCCACAATACGACCACAGTACATCACTGCGACCTTATCAGCAGCCTCAGCCACCACACCTAAGTCGTGGGTGATTAGCAGTACTGAGATGTTGAACTGCTCACGCATGCGGTAGATAAGATCGAGAATCTGCGCCTGAATGGTCACGTCCAGCGCCGTGGTTGGCTCATCGGCGATCAAAAGCTGTGGCTGACAAGCCATAGCCATGGCGATCATGATGCGCTGACGCATACCACCGGACATCTGGTGTGGGTAGTCCTTGACGCGCTTGGCTGGGTTAGGGATGCCCACCATATCCATTAAGTGCAAGAGCTTCTCGTGTGCTTCTTTCTTAGAGAGCTTGGTGTGCAGCTTAATGCTCTCTAAGATCTGATCACCCACCGTAAAGATAGGGTTGAGCGAGGTCATTGGCTCTTGGAAGATCATGGAGATGCGGTTACCACGGATGTGCTGCATCTGCCGCTCGCTGCACTTGGTCAGGTCTTGATCATCGAAGATGATCTGCGATGGGGCGACCACACTACCATTGGAGCTTAATAAGCCCATGATGGACAGCGAGGTGACGGATTTACCCGAGCCCGATTCACCGACTAAGGCCAGAATCTCTCCCTTGTCGATGCTAAAGCTGACGTCACGGAGGGCGCGCACCTTACCGCGACGGGTCGTAAACTCAGTATTTAGGTTCTTGACTTCAAGTAACATGAGTTTTCCCCTTAGCGGCGTCTGGAGCGAGGGTCTAAGGCGTCACGTAAACCGTCGCCAAAGAGGTTGAAAGCCAATACGGTTAAGGTAATGGCTAAACCTGGGAAGATCAGAGTGTGCGGCGCCGAGAAAATAAAGCTGCGCGAACGCGCCAGCATGTCGCCCCACTCTGCAAATGGTGGCTGTACGCCTAAGCCTAAGAAGCCTAAAGCAGCGGTATCTAACACAGCTGTGGAGATACCTAAGGTAGCACGCACCACGATTGGCGAGGTGATGTTTGGCAGGATGTGGCGGAAGATGATGCGCAGATTGGAGTCACCGGTGACGATTGCCGCTTGGATGTAGTCATTGGCCTTGACCGACATCACGCAGGAGCGGGCAATACGCGCATACTCTGGGATAGAGACGAGACCAATGGCTAATACCGCCTTGTCTAAACCACGGCCCATAGCCGCCATAAAGGCAATGGCTAAGAGGATCGATGGTACTGACAAGATCACGTCCATCAGACGCATAATGAGGTTGTCTAAGCGGCCGCCATAGAAGCCACCCATGGCACCTAAGATGGTGCCCACGATCAGCGAAATGGAGACGGCGGCTAAGCCCACACTCAAGGAGATCTTGGTTCCGTCTAATACACGCGAAAAGATGTCACGGCCTAATTGATCTGTACCAAACCAGTGCTCGGCGCATGGCTTGATAAAGGCCTTTTCCATGTTCGCTTGGTTTGGGTCATAAGGTAAGAGATTGATACCCATGGCCTGCGTCACCGTCAGCACCACGGCAATCATCACCAAGATAAAGATGATCAGTAAGCCTGCTAAGGCAGCCTTGTTGGAGGCTAAAGATGCCCACATGTCCGCAAAACGGGAGGCGCGTGGACTGGCACTCTTCTCCGCTACAGGTGCCTTTGGCGGCTCTTGCTGTGCGTTAATGTCAGTCATTAGGATTGCCCCTCTGCGCCATACTTAACTCGCGGATCTAAGGCGGCATAAAGCAGATCCACAATGAGATTCATAAAGACGAAAATAAAAGCCACGATCAGTACCACGGCTTGAATCACAGGGAAGTCCGAACGCATGATGCTCTCAACCGAGTAAGCACCAATACCTGGCCATGAGAACACAGTCTCGGTGAGCACCGCACCAGAGAGTAAGCTGCCAAATTGCAGGCCGATCACCGTAATGATTGGTAAGAGGGCGTTGCGGAAGGCGTGCTTGCCAATGACCTTAAAGGAGCTTAAGCCCTTAGCCTTAGCCGTGCGGATGTAGTCCTGATGTAACACATCCAGCATCGAAGAACGCGTCATACGAGTGATGATTGCCATGGAATAGCAGGCGAGAGTCATGGCAGGCAGGATGGCGTGCTGTAAGGCGTTAAAGAAAGCCTCCCAGTCACCAATGATGAGGGTGTCGTAAAGGTAGAAACCAGTGCCGTCGTAAGGACGCATTAAGGTGTCAATACGGCCACCTGATGGTACCCAGTGTAGGATGCCCGAGAAGAGAATGATAAGCAGCATACCTAACCAGAACACCGGCATCGACACACCGATTAAGGCCGTGGTCATGGTGAGGTTGTCGATGATGGAGTTCTTCTTTACGGCGGAGATTACGCCAAAGACCACACCGACGATTGAGGCGATGATAATGGCCAGTACTGCAAGCTCAATGGTAGCTGGTAAACGCGCTAACAGCTCGGTGGTGACTGGGGTGTTGGTAAAGAAGGACACACCAAAATCACCGTGGAACATGGCAACCATGTAGTTGATGTACTGGGTGATGATAGGGTCGTTAAAGCCCATGCTCTCGCGCCATGCGGCGATGGCTTCGCTGGTGGCGTGTTGGCCTAAGACGATGAGGGCCGGATCAGGAGAGAAGACTCTCATGATCAAAAAGACGAGGATAGAAACGCAGAGCAATACTGGTAGCAGCATTAGCACGCGTTTTAGGAGGTATAACAGCACAGGCTTGTCCTCTATTGCCATGTCGTGCTGCGCTAAAACGCAGGAGGAGAGGAAGAGGGCTTGGGGTAGCTTGGCGCTTACAGGTAGGTTTACAGGTAGGAGCTAAAGCAAGGAGAAGCAGGGCACAATGATAGTGGGCAAGTGCGCGAGCAAAAGAGAAGAGGTGCAGGTGCCACCATCCTGAATATTGAGCCGCAAGCTGCTGTGTGTTCTCGTACTGTGTTCTTCTGAAACGTGCCTTAAGGTTAGAGAAGGCTGGCTATCACCTAAGCTTGACTCCACCCAAAAGCGCGGCATGTTGATTCGCATCAGGATGCCGTGCGGTGAGGAGATGCTCCTCTGGGGCGACATGTGGTGGCTGTAATGGTGAAAAAACAACTTGCTCTGGGCTTTGCACGCTGTTGACCTAAAAGAGAGCAGAGCGTATAGCCACGGCAAGCACGCAAAATCACGTAATTATAGCAGCCTTAGTCTGCATTTCTGCACAAAAGTAAGGCATTGTGAGTCACGCTTTGTTATGAGGTGGTGCAGAGTCTGTTGCCGGTATGCGGCACTGGAGCTGCAACTCACCACGAGCTGCACGTCACGGCAGAAAGCTGTTGTAAGTGTGCTCTCCTTTGAGTTGAGTTTACGCTACGCAGCGCTGTGTAGCGTAGCGTGCGTAACGTAGAGGTCGCGGTCTATGAGGTGTGATATTGCTGAGCGCTCCACCAAGTGCTGCCTAAATCTTGAGCAAAGAACAGTGGTGCACAGGACTTCTTCTTCTTCTTCTTCTTCTTCCTGCTGCTTCATTGTTCAGAGGGGAGTAGACTTTAGGTAAGAAGCCATAGGGGATCAGAGTGGAGTTGTATCGGTCACTGGCAGTAGGTGCCGCTGTCGTCACACTTTAGAAGCTGTGTGGTCGCATGGTGAGAAAAAGAGATAAATAAGCGCTTGTGTGGCTTAAGAGCGGCTTTGGGTAAATGCGGGTGGAGAAAAATTTGCGCAAAGCGTTGTACAAAGCATAAGTGAAGCGTATAATCTTCGCGCCCCTATATCAAGTCATTTGGATTCCCACCCTGATGATTTGATCCAAGCATGGGAATGCTTGGACTTGTGAGTTTTAAAGGACTTAGTCCTTCAAACATCAAGGGTTTTAGATGAAAACTTATGTAGCCAAGCCATCTACCATCAAGCGTGATTGGTTTGTGATCGACGCAACCGACTTAACCTTAGGTCGTGTTGCTACTGAAATTTATGGATACCGGCGATTACATCATCGTCATCAACGCTTCCAAGATCAAGGTGACTGGCAACAAGGCTCAGGACAAGATCTACTATCACCACACTGGTTTCCCAGGTGGTATCAAGGCTGAGTCCTTCGATAAGTTAGTAGCGCGCAAGCCAGAGCAGGTCTTAGAGACCGCCGTGCGTGGCATGCTGCCAAAGGGCCCATTAGGCCGTGCTATGTTCCGCAAGCTTAAGGTGTACGCTGGTGAGCAACACAACCATGCCGCTCAACAGCCACAAGAACTCAAGTTATAAGGAGCATTAGGAAATGGCTGCAAATCAGTATTACGGTACCGGTCGTCGTAAGAGCTCCACTGCTCGTGTCTTCATCAAGCAGGGCTCTGGCAACATGACCATCAATGGCAAGAGCCTCGAGCAATACTTTGGCCGTCCAACTGCTCGTATGATCGTGGCTCAGCCATTAGAGCTGCTCGAGTTAGCTGGCAAGTTTGACATTTACGTCACTGTTACCGGTGGCGGTATCTCTGGTCAGGCTGGTGCGATTCGCCACGGTTTAACCCGCGCTTTAATGCAATACGACGAGTCCTTCCGTCCAGCTTTACGCAAGGCCGGTTACGTCACCCGTGACGCCCGTGCTGTTGAGCGTAAGAAGGTCGGCTTACACAAGGCTCGTAAGCGTCCACAGTACTCCAAGCGTTAATTTCAAACGTACTTGGTACGTGGCTACGCCAACCCCTCCTGTGGGAGGGGTTATGACAAGAACCCTCGCTGCGGCGGGGGTTTTTTTATGCCTGCAGCAAACGCCGCCTCTTATTTGCACCCAAGCGCCGCTTAGCGCCGCAGCTTTTAGTGGAGCAAGAGCCAATAGCTCTGCACTGAGTAAACGCCTGCATGGCTCTGCATGGCATTGTGCGCGATTATGGTTTGCGGGCCGTGGTGGGCGTGTCAAGAGTTTAGGGCTCTGGTTTATAATTAGTTGAAGTTGGGTGCGCAGACGCTTGCGCACACCGTAAAAGCCACAGCGCTCAGGGCGCTGTATCAGTTTGCGCTTGCTACCGCTGGCTTTGCTCTGTTGTCAATGCGGTTTAAGCGGGCGGCCCTTGCCAAGATTCATGGGATCTTTTGTCATGACCAGCATGTACTCCTATCTCTTCAAGGCTTTTTACGATTGGCTGTGCGATAACGGTGCTAATCCTCGTATCCTCGTGGATGCCACCAAGGAAGGAGTAGAAGTACCAAAAGAGTATGTGACCGGCGGGATGATCCTCATCTCGATCTACCATCTCTATGTGAAAGATTTCAACATAGGCCCGAATAAGATCTCCTTTTACACCCGCTTCAAGGGCAAGTCAGAGTACGTGGCGATTCCTTACAGCGCCATGACTGAGCTTATTTGCCCAGACACGGGGCTTACCATTCCTATGAATATGTGGCTGGCCTCCATTGATCTGGCGTGTCATCAGTTTGATCTGAGTGAATACAATGGTGACGAGGCGCTGATGCGTGAGCTCGATCGTCACTCTGAGGCCGTGTGCCATGAGTCCAACGCCTCCAAGATTCGCTTCATCATTGAGCCTGAAGATGGTGATAACTCTGATGGGGCCGAGGGTGATGACAACATCGCTGCTTCTCCTGACGAGGCTAAGGCCGAAAAATCGCCGGATAGCTCTGATGCTGCTGATAGTGCGGTCGCTGAGAGTAAAGACGCTAAGATAAAGGACGCGGCCGAGGCTCAGACAAAGTCTGCTCCAGAGAAGCAAACAACTGCTGCGGATGATGCAGCTGAGTCTACGGCAAAGAGCTCAGAGAAAGATTCTGCTCAGCAAGGCAACGAGCCTCAAGCTGCTGCGATCAAGGCAGAGGACAAGACTGCACAGCAGCTTGCGACAGCCAAGAACAAGAGCAAGGACGATATGGCGAAGAACAAGCCGTCGTTTACCTTCTTAGAGTAGGGCGGGGCTCGCTCTGCCTCTTGAGGGAGGAGAGTAGCTTTACAGCTTTGCGGACAAGGCAGGGCAAAGACGCCATTTCAGCTTAGGCTTGGGCTTAAGGTGGGGTGGCGTTTTTTATTGGTGGCAGTAGGGAACGACTGACTTAACAAATGACGCAATTTAGGGCATGCATGACCTTCTCAAGATAGGCTCAGGTTTGCTTGCACCTTTTATCTCGAGGTGAGACGTTGCAACCACGCACCACTACATCCGTCACTTATTAGCTCACTCTTTCCTAGGTGAGGGGCTTGGCTGCTCATGAGAACCTGAGGCAGGGTGGTGGTAGCAGCTCCAGAGCTGGCCAGCGCACAGGAGTATGAGGGAAAGGCATAGTCTCAAGGCCAGTGGCGATCAAGGCGGCGGTGAGCTGGTGGTAAAGCCGCACCTGAGCACAAAGGGCTTATTTATCGTCTTAGTGCCGGTTGCTTAGAGTCGAGACAGGCCCCAAGATAGCAGCCGCTGGTATACCAGAAAATCTTACGCAAAAGTGTGATACAGCTCAAAGAAAGCGCGTATAATACCGTCCGCTGTTGACCATGGCCTGCAGATTTTTGGTGAAGTGAGTGTGAAGCAGGTCGATGCGCGTTAGTCTGACAGCGTGCGTTTGTTGAGGCTTTTTCCATGTTAACTCATGGCCTTTTTTCCATTGCTCTGCTTGTTTGCTCCAATCTGTTTATGACCTTTGCGTGGTATGGCCACCTGAAGATGCGCGAGGAGTTCTCGTGGTTTGCGGCTTTACCCCTGATTGCGGTGATTGCTTTTAGTTGGGGCTTAGCCTTTTTTGAGTACTGCTTACAGGTGCCAGCCAATCGCTTAGGCTTTAAGGACAGTGGTGGTCCATTTGACCTGATGCAGCTTAAAGTGATTCAAGAGGTGATCACGCTGGTGGTCTTTACCCTGTTCTCGGTAATTGCCTTCCATGTGGAGCTGAAGTGGAATCACCTGTGTGCGGCGTTGTGCTTAATTGCGGCGGTATATTTTGCTTTTCGCAAGTAATGGCGGATTGAGCTGCTAAGAGAGCTGCCGCTTGATGAGAGAAAGCCCTGTGGGAGAGATCCTGCGGGGCTTTTTCTTTTGGAGGGAAAGGTAATGGCGGTTTCGGTGCGCAGCTTACATGCTGTCGTGTTACTTGAGATGGTGCTGTGGTGGCTGCTCCTAGCTGAGTAAAGGCAGGTTAGGTGCTGGTGGCAGGGGCTGTGATCTTATCGCGAGAGGGAGCTTTTGGGGCATGGGGCATAGCAGCTATTAACAGCACTGACACCACCAAGACTCTAATGGTAATGGCAGTGGCGGAGTGCCGCTTACAGGCTGTCGTGTTACCTTTAGATAGGGCTGTGGAGGCTGCTTCTATTGAAGTAAAGGCGGTTTAGGTGCTGGGGGCAGGGGCTGTGAGCTTATCTCGAGGTGGGGCTATGGCGCAAGCCTGCAGCAACAACAATTACCAACCCCATAACCATCAGCAACAGCATTCTTGGGGCTGGGATGTTGCAGTGCGCAGTATACAGACAGGCTTGTTTATCCTGAAAGGGGCAGCGGCTGCTTACTTCTCTGTAGATAGAGGGAGATTCGTAGCCAAAACGCAAAAAGGGCAGACCACGTAGTAGCCTGCCCTCTTCTTTGGTCTGTAGCTTAGCAGCGCCGCTTAGCGCCGCGCTACTACCTCCTAATTCACTGGACGACTGGCACCCAGACGTACCCACATAGGAGCCATTTCAATTAAGCCATTGTTGCCTAACTGTAAATCGCCGCTAATGCCATGCAGCACATCATTACGGTCGCGATTTAAGTTCTCAAGATTAAAGGCAAAGTTAAGGCTGTCATAAGCAGCTGCAAAGATACGCTGCACTTGACTATCAGCCTTTGGCAAGGTCGCCATTAAGTCCTGCTTTAAAGCGCTATCAGTAAGCAGCCATGGCATGTCACCTAACACCGCACCAGCTAAAGCCAGCTCACCTGAACTGTGGTTTAAGCCCATATAGCTGCGGTCAGTTAAGTACAGTGGTGTGTTGTCAGGTAAGGTTGGACGCACCTTAATGACTTCACTTGCCGTAGCGTTAATGTAAATGGCATCCGCACTGGCCACAGGGCAGGTAGTGAGCGCACTCTCTACCGTGTTGATATCGCTATAGCGGCAAACCACAGGCGCTTGGCTGTTGCTCTGATTCCACACCTGATTAAAGCCGTTAATGGCTCGCTGACCACGAGTGCTCTCTGGGGCAATCACCACCGGACGGCTGTGGCCATCGGTGTAAATCTTGGCAGCAGCTAAGGCTCCCTCATAGTCAGGGCCTAAGTTGTAATAGTAAAGCTGATCGCGGCTGCTCGCAGGCTGGTTAAAGACAATGGCCGGGAGATTGATGTTGGTCGACAGCAGCGCATCCACCTCTGGCTTTAAGATAGGGCCAATGATGAAGTTGGTGCCGTTTTGACCTAAGGACGAGGCAATCTCCGCCATGGTCATACGGTTGGTATCGTAGAAAGTGACCTTTAAGGCACTGTTACGATCCTGTAACGCCGCTAAGATGCCTAAGCGTGCAGGCTCACCGACACTGGCTGCAAAACGGCCGCTTAAAGGCAGCAGCACTGCTAAGCGATCGCCTTCTTTTAAGGCGACCACATTGCCCGAGAGGGCGTCTAAGCCCTGCGTCTGGCCTAAATTGGAGTTAGCAGCGCTACCTGCAAGGATGTTGTCAGCAGCAAAGGACAGAGGGTGCTCTTGGTACTTGCTCTGCCACGACCTAGCTAATTGCTGCTTTACCTTTTGGCTGCTAGAGGAGTCAAGCAAGGCAAACTCTAAGAAGCCTTGCAGCGTAGGATCGGAGGCTTGACTGAGCTGCACCGTCAGCTCAGAGGCTGGCAATTGTTGCAGACTCTGCTCAACTTGCAGCGCTACCGTCTTTTGGGTCTCTGGGTTGACATAGCGCAGCAGGGCAATCTTGTCTTGGCAAGACTGGAGCAGCTGCTCGATGCTACGGGTCTCGTGGTAGAGGTTGAGCTTAACGTTAGAGCTAACCTGATAGTAGAAGCTGGCCACAGCATCAGGCAAAGTGGCGGTGTTGACGCGATTTAAGACAAAAAGGGCATCGGTGTTCTTACCCTGATGCATGTTGAGTAAGCCCTCGATGATACGGGCCTCATCACGTTGCAGTGGGGTAATAGCCTCTTGATTCATGGTGGCTAAGGTTGCCGTGGCGGTGGCGTAGTCGTGAGCGACAATGGCGCTACGGGCCAACAGAATTAAGGCAGGGAAGCGCGAGTCCTGATCAGCGTTTTGGAGTACTTGCTGATACTGCGCTAAGGTGTATTGGAGGGAGCTAAAAGCTTGCTCAGTGGTGACAGCTCCTCCCATGGAGGTGGTGTCAGTGGTTGGGGTAGTGGAAGTACAAGCACTCAGGGTGCAAGAGAAGGCAAAAGCAAGAGCGCACCACTTGAGTCGCTGCTTTAACAAATTGACGTTCACGATAAGGATCCCAAGAAGAGGCGAACGGTTTCCACTAAACAGCTGCAAAGAGCAGAGCGCAAGCAAGAGGTGAGTAAAGGAGGCGATGATGCTAAGAGGTTGGCTCTACGAGTTAGAACACAGCGTACAAACAAATTCCCTGAGCACAGTCGCGGAAAAGTCACCGATGTAAGCGCGAAGTGCTTTGCCCCATGTGCTGTTCCCCAAAGCACTAAAGAGGTGGCTGGCGCCACCTTTTTAGCACCCTAAGCTCCAAGGGCAATCAAGCGTGAGCTTGCTACCCTTAGAGCTCAAGCGGCCAAGGTAAGACCTTGGCCGGTGCGAGAATACGCAGTGAGTGCCCAGACCGTACCGCGTTGCAGTCGCCCGCACCAGCGCTGCTTTTGTAGTGGGGTAATCATACCATATTAGCTGGCGGTGCGGTGTGTAGCTGTGCACAGTGCAGGGCAGGGAGTACGCAGATATTGCTGCATCAGGCCGCGCTTAGAGAAACAGCTGGAGGATGGTAGAAAAACACAGTTAAACGGCATTACCTCGAAGGTGGCTAAGGATAGACCACTTATGCTTCACTCATGGGGTGGATTGCTGGCTTGATGATGATGGCGTTATTTAGGGCCAGCATGAGTGCCACAGCTTAAGATAAGCTCAAGCTCACCTACACCATTCATCTCGAGGTAGGTAGGTAGGTAGGTAGGTAGGTGGCATTGACTGCTCGCAGCCATGCAGCCAACACTTATGAGATCACTCTTTCCATCACATCTGCTGCTACTTCGGGCGTAAACTATTGCCGAGCTAACGGCTTTTCCGTAAGATCTGCGTGGTTTTGTTTGGTGCCAAGGCTGTGCGGCTTTGGATGAGGAGATGTGATTATGGTGGCAAGCGCTCTCTACATTGTGCCGACTCCCATTGGCAATTTGGACGACATTACTCTGCGGGCAATTGAGGTGCTCAAAGCCGCAACCCTCATTGCCGCCGAAGACACGCGTCACTCCAAGATCCTGCTCGATAAGCTAGGCATTGGTGCGGTGAAGATGATCAGCTGCAACGACCATAACGAGTTTGAGCGAGTGGACATTATTGCCTCTGAGGTCGAGGCCGGTGGAGTGGTAGCGCTGATCTCTGATGCGGGTACTCCTATGATCTCTGATCCTGGCTACAAGCTGATCTCACGCTTAGTGGAGCGGGGCGTGCAAGTGGTGCCGCTGCCAGGCCCTTGTGCGGCCATTACGGCGCTGTGTGCAGCGGCCTTACCTACGGATAAGTTTTTGTTTCTGGGCTTTTTACCAGTAAAGGACAAAGAGCTCACCGCTAAGCTAGAGAGCATTGCGCACAGTGACACCACAACCGTGTTTTATGAGAGCCCGCGCCGCATTATGAACACGCTGGTGAAGCTACAAGAGATCGATCCGCACCGCCGTGTGGCCTTATGCCGTGAAATGACCAAGACCTTTGAGAGTATTTACCGCATGGAAGTAGGGGAGCTGATCTCCTACTTACAGGAGCATGATGATGAGGTCAGAGGTGAGTTTGTGCTGGTGGTGGGGCCATATGAGGCACCTGAGGGGGCAGTGGAGCAGCTCTCGGCTAAAGCGCAGCAAGCGCTGCAACAGCTGGTGGGGCCACTTAAGGTAAAGGAAGCGTGCAAGCTGGTAGCGGAGCTTACGGGGGAGAATCGCAATCGCCTTTACGATTATGCTCTCACGCTTAAGCAGGAGCGTTAAGCAAGAGCAGGAGGCGTGATCCCCACAGAGGGAGCTCTGTAGTAGTAGTAGTAGTAGTAGTAGTCCTGAGCGGCGCTTGGCTGCGGCTCAGGCGCTAACAGATGGTGCTACTGAGTGCTGCAGCTGGGCAACACCACAGAACGACTGACTTAAGAGATGACGGACTTTAGGGTAAGCATGGTGCCCCTCCCTAAGATAGGATGAGGATCACCTGCACCATTCATCTCGAGGAGGGTGACGTTGCCATCCCTCAGTCCAACCTCCGTCATTTATTAGATCACTCATTCCTAGGCGACACTGCTTTTGGGCATTACAGAGTATTACAGAGTATACTGACCACTGTAGTGCCGTGAGAGCATTACCATTAGGATTGGGACAAAGTTACTTGAGTGCGGGCCAAGCTTTAGCAACAGTGCTTTTTAGGGTTACTATGGCGTAGGATGCGAGACAATTTAACTTGTGCGCACAAGCGCGCAGCATCTTAACTGCGCCACTGAGCACACTATCTTCTCGCGGGGCGGGCGCTGTAGCTGTAGCTGTAAAGTTAGCGCTTTACTCTAAAGTCGCTGTGTTCTTGGCCGCCACTGAGTTGGTCTCAGCACTGGCGCACGTGCTTTGAGGCCGCATCACCAAAACTGCCATGGCTCGTCACTTCACCTTGCACCGCTTGTCACGGTGCGGCACACGTCAGGCACGTCAAATACTACCCTTTCTTGTTACCCCCGCTCCTTCCACAACCCACAGCAGCAGTTAGTTAAGTACAGTACGGCACGAGGTCAGATGATGCACTAAGAGCATGCGGTGAATTGAGCTTAGTACCAGCCAAACCCACAGTGAGGGAACTGAGCCGGTGGTCTTTATAAGAGCGTAAGCAGCGTAGGTTTTTATGAACGAAGAGCAGCTTAAATTCGTCACGACACACTCGAAGTTGATTAAAGAGGTGCCAGATGTCTCGCGCTTTGACGAGCGCTTGCTGCCAGTACGCTGGGCGCACTTTCCTTTATACGAGGTCGAGTACAACGACTTACGGGTGAAGCTGCAGACCAATCCGCATCTTAAGGGCATGCGCATCCTCATCGATTGCAACGGTGAGCTCATATTACGCATTAACCCCAATGCCACATGGAAGGAAATCTCGACCATGATGGTGGCGGCAAGCACGTGGTACCGCTCGCAACGGGAGCAGATTTACAAGAATTACGACACCGTAGCATGGCAAGCGCAAAAGGAGTGCACCTACAGCGAGGGGGATGTGGTGTACTTATGGGGCCAGCCCTATGTGATCCACATTGAGCGTGGTAGTAACGCGCAAGCGAGCAAGGAAAAGGTGCAGGTGATAGCCCCGCGTCCAGTGATGCTGGGACTGGTGCCGCCAGAGACCTCACGCTTTACGGATCGCTTACATGCTCTTGTCGCCTATGAGTACTTAAACCGCGAGGCGGTGTACAGTCTGCCTTTTTGTGTCAGTGGCCGCGTGGTGCTGCCACAGCACTGCCACTGGGTAGACTACTCAGACATGGCTTATGAGGACAAGTACGACTGCCAACAAAACTACTACGAGTACGTTTTTAGGCTGGCGCTTAATCGCTGTGTGTGGGCATGGCAGAACAAGACGTACTTAGCCCACCTCATGCTGTTTAATCCCCGCCTCGCGCTTTTAGAGCAGGTGTTTGCGGATTATTACTTTGGCTCGATCGAGAGAAACAAGGCGCACCTTGAAGCTGACCACATGACCTATGGTCTGGGCATGGCGCGCAATGCTCTGGAGAACATGAAGTACGCCATTGGCAATGGCAGCATTGTCGATCACCGCTACAAGAGCTTTTACGCCAGTGACCCTCTTGCTAATGCGCATCCAGAGCGCATGGAGGAGATCTGGTCGCGCCTGTCATACTCGTTTCAGGAGACGAGATTATCGCCTGCTGGTATACGCGCGGATGTGGCTCCGGCCCGCATTCCCAGCCCACCGCAGATTAACTTTATGCAGCTCAATCGCGACCTCTTGGCCAAGGAGATCATCTGGCAGCGGGGCTTGTTTGCGCTCGCAGGATCGCAGGCGGCGCGCTATGCCCAGACCTTTAACCTCTATGAGGATATCAGTGGCTTAGAGTGCGCGATGTTTAATCTCTATGGTGAGGAGATTGACCCAGCAGGAGTGATGGTGGCGTACTTGCCTGACGATCCTTACATCGCGACGCTGGCCCCAGACAAGCTCACGGCAAAGGAAGTGGTGCGCATGGGCTCGGGTAACTTTATAAGTTACAACGCTTACAAGTACTACGCTGACAACATGCCTCCGGTTTCTGATTTGGCGTACTTCCATCAGACGCTGGTGGAGCCTGGCATCATTACGCTCAACTTTAAGGGGGCGAAAGATATCAGTCAGGACACGGTGCATGAGGTCTTAGCGCGGTATTTCTCGAACCAGCTGCAAGCGGCGGCGAGCAACTATGCCCGCTTAGTTGAGCCCGATTACAAGAACATGTTTGCGCTGTTTGACCGCGTGATTAAGATGCCGCCGTATCGCTGGTTTGATCGGATGGAGGTACGCAAGATGAAGCCGTTTGGGCAGTACCGCTTAGAGCCGACGAACTTTAGTGTGATCAGGCTGAATCGGAGCTTAGCGGCGTATCCGATTAATGTGATGGCGGCGATTGTGAACCATGAGATTACTCACATCTCGTATCCTAACCACGGCTCACGCTTTCACTTTGTGCTGGATTTGATTTGCCCAGGATCGGACATCATTAGCAACTCGGTGGCAAAGATGTCGATTTTTCCGCTTTAGGGGCGGGCGCTGCTAACCCTGAAAGGCTTAGGGTAGTGGCTGCTGCCACTTGAGGTAACAGGCTCCTTTGGAGCCTGAGTCAAAGTGGATATAATAGGCTGGTAGGCGTACCCATTTACCTTATAGTGGGTACTGCTGTGAGGAGGTGTCCTCAGAGGTAGTGTCAGGTGACAGCTGGAGCTGTAACTGCGCCTAAGAGCACCACTGGCTTACTCCAAGATTGGCTGAAGCTAAGACGTGAGCTTGTACCACAGAGCTGGAGTGCGTGGTGGCTGCTGCCACTTGGGGTAACAGGCGCCATTGGCGCTTGACTTAAAGTGGTCTTAATAGGGCGTGCCCCATTACCTTAGAGGTGGTGTTGCTGTGAGGGGCTATTCTAAGTGGTAATAGCAGGCGACAGCGGACTCTGCGCATAAGAGCGCCTGCTGCGCTTACTGCAAGGAGGAGCGAGGCTACGCTGTGTGGAAAGCGACGGCGACGTGAGCCATGGTCACAAAGGTAGTGACGCTTCCCCTGAACTCTGACTTTTTCCTTTTCCCTACACCCCGCACATGCTATAATTCGCCCCGAGTTGACTGGGCAATCGCTGTCTGAGTACGTGCGCTACGGCATACGGCTTGGAGGGAGGAAAGTCCGGGCTCTACAGGACAAGGTGCCAGGTAACGCCTGGGAGGCGTGAGCCTACGACCAGTGCAACAGAAAGCATACCGCCGATGGCCGCTTGCGGCTCAGGTAAGGGTGAAAAGGTGCGGTAAGAGCGCACCGCGTTGCTAGTAATAGCCAACGGCATTGTAAACTCCACCTAGAGCAAGATCGAATAGGTTCCCATATGGTGTGGTCCGCACTCGGGAGCGGGTTGATCGCTTGAGCCTATGCGCGAGTGTAGGCCTAGATGAATGATTGCTACTCTTTAGAGTACAGAACCCGGCTTACAGGTCAACTCACAAGAAGGCCCTCATGGGCCTTTTTCGTTTCTTCTCTCCCCTGTTTTTACTGGCATTGTTCTTCTTTTCACGTGAAACAAAAAGTTCTATAAGATCTTAGCAGTTAAGCCAAAGGGGCATGACATATAGCCGATCCCCTTTGCACTGAGCTTGATAACCTATAGGTTCTCCCTCAAAGTAAGGAGGGGCTGCTCCTAAGAGTTGC
This sequence comes from uncultured Succinivibrionaceae bacterium, assembly GCA_949286015.1. Classification (GTDB taxonomy): domain Bacteria; phylum Pseudomonadota; class Gammaproteobacteria; order Enterobacterales; family Succinivibrionaceae; genus Anaerobiospirillum. The sequence goes on along the minus strand of CASEBB010000116.1, from coordinate 882 downwards.
TAAGAGCTTGCAAGCAAGCACACCGAATTAGGATGAATCGATGGGCTCAAAGTTATTGTCCCCGCAAGGCAATAGCGTCGATCAACATCAGCTTGTTGTTGGGGAGTTAGCGGCACTATATCGCATGCGCTGTGTTTGGGATTCAAGATAGATTATTGAGGACAGAGGCAAGGCGCTGCTGTAGTTGTTGAACGGCGTCAGGATCTTGAGGTACTAGCTTAGCAGCCCATGCTCGACCTGGATGAATCATATCCCAGTCAGAGCGCTTCTGATGGCGTCGACCACTACCTGGATCGTGGTTTCCGAAGCCATCCATGTAGATATTCCACAAAGGAGCGTACTGGGAAATCATCAATGTTTCACCAAGAGGTATCCAAATGCTGTCTAAGCATAGGAAGCGGCACCAAAAGTCACTTAGATGCAAGTTTGTTGCGTCCTTAATACTGGCAGCATGCTCACCCAGTCGCTTGAAAAGAGCCGTACCTTGAGTTTCAGCTGCAAAGTCAATTCCCTTGCGTCCGCCAGGTGGTATAGCCTTACCTACGTAGATAGGATGCTCGCAAGTAGGTTGGTTGACTACTGAGTAGGCGTGATAGAAGGCATTAGGATCGGCTGACTTAAAGTAGATAGCGTATACGCCAGCCCCAATGAACGGCTTTAACCCGCCTAAAGGTAGCAATGGAGAGTTGTTGAGCGCATTTGCGATGCTCTTGCCTAAATTTAGATTAGACAGAGGATTAAACTGCTGTAGTACTGGCAAATCCATCATTACTACTCTCTTGACCTTGACCTAGAGTTGTCGGCGCATGCCCCACTCGTAAGAGTGGGGTTAGCCGACATTTAGTATTGGGGCTTTAGCCAAGCACAGCGTACACACATCCT
>CASEBB010000115.1 GCA_949286015.1 uncultured Succinivibrionaceae bacterium | reverse complement strand
TGTCGTGTAAAGTTCGCGTTATATGTGCAGCTGACACTCTTGGCCTGCTTATCCCCACTCTTACGAATGGGGTATGCGCAGGCCCCCATCAGATCAATATACCGTGAGACTAACTTGAGGTGCGATGCGCTGGCCTCTATACCTCTTCACTACAAAGTGTTGCGCCACCGGTAGCAACGCAACCTCTTGCCTGCGCAGATGTACACTGGCTCTTAGTTGCTTTGCAAGAGCTCACGCTCCGCTTGCGTCAGCAACACCGCACGACGATCATCACGCATTGAAACCTGCCGCTTGAGCTTGTTCTCAAAGAAGCGCTTGAGCAGCCCCAAATGCTCACTGTGATGACACTCCTTATCTTGCTGCATGCGCTCATCAGCGCGCTCTAACGCCCACAAAAAGGTATCCGGCCCCTGCGGCGTGACCACGCCCACCGGCGCGCCCTCACCTACAGTGGCACAGCCAATACCAAAGCACAGCGGCACCGGCCGCTTCTCAATAGGCAGCTTTTCATAGGAAGCATTGCAACGCTCATTAGCCGCACGAATGCGCTGCTCCAGTGCTTGTACCTGCGTTACAGGGCAGTTTGGCAGCACCACAATAAACTCATCACCGGCAAGGCGAATTACCTCGGGGGTTTCTAAGTTTACGCTGGCATGGGTAATCTCAGAGAGATCACTGCTTTGCGCCATCATTTGTTGCTGCAGCTGCTCTTGTTGCTCCTGCTTAATAAGCTCCAGTTGCTGCTTTTCGAGCATAGCCCCATCCATCTCGATGGGGTCATTGATCTGCGCCTGAATGTGCTTATTCTGCTGCTTTTTCTTGAGCTGCTGCGCCACCTTAATGGCCGCCTTGGTGGTCGCTTTGAGCGCTGCAGAAGAGACCAGCGAAGCCACCGCTTGCTCATCTTTACAAAATGGCCGCGCGTTTACCGTCTCCAGCACAATGTCAGCCTCTCTCGGCTCATCTTTGGCTTGAACTGTGAGCTTTGCCATCATTGACGACACCGTCGAGCGCTGCGCTGCTGTCATATCATCAAGCAGGAAATCGCTCTGTAAGTAGGTATTCACATCATGAATGTGCTGTACGCCTTGGGCCGAGAGCTCACCTAAGCCCTCACGCTGCTGTCCTTGCAGCGCTGTCTCAATAAGCGCATACAGCAGCGGGTCATCCACATTAGCATGTGTGCCGTTGCTCTGGTAAGACACGCTCTGATTTTGCGCTACCGCTTTGGCAATAGTGCACTGCTCTTGAGCCAGCAACGCCTCAGCAGCGGACATGACCTGTGCCCTTACCGCCCCAGAGTCATCATCGGGCAAAAAGGCCCCATTAGCTGTCAGCATGCCACGCGCTTTTGTCTTCACGGAATCTAGCAGCATGTGCATGCGATAGGTAAACGCTCGCATACAAGGGCTGCATTGGGCTAAGGTCTTTTTCTCTGGCGTCTGTCCCTGCTCTTGCTCAGGATCAGACTGCGCTTCTGGCTCGCCGCTATTGCTCTCACAGCTGACAACTTCCTGCATAAAGCCTAAGAGCTCTTGCACTAAGAGCTCCGTGGTCTTTAAGAGCAGATAGTCACCATAGGCGTGACCTAAGATGTCATTGGTGAGCTTTAAGCCCGAGACATCGACAAAGATCACTGACACCGGCTGCACGCTCTCATCCATGAAGCGCACCGAGTTTTGCTCAAAGTATGAGCGGTTATACAGGCTGGTCAGCGAATCGTTAAAGAGCAGCTGATTGATGTCATCAAAGTTCTTGTGCACCAGATCGATGTTGCTGCGCGAGCCGACAATAATCTCCGCCTTACCTTGCTCATCACGCTTGAGCACTAAGCCCCGCCCTAAAGTCCACAGGTAGTGGCCATTCTTATGGCGCAAACGTAAGCAACAAGCCCAAGAGTCACCATAGTTTGGCGAATCGATGATGTGCCGCTGGATCTCTAAGGTGTCGAGATCATCAGGGTGCACAATGACCTCACTGAAGACACTAAAGGCTTGCGGGAATTCGCCCTTACCATAGCCCAGCATCGCATGGTAGGACGACGAGCAAATCATGTAGTCTTCTTTGCCATTAAGCACAAAGATACCATCACCGGTCAGCTCACGCACAAGGAAGTTAGCGTGGGAAGAATGCTCGTAGGTTACGGTACCAGCTGCTAAGAGCACCTGACCGGTCTCATGGTCACGAAAGAGCACGGAGGCCTGTACGACCAAGGTGCAGCCCTGATATGGGCCTTGCACGGTGGTGATCTTCTCCAGCATGATCTCGCCGGAGTGCGGGTCTATAAAGTTGTAAATCAGCTTTTGTGCGTAGATAGGAGGGAGGAGGTCACTGATTTCCTCAATGGTGTACCAGCGGTGGTAGTCCTCAAGACCAAAGAGCTGGGCACACTGATAGTCAAGAAGAAAGCCCTGATGGGAGGCATCAAAATACCAATTACCAATGATCGTCAAGAGCTGCCGTGGCTGACACTTGTTGTGCTCTAATTGGCGCGTCATGGCCAGATCAAGAGCCTGAGCCAACTCTGGTGCGCTCAGCTTTTCAAGAACGAGGCAAGAATCATTTGCATCCATGCTTGCTCTACTCCTGTGCTCTGTCTGGAGGTATGGGGTGATGTGGTCAGGGTCTCTTAGCGATTCAGGCGCTAACAGTGACTCATACTGACGTGGCCACTGCCATTGCCCTGCCCATAACAGCGCCCGCCCCGCAAGCGCCATGGGCTTGTCATCTCTAACTAAACTACCCGTGCTCAGCCTTGCTCAGCGGTGCTTAGCTGTGCTTAGCTGATCAGCATGCCACCAATGCGCTTATCCGCGAGGTTAACCTTCTTCTTGGTCGTGTGCTCAATGTAGCTCTTAATGAGCCCATAATGGGACTCACGATTGCGCTTTTTGGCCTGCTGCATCAGTAAGTCAGACTGCTGCACACTCTCAAGTAAGCGCTCGACGCCCTGATCCTGCAAGGCCTTATCTACCACCCACTGCTGCCAGAGCTTTAAAAGGCGGGCTTGACGCGGCGTCGGAACGAGCGGAGTTTCTACCGTTGCCACTGGGCTTGGCGTGTTGCTGGCGCTGTTGTCACTGCTGGAGGTAATGGTGTTAGTGGTAGCAGTGGTAGCGTTGGTCAGAGCGGAGGTTGCAGAGGCAAAAGAGGCAGAGGTGTGGGTCACAGTGTCTGTAGTAGCAACCGGAGAGCTATTCTGAGCAGGCTGTGCAGACGTCGCAGCTGGCAAGGCCGTAGCGCCCTGCTCACTATCCAGCTCACTACCCTGCTCCCTATGAGACGCCCTGTACTCTGTAAGCACGCCATGCGCTTTAGCTTTAGCGAGGCTCTTGAGTACCTCAAACTTAATAAAAGGAGCGCACTGCGCCTCTTGATGCTGCTGCAGCAGAGCTTGGTCTTGCTTTAGAGTGGCTTTGAGCTCCTCAGGCAGTGAAGCGTAGAAGCGCTCATAGTAGAGCTCCTTATTAAGATCCAAGCTCACACTGCCGTAGCTAAAGAACACCGGCATACGCAATGGAGCATGGGCGTTACGCTCTTGCAAGGCATGCTCTAAATCTGCCTCGATTTCCTGCAACTGCTGTGGCGTGCAGTGAGGAATAACCCCCACAATCTCATCACCACTAATACGCACCAAGGTGTTGTCCTTAGTGAGGTGCTCTTGCAATAATGAGGCGACCGAGAACAGGAGCTTATCGCCCACGGAGTGACCCAAGTAATCGTTATAGACCTTAAGGCCGGTCGCATCTATAAAGAGCACAGCCAGTGGTTGCATCTGTGGCTGGACGTAATCACTGATATGCCGCGAGAAGAACACACGGTTCTTAAGGCCAGTGAGCACATCAGTGTAAATCTTGGTACGCAGCTTATCGAAGCTGTCTACAACCTCATTGATGTAGCTGTTGTGCCCCAAGATGCGCAGCGCCCGCCCCTCTGTATCACGAGCGATGACGGTGGCAATGGTACGTGTCCAAACGTAGGTACCATCAAGGCGGCGCGTTCTAAAGCACAGCTCAAAGTTATCGGCTTTGATGCGCCCTGAGAGAAAATCGGCTAAGTTGCCCTTAATGTTGCGGTCTTGGGGATGAACGAGGTAGTTCTCCCATGCATTGAAGTCCAGCACCAGATCGTGGTCTTGGCGCTGATATCCTAAGCGCTCGTAGTAGTTTGGCGCCAGCACTAAGAGGTTATCCGGCACCAACCACGTAAAGCCCGCATTAATGGAGAGGATGTCAGGGATGACTGCTAAGCGGTTAGGGATCTGGCGCGAGAAAGAAAAGGAGAGGCTCTCGATCTCATGCTTGGGGCCAAAAAAGGCAGCCACGCGCACGTAGATTTCGCTACCAGCGTAATGACCATGAGGCACCGTCAAGCGCAGATTAGCACCACTGGGGCTCTCACCGGCGGCAATATCATCCTCAGTAGGAATAGCGTCACGGATACCACGTAAGCAAGCAAAGAAGCGTTTGGCGTCATTGGCGCCAAAGTAACGCAGAACGTCTTGGACTCTCAGGACGCAAGCGACCTCGCCTAAACCTAAGAGCTGAGCGGCATAGCGATCAAAGATGACCTTACGACCAGAGAGGACAAAGAGAGCAGTACCAGGCAAAAAGCACAACTGGGAGAGCTTATAAACGGCTTTCATCCCCAGATCGTTGCTATCGGAGTTTTTGTTTGGGATGCTGTGCTCTGGTGAGGCCATAGAGGTTGCCCCCTCGGTGAGGGCCGGAGATGAGGGAAAAGCAGATGCAGCTGATGCAGCAGAGGCAGCTGGCGACACTACGCCTGCATTAGCGGAGACGCTATCTGCGGCAGCAGAGCTGCTGTGTGGATCCTTAGCGTGCTGACTCATGATCTCCCCCTCATCAATGCAAGCAATGCAGAAGGTAGCAAAATCCTAGTTTTGCAGAACGCTGTTGCACTCCCCTCAGCTCATAAGAGCAGTCACTTGGGACTGGTAGAGACTACCTCATGAGCGATATGCGCTTGATGCCAGTCTGTACGCTCCGTCTCCCCCTTACAAAGGAGAGATGTGGGGTATAAGCTTAAAGGAGTGAGATCTTGATTGCAGTATTACTGCTGCGCGGCTAAAGCCTGATATATCTCGTGGTTAATGCTCTTTAAGACGGCGCAAGGGTCAGCAGCTTTAGTGATAGGACGGCCAATGACGAGGTAGTCAGCACCGGCGGCGATAGCCTGCGCTGGGGTCATCACCCGCTTTTGATCACCGAGATCGGAGCCAGATGGGCGAATGCCTGGGGTGACGTTAATAAAGGAGGGGCCTAACTCCTTTTTAATCATGGCAGCTTCTTGGGCCGAGGAGACTACACCGTTTAAGCCAGCGGATTGAGCCAGCTTTGCAAGGCGCAGCACCTGCTCTTGCGGCGTGCAGGTTAAGCCAATCTCCTGCATTTGCGCCTGATCCATTGAGGTCAGGACAGTAACGCCGATCACCAGCGGGCGTTGCATATTGGCAGGGAGCTTCTCGAGCTCATTGACCACAGCTTCCATCATGATGCGACCGCCGGAGGCGTGCACATCGACCATCCACACGCCTAAGGAGGCGGCGGCACGGACGGCATGAGCAGTGGTGTTAGGTATATCGTGGAATTTGAGGTCTAAGAAGACGCGGAAACCTAAGGCCACCAGCTTGGAGACAAATTGCGGACCGGCGACGGTAAAGAGCTCTTTGCCTACTTTTAAGTTGCAGGTGCTAGGATCGATGCGCGAGACAAAGTCTAAGGCAGCGGCATCGTTGTCGTAATCTAAAGCGACAATAACCTTAGGATCAAACATGCTTACCTCAATATAGGGGTTAGGCGGGGCAGCGCGGTTAGGCCTGCACTGTGATTAGGGTCTGCTAACTATTCAATAGATGTTAGCACAGGCAGCCACAGCAAAGTGTGAGTTAGTTTCCAGCCGTAGGTTTTTCTAGAATGAGAGCAAAGCAGTCTTAGCCACAGTGAGCTGAAAACGGGCACATTGTACACCTATTATGCTCTGCCTTGGTGCAGTGTAGTTACAGAAAAGAGGTTCCAAGGCTATGGACGCAAGGAATGAGGAATGAGGAATGAGGAATGAAGAAGAAGAGTGGTGACGCGGACTGGCTCTGGGATGCTACCGAGGCGGTGTTGCAGTAGTGCCTGCTGTGCGGTTGCGCGTGAGTGTCTTCATAGCCACTGTAATAACGATGTTAAATGATTGCAGAGAAAATAGACAACACCTGTGGGTACTTGCTATTTTTCTCAACAAAATTTAACAATCACAATATAAGCAGAAAATAAGGGCTCTGGGAAAGAGTATAGGCAAGGATGGTTTGGGCTCCGGCTCGGCGTTTGGGTGTCAGGAATTGCACCAAGAGCAGAGTTCTGAGGAGTGGTCTGCGGAGCCTTTGTCGTAGTGGTAGAGAAGCAGAAGAAGAGAAGACACTAACACCAATAGCCGTGCACCGTGGCTCCTTGTGGCGCTGATCTCAAGGGTGTCCTTAGGCCGTCGCTGGGAGGCTCTGCCTTTTGCTGAAAGCTGGTACTATTAGGTGGAGAGCGTTTTCCCCTTGTGCGTGAGCAAAGCTACTTGCCATTAACCTACTTCAAGATACGTCGCGGTAGCGACGCTCGATGCTCCTCATCAGGTTTCTGCCCCAAGGGGCTTAAACCAACCTAAAAGGCCGATTTTAAGCCAATCACATAGGGGGAAAATACTTTGAGGAACAGTGGGGGGAAACGCCCTCCTTAGGTGTGCAGACTGGAGCCGGTGCACTGAGGGAAGAGAAAGAAAGGGGAAAGCGCTAACGCGCACCATTGCGCCTCACGGCGCTTATCTCTGGGGTAGAGCCTACAGTAAATGCATCAGCTGACCAAGAGTTTACCCCCTATCATCATGTGGTGCTGCACTCTGCTGTGAGTCTGGCTTACACTTTTATCTCGAGGTTAACTGCAAGCGCTCGCGCGCTGTAACAGACGCCGCGCGGCTCCTATCGCAAGGCCACAAAGAAACGCTAATCACCATCCAGCGACTGCTGTGGTCGCATCGAATCCCAGTGCCGACACGACGGGCACTGCCAGAACATCATCGACGAATCAAAGCCACACTGCGAGCAGTGGTAGTGATTCGTGCGCGCAATCTGCGCATCCACAATGCTCTTTAACTGCAAAATGACCTCACTCTCTTGGTCATGATGCAAGTCAAGCGCACGCAACCCCATGTACGAGGAAAAGAGCTTAATGTTCGGACGCTCTTTAATCGCAGCCAGCAGCATAAACTCCGCATCCGCACGGCTACTGTACTGAGCGATATTCATCCCCAGCTCCACCGTTACTTGCGCCGAATGCGTCTTGCTGACCAGCTCCGTCAGCGCTTGGCGATAATGCGGGTCAGCCTTGTTCACAAAGCATTTCTTTAAGAGCTCCAGACAAAACACGCCACTGCGCGCATCTAGCGTCGAGATCTCTGCGCACAGCTTTAACACCTGCCGCTGCACCTTAGGATCAACCGCTAAGGCATTAGCCGAGCTTGCTGCTACCTGCGCTGCCGTCTGCATGGCACTCTGGGTTAAGCCTGCACTACTTGCTAGCCTAGAGACCTCCCCTTCGCTATTGGTATCCATAGACAGCGGTGACTGCACGGCATTAGCCTGCGCAGTGGCCTGCGCCGCTGCCGAGGCAATGGTCGCGGCACTTACACCCGAGCTCTTTTCCTGCTGCTCTTTTAACAGTAGCTCCGCTAGGAGTAAGCGCGCCCGTACCGAGCTGGGGCACAACTCTAAGGCCTCATGTAAGTTGCTCTTGGCCTCTTTAAAGTTAGAGGTGACCAGCGCCTGTTGACTAAGCTCGCAGTAGTAATGGGAGATATTGTTGAGCATCTCCGCCGTGAGCACGTCCTTATTATCAAGGCCCACCGCAATCGCCTGCTTAAAGTCACGCTCTTGCTCATAGAGCTTAACCAGCAAGCTGACCGCACGCGCTCGCTGCTGCGGAATTTCCGCAATATGGCGCAAAAGTTCTTCGGCACGATCGAGCAAGCCCGCACTCATAAAGTCGCAGGCTAACTCAATTTGCGCCAGCTCACTTTCAAATGGCTCAATGTTCTCGTTATGGGCTAAGGACGTATGCAGGGAAATAGCGCGATCGACCTCACCGCGCTGGCGAAACAGGTTGCCTAAGGCTAGCGTCGACTCAAAAGTAGGATGCTCGGAGTCGAGGTAGGCAATGAACTCGTCCATGGCCTTTTCCTTATTGTTGTTAATAAGGAAGTCCACACCATGGAGGTATTTGTTGGTACGGTCGGTTTTCGAGCGGGCGTGATTGTTCTTGAAGGAATTACGGCCCATGTAAAAGCCGTAAGCTGCTGCCAGAGGTAACAGCAAAAACAGAAGCTCAAACATCTTGCTGCTCCTCCTTTCCTTTAGTTGACCCCACAGCTTAAGTTGTTAGCATGTGTACAGAGGAACAAGTGCTCTCAGAAGTGACGGCTGCACGGTTACGTGCTGGTACGTACCACAACACCTCGTGATGACCTCGAGATGCATGGTGCAGGTGCACCTTACGCTAAAGCTTAGCTTAGCTTAGCTTATCTTAAGCTTAGGAACGCATGCTTGCCTTAAATGCCGTCATCTCTTAAGCCAGTTGCTCCAGAGAAAAACTCACAGCGCAGCCCCTACTCCCTACGCCTCCGGTCAAGGCTGGACTGCTCTTGCTCTTGAGGCGCTTACCAGCACAGAGGGACGGGCTGCCTTCAAAGGTGAGTAACAACTAACACTCTGGTGTGAGTGCGCCTCTCCCCTACTGAGCCTTTCTTACGTGCAGGAGTTGCACCTTACAGTGCCTGCTCCTTGTGGCGCTCACCTCAGCTAAAAAGCACAAAGCCGCAGCTCAACACACTACACCACAAGGCGGCGTGTTTGAGTCGCGGCTTAGGTTAATGCTGCTGCACTCACAAAGTGCTCGCACCAGCTTTAGGCAGCAGAGTTGTTTTCCGTGAGCTTGCTCGCTTCTCTCTTGTAGCGCTTGGCTTCGCTCTTGGCACCTTGAGCCTTAGCCCACATCTTCAAGCTAAAGATTAAGGAAATGTAGAGGCCGACAATGATACCAATGACGATGCCCACAACCATGACCATGCCTAAGGACAGTTGCAGCTTCACGAAGAGGAAGTCAAAAGTAACCAGCGACTCATTGGCCGAGCCCACCGTTAACCCTAAGACACATAAGATCACTAAGACAATGACGTAAAGCCAGAACTTAAGCATAGTAGTCCATACCTACCAAGGAAAAAAGCGCCAATGGCTACACTACAGCGACAAGCAAATCAGGGCACCGGCGCAAGACGAGCGGTGCGATCAGCGCCAATTATAGCAACATTAGATACCCGCGCTAAAGCGCCACAAGACAAAAGTGGCACCGAGCTCTAAATTACGCCGTCCTTTAGTGCTCCTGACGTGCACCGTGCACTGCGGTCGCCTGCTTACGCTACGCTCAGCTACTCTCAGCTACGCTCAAAGCGAGTACCCAAAAAAGCAAATCCCCAAGGATGTAACTGCATACAATCAGGTGTTTTACCCTGAGATAGTGTGTTGGCAGAGGCGCTACTCTCGAGATAAGGCGCCGTCAGGCGCTTTTTAGGTTACCTCTCGCTCAAGCCCCACACACAGCTACGCCTGCACATGCCACTTCTTAATGGTGCCGCCAATGAGGTCGTCCATGTCATCGGACATCTGCTTTAAGTACTTCGTCGCTGCCTCACGATCAGTGGCCATAGCCTGAGTGAGCCACTTCCGAGCGGTATCATCACTGCGCTCGACGCCTAAGCCTCGCACGTAAATGTACGCACACATCAGCTGCGCCTCGAGCTTGCCAATCTCTGCCGCCTGTAAGTAATACTGGGCAGCACGCTCTAAGTCCACATCCACGCCCCGACCGGCGGTATAAATGGCACCTAAGACCATGAGAGCTACCGGCTCGTTTTGCGCCGCAGCTTTTTCGTACCACTCGCGCGCAATCTCTAAATCTTGGGAAACGACCTTACCGGCGGTGTACACATGCCCCAACTCCACCTGAGCGGCGGCATCACCACTTTCTGCTTTTTGCTTGAGGCGCGCTAAGCCACCACGCTTGTACTTGCCATTACCGTTTTTGTAGTAGTTGCGCACCTTAAAGGCCACTAAGCCAATGAGGATCCACACTCCAACGACAATGGCCAGTGCTGACCACCCACTGCTCAGCTCCATGCCGGACTCTCCTAATGATCTTTCTTACTTGCTGCAAGCGGCAGCATCTGTAGCGGCGCCTGCCTGCAAACACAGCGTCGCTTCTGCCTGCGTTTCCAAAAATGTACACACGACACCAGCAACAGCGCTTATTAGGTGAGCAAGGATAGCAAATACACAGCGACGGGGGCAAATAAAGCGCGCAGAAAACAGCGCCTCTTAGCGCCCTGATCTTAAGGGTAACTTACCGCGCATCCCAACTCTGCTCCCCTTGGGTACTTTTGGTCTTAACATACTGCTGATGGTGCAGCTCTCTTCTTCTGTGGCGTATACCGTCCAGAAACAACAAAGCCGCTCACTGTAGGTACGCTACAGGGCGGCTCTATTCCTTTGCCCCTTACTCTTAAGGGTGCTGGGTACTGGCAGTGGTGCTACCGCCAGCGGTGATGTTACTTGGCGCTGGCAGCCTTGTACTCCGTGAAGCTTTGCACATGCAACAGCTGCTTGGCGTGCTCTTCACTCTCTTGGGTTGGAGTGTTGGTCTCCTTTAACTTGTAAGGGATGCCCATCTCTTCCCACTTGAAAGCACCAAAGCTGTGGTAAGGCAGCACTTCCACACGCTTGACGTTGCTTAACGAGGCAATAAACTCATGCAGCTTAGTTAAGGACTCGTCATCATCGGTGTAACCTGGCACCAGCACGTGACGGATCCACACGTCCTTACCAATCTCATCTAAGAAGCGGGCGCAATCTAAAATATTGGCATTGCTGACGTGAGTGAGCTCCTTGTGCTTCGCATCATCGATGTGCTTGATGTCCAGCATCACGAGGTCGGTGTACTGCATTAACTCCTTAAACTGCGAGAAGAAAGGCTCCTCACGGGTAAAAGGGCCACCGGCGGTATCAATGCAGGTGTTAATGCCTTGGCTCTTCAGTTCGCGGAAGAACTCCACCATAAAGTCCATCTGCAACAGAGGCTCGCCACCGGAGCAAGTCACACCACCGTCCTCACCCCAGTAAGGCTTGTAGCGTAAAGCGCGGCGCATGATGTCATCGACCGAGAGGACATCACCCACGTTTTGCTTCCACGTATCAGGGTTGTGGCAATACAGGCAGCGCATCTTACAGCCCTGTAAGAAGACCACAAAGCGCACGCCTGGGCCGTCTACAGAACCAAAAGACTCAAAAGAATGCACGTAAGCCGTTGTCATGAGCAAACCTCGTCAGCACAGCGTGGCAAGTGAGGGGAGGCGGCCTGCGCTTAGGCACAGAGCACTAACTCCCGACGGTGGAAAAGAAACAGCACGTCGCTCCAGACGTCCGCAGCTAAACTCTGCCTTACAAGCAACATGCATTCATGCATGCTTGCAAGCCAAAACTTAGGTGCGGTTGACCGCAAAGCAGGTGCTCTTAAGGCTTAAGGGCCACAGGCGAGTACCAAACAGCACTCAATGCCCACATATAACAAAGGCCCATCACGGGCCTTTGCTATTTACCACCGCCCCCTAAAACAAGGGCGGCAGCGTCTTTAGTGTTAGCACATCGCGCGTAGCGATCTTATAACACCTTGTGGCAGGTACGGGCAATCACGTCCAGCTGCTGCTCACGGGTTAAGTCGATGAACTTAACAGCGTAACCAGACACACGGATGGTGAAGTTAGCGTACTCTGGCTTCTCTGGGTGCTCCATAGCGTCAATCAGCTTCTCAGTACCGAAGACGTTGACGTTCAGGTGGTGAGCGCCTTGCTCGAAGTAGCCGTCCATCACCTGCACTAACTTCTGAGTACGCTCAGCTAAGTCGTGACCTAAAGCATCTGGAGGCATACTCGTATGGGAGCTTAGCCACAGAGTTCAGGGAGGCTAATAAGCCGCTCTTCTCAGCACCGTAGGATGGGTTAGCACCTGGGCTTAATGGCTCGCCAGCCTTACGGCCATCAGGTAAGGAACCAGTAGCCTTGCCGTACACCACGTTCGAGGTAATGGTTAAGATCGAGGTGGTTGGCTCGGACTCACGGTAGGTGTGGTGCTTCTTAATCTTTTTTAAGAAGGTCTTTAATAACCACACAGCGATCTCGTCGGCACGGTCGTCATCGTTACCATAACGTGGGAAGTCACCCTCGGTCTGGTAATCAATCACAACACCCTGCTCGTTACGGATGGTCTTAACCTTAGCGTACTTGATGGCGCATAAGGAGTCGACCACGTGCGAGAAGCCAGCGATACCGGTAGCGAAGGTACGACGCACGTCAGTATCGATTAAGGCCATCTCAGCAGCCTCGTAGAAGTACTTGTCGTGCATGTAGTGAATGAGGTTCAGCACATTGACGTATAAGCCAGCGAGCCAATCCATCATCACGTCGAAGCGCTGCATCACCTCATCAAAGTCTAAGTACTCGGAGGTGATTGGACGGTATTGTGGGCCAACCTGCATTAAGCTCTTCTCATCAACACCACCGTTGATAGCGTAGAGCATGCACTTAGCTAAGTTAGCGCGGGCACCGAAGAACTGCATCTCCTTACCGGTCTCGGTAGCAGACACGCAGCAGCAGATGGAGTAATCATCGCCCCACACTGGACGCATCACATCATCGTTCTCGTACTGCACGGAGGAGGTGGTGATGGAGACCTTAGCAGCGTAATCGCGGAAGCCCTTTGGCAGAGCCTTGGTGTAGAGCACAGTTAAGTTTGGCTCTGGGGATGGGCCCATGTTCTCTAAGGTGTGTAAGAAACGGAAGTCGTTCTTGGTCACCATGGAACGGCCATCCATACCAATACCGGCCATCTCTAAGGTAGCCCACACTGGGTCACCGGAGAATAACTGGTTGTAGGATGGGATACGAGCGAACTTGACCATACGGAACTTCATCACGATGTGGTCAACCAGCTCCTGAGCCTCAGACTCAGTTAAGGTGCCTTCCTTTAAGTCACGCTCAATGTAGATGTCGAGGAAGGTGGAGATACGACCCACGGACATAGCAGCGCCGTTTTGGGTCTTGATGGCAGCTAAGTAGCCAAAGTACAGCCACTGGAAGGCCTCACGGGCGTTCTTGGCTGGGCCAGAGATGTCGTAGCCGTAGTCGGCAGCCATCTGCTTGATTTGGCCTAAGGCGCGGATCTGCTCGGAGATCTCCTCACGCTGACGGATGATGTCATCAGTCATCACGCCGCAACCGCAGTTGGCTAAGTCTTCCTTCTTCTTAGCAACTAAGAAGTCGATACCGTATAAGGCCACACGGCGGTAGTCACCGACGATACGACCACGGCCGTAGGTGTCTGGTAAACCGGTGATGATCTTGTTCTTACGAGCAAGGCGCATCTCTGGGGTGTAAGCATCGAACACACCCTGATTGTGGGTCTTGCGGTACTCGGTAAAGATCTGATCGAACTTAGGATTTGGAGTATAGCCGTAGGTGGTGCAAGCCTCTTGAGCCATACGGATACCGCCGTAAGGCATGAAAGCACGCTTTAAAGGCTTGTCGGTTTGTAAGCCCACAACCTTCTCTAAGTCCTTGGTGCCTTCGGCAATGTAAGCAGGACCATAGGCGTTAATACCAGAGACCACCTCGGTCTCCATGTCTAAGACACCGCCCTTGGCGCGCTCTTGCTTCTGCAGGTCTTGCAGAATGCCCCACAGCTTGTCAGTGCTTTCAGTAGCTGGGGCTAAGAACGAATCGTCACCGTTGTATTGGGTGTAGTTGTTTTGCACGAAGTCGCGCACATCAACTTCATCAACCCAGTGGGTGCCCTTGAAACCACGCCATTCTGCTCTCATTACAAATCTCCCCAAGAGGAAAAACCAGAAACTTTTGCCGTCCTGCTTCAGCCTGCTAAAGACAAAGGCTTCAGCCGGCGGCAAGTGGCTAACTCAAATCGACGGGGCTATTATTGACTGAGCACTAACAAAAAACAAGATTTTGGCGGTTGTCTACAACTTTTTGCGTCAACACCCCACAAAAGCTCTTGCGCCGCACCAAAAGTGCTTATTTAAGCCATTTTCTCAGCATCAGCAACGCAAAATTTTTTCGCGGCGGCCTCTTGAGGCGTAAAAGGCAGAAAAGAGCAAATACGCATGTTATCAGGTGATAATCAGCTGATAAAAGCTGATATACATCGGGTGTAACGGGGCTTTTCCCTCAGTGCAAGCAGCGCAATTGAGTCTTTTGCGCAAGTGAAAAAGCGCCGCAAGAGACGGCGAAAAAAAGTGAATTTATATAAAGTATTTAATAAATCACCTTAACTAATACCCTCGCACCACAATACAACAGTAAAAGATGATGTTTATCAGCTTTTAGCGTTAATTTCATGGCCAAAAACAGCCAAAAGCACAACGATCGCGGGAGCGGTTACGCATGATTGACCTGCATCCGACCTGCAGCAAATAAGGGGCTTAGGGGCTCTTTATGGTGGCTTTTGGGGATTGGGGATGTTACATGACGGCCGTGCGCACCAAAGAGGAGCATAAAGGCCTTATATTGCCTAATATAAGGCGTTTACAGGCAAGACTACTGTGCTCCAAAGTGGGTCACGACACCACTGATTGTTACCGGTAACAGCTAGAGCAGCGGGCTCAAAGCTACGTATGTTAAGTTAGTCTATGCTAATTCATTAGCATTTCTAATGAATCATTTTACAGGTGGCTGCAAATCTACTGCAATGCGGGGCTATCAGGGGCAGGGTTGCGGCTGGGCGCGGGAAAGGAAAGCGCATGGAGTCAGGTTAAGTGCTGGTTAGGACGGGCCTTGGGGGATATGGCAGAGAATGAGGGGAAAGGCGCTGCGACGGAGGCAAGGCCGTGATAAGGCGAAGCTGAGACGAGTACGAAGAAGAAGAAGAAGAAGAAGAAGAAGAAGAGGCGCTGGCCGTGCTGACAGCCGTGCGTGGGTTAGAGCCAGTGCGTGCGGTTGCTGCCGTGATAAGGGCACACGGCAGCGCAAGTGACACAGCTGAGGCAACGGTAGCGTGGATGCTGGCAGCGCAGGTCTGTGCCAAAGCGCCAGACGGCACCATTATCTTAAGAGTGAGCGCCAGCCCCTACCTACTCTTAGCGTCTTGGGGCTTCAGGTTGGGGCGGCTTCATTTAGCAGCGTCTGAGCCATCTACTCCTCAGGGTAAGGGCTGACGGTGAAAGCGCTGCTTATGATAGAGCTGAGCTCAAGAGCCAGCTCACGGACAAGGCACTGCACCGACATGGCGCCTATCTCAAGGTGACACCTAGGCGCGCCCATAAAGATGCAAAGCCCACAGGTACAGGGGCACAGAAGCTATCTCTTAGCACACTGTGCCTCGTGGTAAGGGATGATGGTGAGAGCGCTGCTTATGGTGGAGCTGAGCACAAGCGCCAGCTAGCGGGCATGGCATTGCACAGAATGGTGCCTGACGGCGCCTATCTCAAGGTGACAGCAGAGGTACGCCTTCTGTTGTAGCGGCTGCCTGCGTAGCGATGCTGCTCCTTAGTACTGACCGTACTTTGCAGAGCTCTCCCGCTCAATCAGCGTGCCGTTTTGATAAGCCTGCTGCAGTGCACTAAGCTCCTGAATCGTGCGCTTAATACGCTGGCCCGTATCACTGCTTACTACCTTTAAGCGCTCAGGGTAATGCTCCACTTCGACCGAGTCGGACTTAATGTCCACATGCTCCACGATCGCCTTTTCCGTGCTCTCAAACGGACGGTGCGACTTTAAGATCATGCCGTGGCTAGAGAAGATCAGGGTATAGCCCGCAATGCCCGTCGTGTTGTGGTAAGCCTGACATAAGCCACCGTCAATCACGTAGAGCTTGCCATTACCGCGCACCGGACTCTCACCATCACGCACACGAATTGGCGTATGACCATTGATGATGTGGCCATGATCTGGGTCTAAGCCAAACTCGCTTAAGATCATGCGGCACACGTCCTCGGAGTAGTACTGGCGGTAGTAAGGGTCACGGGGCTCATGATGCGAGCTCTTATCGTCAATGAAGTAGCGCTCAAAAGGCTTCATGATACGGCCCGACAATGGGCTATCAAAGCCACACCACAGGTAGTACATAAAATCGAGGCTGCGCTGATCACGGTGGGCAAAACCGTGGCGGCACACGTGCTCACAGTAGTCCATAAAGGCCTTGCCCTTGAGCACCTGCCCATGGCAATTGATCTCACGGCACTTACCATCCTCCGTCATCGGCACACAGCCGTGATAGAGCAGGTTGCCATTAAAGCGCTTATAAATGGAGCCGTGCGAGAAGAGGAAAGCCACCTCCTTTTGCAGCTCCCGTGAATTGAGGAAGCTCTTTTTCATCGTCTCCACAATCCACGCCTCATCACGCGTCAGCGTGTAGGGATCCTTAGGGTCAATGGTCGGCAGGTCAACCGTATTGAGCTCATAGACCTTACCGTCAATGGTTACGGTGCCTTTAACAAGATCCATCTTATCGAGCAAGAGGCGGTCATCCATGCCTAAGTCAGGATTGCGCTTAATGAGCTGGCCTTGCAGCTTAAAGGCAATCACCGTAATGGCTTTGACCATCTTTTCACGATTGTCATCAGCGTAGGCCTGCAGCATCATCTCGTACTCATGCTCTTGCGCCGACTCATCAATTTCGCCGTTTTGCACCAGATGCCCCAGCGATTGCGCGGCTGCAGCGGCAGCGGCATGTGCCACCTCATGCTGCTCCGCCTCAATCACATCAAGCTGCCCCTGACCAAAGAGCGGCGAAAACACCGACTGCAACGCCACGCTGTTTTCACCGTTTTGCATCGCGGCCAATTGCGCTTGCACCTGCGCCTTCTTTTCTTGCGCCTTAGCCGAGCGCTCCTTTACTGGGGTGTGGTAGGTCTTTTGCGCAAAGTCATTGAGCTTACGCAGCGAGATGCCGTAAGCGCTTTCCAGCATCGAGCAGTTAAAGTAGTTGATGTTGTTGCGCAGCACGGTGGCCATGCACACTTCTGAGCCTAAAGCGGCGCCCATCCACAGGATATCGTGGTTGCCCCATTGGATATCCAGACTGTGGTAATCCATGAGCAGCGCCATGATCTTGTCTGGGCTCGGGCCACGGTCAAAGATGTCACCCACCACATGCAGGTGGTCGACCGCAAGGCGCTTGGAGAGCGCGCACATGGTGCTTAAGAAGTGCGGGGCTGCCTTTGTGCGCAAAATGGTGTTAATGATTTGCTCGTGGTACTCCGCCCTACTATTGCTCTCATCACTCTGGGCGTGCAGGAGCTCATCAATGATGTAGCTGTAGTTTTGGTTGATGGCCTTACGGACTTTAGAGCGGGTGTACTTGGCAGAGAGGTATTTGCACAGCTGGATAAGTTGCAGTAAGCGCTCACGATACCACGCATCGGTAAGCCGCCCTTGGCTCTCCATGAGCTGCATGACCTCTTGCGGGTAATAGATGAGGGTACACAGCGCTGACTTGGCCTCGTCAGAGATGTCAAAGAGGTCGTTAACCTTTTCATGAATCACGCCCGAGCACGAATTGATGATATGGCGAAAGGCGTCATACTCACCGTGCAGGTCGCTCACAAAATGCTCGGTACCCTTTGGCAGGTTCAAGATAGCTTGGAGGTTAATGATCTCCGAGAAGGCTGCCACCTGATTTGGATACTGCGTGGACAGCAGCTCTAAATAGTGCTGATCGATAGTCTCATTGCCCTGAGCTGCGACAGCAGCCCCTACGGGCAGCGCTGTCAGTGCAGACTCTGTGGCTGGAGTGGACTCTGTTGCCAGAGTTGAATCTGTGGCCAGAGTGGACTCCTTTACTGGCGGCGTTTGCTTCTCGTTCTGCGCATCTTGTGGCGCCATACCTAACCTCCTCACTTAAGTCACAGCGGGATCCTCACTCCCAAAGCGATGCTGTGTCTTTATACCTGAGCTGAACTCTAAAGCTAAGGAAGGAGTGATCTAATAAGTGACGGATGCAAGGTTGAGTAATGGTAATGTTCCACCCCTCGAGATGAATGGTGCAGGCGAGCCTGAGCCTATCTTAAGGTTAGGCATGCATGCTTACCTTAAAGTCCGTCATCTATTAAGTCAGTCGTTCCTTAGTAGCAAGTGCCGCTCTGCTCCAGCACTTTTGTCCTCAGTCTAACAAAAGCCAGTCTCTGGGGCTATGCGGCCCTAAGCAAAATGCGATATACAGCGCCAAAAGCACCAGCAAAGGGAAGCCATCCTTTATTAGAGGTGACGGCGGTGTGGTGTGGGCACTTGTGCGAAGCTGCATGCCAACCTTGAGGATGAGGTAGTGGTAATAGTAATGGTAATGGCACGCTCACCATACTGGAGAGAGCTTTTGTCCCCGATGTTATTGGCTTACAAGCGGCCTTTAAGGTGGTTTTAAGCCCCTTGCTGCCGCAAACAGCTATGGAGCATCCAGCGTCGCTACCGTGACGTATCTCTGCGGGAGGTTCATGGCAAGTAGCTGTGCTCACACAGGGGAAAACGCCCGCACCAGAGATGCAAGGAGATGCGCTCTAAGGTAATGACGATACAAGCAGTGACAGTGGTAACGACCACCAACGCAGGTCATCTCCACAGCACTAACGGCCCCATTATCGTTAGGATCGCGATAGCAAGTGCGCAACTGTAAGCCAGCACGCCCCTACTATCAGAGAACTCTCTGCTGCAGATGCACGGCTTCTGGTCTTACTTTTAGAGATGGTGGTGGTGGTGGTAGCGGAAGCCAACACCTACCTGAAGCAACTCCCGCCCTAATAGTTACCACGTTTTGCTCCCTACAAGTAAAAGTTTAGCAGCTTGCTGCCGTTATCTGAGGCAACAGCTGCGTATGCACCTTACAGCTCGACACTGAATCTGATGCGGTTGGTGTGATTCGTGATCCTCTGGCGGCGTGGTAACATAGCACTACAGTAGTGCATTACCCGCTATTAGTGTTTTCTTTTGCTGCTTGCTATCAGGATCCAATAGAAGCACTGTTCGGCGCTGTCTTAGCCAAGGGGCTAACGGCAGATATGCAAGCGAGGACAGCCTGCTCCACCAGCTTTCGTGTGCGCTTAAGCATTTGCGGCGCAATCAGAGCAACAACACAGGAGAAGTTCAGAATGGCTCTGTACATCACCAATATTGCTGCCATGCGTGCCCAAAATTCGCTTGCCTCAGCCACACAAATGGCCAATACAGCCATTCAGCGTTTGACCACGGGCTTTCGCATCAACTCCGCTAAAGACGATCCTGCCGGTCTGCAAATCTCTGATCGCCTCACAGCGGAAATTAACGGTCTCAATCAAGCCAACCGCAATGCCGCTGATGGGCAGGCATTAGCACAAACGATCGAGGGCGCCTTAGACGAAACCGTCAATATTCTGCAATCGATTCGTACCCGTGCGGTGCAAGCTGCCACTGGTACCTTAACCCAAGAAGACCGCGAGGCGATTCAAGCTGAGGTCAGCCAGCTGTCAGAGGAAATCACACGTATTGCGGAGCAAACCAAATACGGCGGTAAGACCATCTTAAACGGCTACGATAACGGCAACTCCATCTATAACGCCGACGGCAAAATGGTCTTGCAGATTGGTGCCTACACTGGCAACACCATTGAGTTTGACATGTCCGAGAGCTTCACCATGGAAGGCCTTACCGACCAAGTGGAAGCCAAGATTCAAGCTGAAGGCGGCACCTACACCTCTGTCCTCAACGCTGAGGGCGCCTTTGATGTCTCTACCCAAGATGGCGCCCAAGCGGTGTTAGATCAGATCGACACCTACCTCTCGGTGGCCAATAGAAAGCGCTCAGAATTAGGTGCCGTGCAGGTACGTCTTGACTCGGTCATGCGGGTGAACGCTAACACCTCGGTAAACTTAGCCGATGCCCGCTCCCGCATTCGTGATACGGACTACGCTGCCGAGTCTGCTAACCTCATGAAAGCTAATATTTTGCAGCAGGCAGCCCTTTCCATGCTGATTCAAGCCAACCAGCGCCAGAGCATGATCTTATCGCTCATCAACTCGGTGATGTAGGCTCTAGATTTTTAGGCGCTCAGGCGCAAACGCAGCAGCTGGCTAACGCCAGCATCAAGCCCTCGTCAGAGGGCTTTTTTGTGTCTGCGCTACACACGAACCACAATGGCAAAAGGCTGTGCGCTGTTGCTGTTACAAAGTGTCCCAAAAAGCCAACGCCAAAGGAAGCAACTGCCTACAATCAGGAGTCTTACCCTGAGAGTAGGTGCTCGCTGAGACGCTACTCTCGAGATAAGGCGCCGTCAGGCGCTTTTAGGATACCTACGCTGCTACAAGGTGCCTACAACAACTGCCATCACCTGTGAGATAGCCTCAACACCCCACACCTCTCTACCACCGCAGGCAGCCCCAAAAGCAACAGAGGCGGCTGGCTGTGGTGTGCAACACGCTACGCAGTGCGTGATGGCGTTACCAGCGCCCGCCCCAATGGGCCCCAACCACAGGCCCATTGCTCCCATAGGCCCCCAAAAGGCAAATCTGCCCACTTTAGAGGCGGTAAACACCTCTTCTTAGTGAGCAGTAGTTCCCTCTGCGCAGCTGCCCACTACTGTGACTGCTGCTGTGGTTGTTGCTGTTGCGGCCCGTTACGCAGCTCCTCGAGCATCTCCAACAGCATCTGCCGCTCGTGCTCATCGTGAGGCTCCTGCCCCGCAAACAGTTCACGCACTTTAGACTTGGTGTGGTGCTCCATTAAGCGCAGCTGCCACTTCTTACCACGCGACAGCTTATCCTCATGGTTAAGGCGCTGCCACAGCTGCCCCCGCTGCTCTTGCATCAGGTGCTTAAAGAGCATGGCAATGTGGTGCTTGGCATGCTGCACAATAGCCAGCGCCTCTGGGTCTTGCAGCATATCCCCAAAGACCGCCTGCACCCTACTGATGTACGAGGCAAAGTTAGCATCGCGTGGATCGTTGCCATAGAGGCGATAGAGATTGTGCGCCGTAATGTGGCGATCCTCAGGTGAGAGCCAATCACGCTGCACAATGTTCTGCGCCTTGTGGCGCAGATGGCGGTGGTAGCTCTGGATAGCTGCCGGTCTGATACGCGCCGTCTTACCATTAAAGCAAAAGCCTAAGAAGCGCACTTCACTGGCTACAGGAGGTACAGGAGAAACAGCAGGCGCGGCCTCACTGTTAAGCCGCGACGCGGCTACCTGCAATGATGGCAACTCTGTGACCTTTTGCGCTTGCACCTGCCACACATGGCACTTATGCTCATTCAGCGTCACGCCTGGTACAGCTGCCCCTACTCCCTGTAGCTTGAGCGCCAGTGCCTCTACTTGCTGCACCCACTGCGCGGAGCTCTGCTGACCACGTGGCAGCACCACAATGAGGTCGTCACAGTAGCGGCGATAGAAGCCACCTACAGACTCTACCCACGAGCCCAATTGCGCATCGAACTCGGTCATGTAGATATTGGAGAGCACGGCACTTACAGGCAGGCCCTGTGGGATGCCGACGCCTTGACGATTGACCTTGAGGAAGCCTTCTTTGCGCTTTTGCTCCTTGAAGGTAGACAGCGGCAACACACGATCGCAGCTGTTGATATCCTTATCAGTGGCAAAGGTGCTGGCGTGGCCAAAGTTAAGATGAGGCATATCGACCACGTAAGCAGAGATCTTATTGGCCTCAGGCTTATTGCTCACGGAATAGCAGAAGAATGGGGCACGGTCTTGTAAAAAGGCATGCGTCAGCGTTGGAAAGAAGCTCTCAAAGGTATCTTCCCTGCCTAAGACCTGCGGGTTAAAGCACAGCACCATGCGCATGAACTGCATCCAGCGCTGATAGCCCTGCTTGTACCAATTAGCAGGCGCGTACTGCTGCAAGGAGCTGTCGACGACAAACCTGCGGGCCTCTTGCCAGTTCTGGCGCATCTGAAAGTGCAAGTCCTTAATGTCCTGCCACTCACAGCTGACATAGCGCGTGACGTTCTTGTAGAGGGCAAAGAAGTCAGCAGGCAGCCGCTCTACTCCTAAGAGAGCACAGAGCCGCTCCTTGAGGTAAGCATGATCCAGCGAATCAAAGAAGTGCGAGAAGTCAGCGACTACCACCACAGACTCTGGCTGGGCGGCAATATAGGCAAAGGCCTCATGAGCCATATCAATATTGCTCCAGCCACCTAGGTCCGAGCGATAGGCCAGCACCGAGCGTCCCCATGGTTGCGCTTGCAGGTACTGCGTATAGAGCGTGTTGAGCTGCCATGCGTAGCGCTGGTAGATGCAGCGGTCTAAGTGACTGCTGTAGTAGATATCGCGCGTCTTCACCTCAAAGGTTAAGCCGCGATAGGCTGCTTCTTGGGCATCCTCAACAAAGTTGCCAGCAGTGGCAGAGGAAGAGGCATTGGCTCCGTTAGAGACCAGCTTCTTGGCAGTAATGGGACGGTGAATCAGCGGCATAAAGCCATGCTTTGCTACCTGCTCTGGGTCGCAGATGAGGCGCTGTACCCATGGCGTGCTCAACGAGACACGCTGATCAAAGTGCGCGTAGCCACGACAGCCGTCGTGCTTGGTCACAAATTGCTGCCACGAAAGTGCAAGAGGATCGGTGGCACTGTCCTGACTTGCCGCCGCGTCTCCAGACGCCGATGCAGAGGCATCAGCTGCCTCACCTACAGTAGCAGCGTCAGCAGCAAGTGACGTTGTAGGAGCCACTGCTACCGGTGCATTTGGCTCAGTAGCACTGGTGGCAATGATGCCCTGCTCAGCACTTGGCTGCTGCTGTTGTTGCCCCTGCTGCTTGTTTTTCTTCTTTTTCTTCTTGCCATCACCATGGTTAATGGCGACCTTAGGCAAGTCGAGGGAGGTGTTGGTAAAGTGCACCTGCAGACACTTGAGCAAATACGGCCAATAGAGGTCGTAAGTCAGCACCATGAGGATGGCTTTCAGCTCTTGCAGCTTGTCCGCTTCGATTTGCAGCTGCTGTAAGGTAGAGGAGAGGCGTAGTCTGAGATCAGAGTACAGCGACCAATACAGGTCACGCACTACTTGCGGTTGTTGCGCTAAGGCAGTCGCCACCTCTTCCTGCTTTTGCAGGATAGTAGCAGCGGAGTAGGCTGGGCTTGAGCTGACATCAGCCAAAGCAAAGTCCCACATGCGCGGATTAATGTCGCTGTTGCGCTGCACGCTACGCATGATGTGGTTAAGTTCATTGGCAAAGTTCCGCGCTTTGCTGAGCTGCTTGTTTTGCTCAAAAAACTGAAAAGCTGGGCTGCGGCTTTTCTGCACCTTCTTGCCTTTTTTCTTTCTCATAACGGTTCGCTCTACTCCTAACAGATGCTCACTACAACCAAACAAACAAACAAACAAACAAGGGCACAGCGCTCTTACAACCAGAGCCCCTGAATCTAAGGAAGAGGCGTAAGGCAAGTGCAGCTTAAGGTGTGGCGCCTGCTGTTTAGCCCAGCGCAGTGCAGCACAACGCAGCGCATCGACGGTGAAACAGCATGGTAGCTGGAACTTAGTGTAGCGCATTTTGCTACACGGCGGAGAAAAGGAATCCTGATGCTGCAAGGTCGCGATATAGAGTGAAGTCTCCATGTGCTTACGCACATGGCTTCCTCCCGTTTTAATAGGGAGGGTCCTGAACAAGAATACAATCCTACCTCAGCACCGTTCCAAAC
>CASEBB010000114.1 GCA_949286015.1 uncultured Succinivibrionaceae bacterium | reverse complement strand
CGTGCGCTTTAGCGCGAGGCGTTAGCATGCAAGGGCTAACATACGCCCAAACTGCTTGTTTGGAACGGTGCTGAGGTAGGATTGTATTCTTGTTCAGGATCCTCCCTATTAAAACGGGAGGAAGCCATGTGCGTAAGCACATGGAGACTTCACGTCTGGAAGTTAGCGTGGCGTCAGTTGTATGGGAGCCTAATACCCACTTATCCATCTGTGCCCCAAAAAGAGGCAGAGGGTATACCGCGCCTCCAGCACCACCTGTGTCAGGGCGGCGAATCTTTTGGTATACCGTTTTGCAAGAAGTGGTATGCACCATCAGCCTTGGAGGCGTAGTTACGCGCTGAAAGCGCATGTAACAGCAAAAATCTGAAGATGTGACCTATGGCCGATTCTGCCTTTGCTGCTGACGCAGTTGTAGACTGACGCTGTATACTATTAGCAATCGTTACTCTGCTTTTAGCGCAAAGCTAAAGGCGTCTGAACTAGGGCAGGACTTCCTGCCCTTTCTTTATGGTAGGAATGCGCGTGGAGAGCCTGTGCTGCAAGCAGATAAATAAGGCCGAGGCGATAAAATGCAGCGTCTGAGCAGGTCACGTGAGGTGTGCCCAGCTCCTTAAAAGCTGGTAGAAGCCCGCAGTAGCTTCAGCGGTGGTGTTTGCATTTGGTATACAACGGGGATACCACGATATGCCACGATTGGCGCCTACAGGGGCGTTAGGCGGTATAGCACGCAAAGGTATTATTTCACGTGAAATAAAGAAAGTCAGAGCGCCAAGGGTATGGGGACAGGGAGTAGGTTCGGGGCCTGCGGCGTCACGTGCGTGGTGGCGGGGTAGTGGTTGGCAGAAGCCGATAGTGGTTGCGAGTACAGGCAAGTGCGAGCGAGAGTCATCTTTAGTGGCGCCTCTGGTGGTAGTGGTGGCAGCTTTAAGTGGTGTGAAAGCTCTGTGCGGTGGTGGGGCGTTGTTTGTGTGAGCTCTTAGGTGCCACAAGAGGGATAGCGGTAGGGGCTGGGTAGAGCTGAAGGTGGGGTGAGGAGCACGTACTTGCTGACGGTAAGCAGCAGTAGCAGCAGCAGCAGTAGCAACAGCCCTGTGCTCAAAGCAAGATCTTACATCTAGCAAACGATTGCAACCTAAGAAATAAGAGACTCTTAGCATGAGTATATGCTAAAGTTACCATAGATGCTGAAAATTCACGCGCAAAACACAAAAACTAGTTGTCTCATACTTACATATTCCGCAGATGTGGTTTTAAGGGCTTTTTGGCGGTGTGTTACATTAAGCCATCCTTGAGAGAGACCAATGCTTATCATTGCTCTTAAGCCCTGTATTTAAGCCGTATTGTCAGCGGTCAGGTACCTTATTACCTGTGTAATATGTATCTATTATTGGCAGTGGGTTTAGAGCAGTTCCAGTGGCGGGTACGAGCAGTACCGCTGTCAGAGCGCCAGTGGCTTATTCTTCAAGGAATAATCACTCCTTCACCTACTGAAGCGAAGTCTGCAATGTGTTATTACACAGTTAGTGTCTCCACTTCAATTCTCTCGGCAACTCTCTCTTATAGAGACCTGCATATAGCATCCGCTGAGGTTCCGCCATCTCCTCCGGCCGCAGCCCCACCTGTAGGTGTCTGCGCCTAAAGCTGCCCCTATGTGGCGGGGTAGACCTCTAAGCTCCGTGCTTAGAGCCTGATATCCACTTGCTTACGCCTGCTGCTCAGCATAAGGGGGGCGTGTGCTGAAGCAAGGGAAACAAGTACGGGCTTGGTGCTGGCGTAGACAACTCCCCAATGCGGCCCAAGCGAGCATGCACCATGGTGCATGGTGAAAGCTGAAAGCGGCAAGCAGCCAACTGTGGCTTGTCTGCGTGTCAGCTGTTTCAGGAATGGAGAAGCGAAACAATGTCTAAGTTTGGTAGTTTGCTCAAGATCAGCGCTTTAGGCGCTGCGGTGGCCCTGTGTGCTCAAGTCAGTGCTGCGACCTTTCAGGTGCCTGCCAACTACTCGCTTGAGTTAGTGGACGGCCAAGAGACGGGCTATAACTATAGTCAGTTTAGCCGCACCTTAGAGTTAGGCCCTGGTCGTCACCAGCTGGTGCTGCTCTTTAAGCACTTTTGGTAACAGCAGCCAATCGCAGTTAGTGCAAGCCTCCGATCCAATCGTGGTTGAGATCGCGAACATGCCTGCAGACGCGAACTACACCTTCACCTACAAAGCTCCTTATTATGTGGGGCGGGCAATTAAGTTTGCGCGCGAGCAGCAGGTCACCTTGGTGGATGCTGACACCCACGAGCCATTACCAGCGTCTGCGGCTGACTACTACATTCTGATCACAGATGCCGTCTCGTCCAACTTACGCAATTACCGTATCGAGTTAGCTGCGTCGGGGCTGCTCTATGAGCCTGCGGCGCAAAACAGCCAGCAAGTGCGTGAGGAGGTGAATGCGCAAGGCGTGCGTGTGGTGCAAGTAGACCCTGTGCTGGTAAATAACGATACGGCCACTACGGACAAGGCTGCTCCTGAGAGCAACGCTGCTGGCAACCCAGTCTAAGCGTCAGTGACTGCTGTGACCTAACAACAGCAGTAAGTGCAGCGCTGCTCTTAGCGCCAGACAAAACCTCAAAGGCCTTTTATGATTAGGTTCTGTGCAGAGCCAAGCTGCGCAGAGCCTATTTTGCTCAGCGCTCAGGGTAAAGTTGTGTGCTTATCACCTGCCTATGCAGCCTTTGATCCGACCGTGAGAAGGTCTAGGCTAAGCCCGTAAATAAGGCGTTTCTTGGTCACCTACTTAAAGGTAATATGGGCCAAAGCAAGGGAACTTATGCCACAAAACTGAGGTAAAGTGCATTACTTTGAACCAAGTGTTACCTCGAGATAGTCTGATGCATGCCCATAAACCATGTGTTTATCAGCTTGACCAAAATTATCCCAGACCTCCTCACGGTCGGTTTGATGTTTTTTTTTTTTTTTTTTTTTATTTCACGTGAAACTTAAAGCGTGACGGCATAGCAGCATCGCGGCTGTGAGCGGCCTGCGTGGACGTAGGGAGAGCAAGGGAATGGGGCGTGGCGGGGAGTAGCGTGGGTGAGGGTAGGGAGTGGTGAGGAGAGGCGCCTCTGGTGGTAGCGCCAATCTTTTAGAAGGTGAGGGGGCAGCACGGTACAGGGGCGCGCTTAATGCGAGCGGTTAACTGCCTTATGGCACAGGGCAATGAGCTCGTCCTTGGCCGCACTTGGGGGGAGGATCTCTAAGGCGGTAATAGCGGCAGCGCAAGCTTGCTGCGCTTGCAGCTCACACTGCTCAAGAGCCTTTGTCTCGGCTATGGCTGCACGAACGGCCTCTAAGTCTGCCGTCTTAATGGCGGCTAAGAGCTGCTCTTGATTGTGCGCATCGCTCTCATAGGCCTTTAAGGCCATAAGCACCGGTAGGGTGATACGCTGGTCGTTTAAGTCGGTGCCTGCGTCCTTGCCTAAGGTGCTGCTGTCAGCGGAGTAGTCGAGCATGTCGTCCTTAATCTGGAAGGAGATGCCCAGCTGACGGCCAAACTCTTTTAAGGGATCCTGATACTGCTCCATGCCCTCCACAATAAGTGCAGGGGCCGAGGCAGCAAGCTCAAAGAGCACACCGGTCTTATGGTAGATAGTCTCGTAGTAGACGTCTAAGGAGAGGTTGACATCACCCTCGTGCTCTAACTGATAGAGCTCGCCTACGACCAGCTGACTTAAGGTGCGGTTAAGCTCCTCGATCACGTCAAAGTTACGTGGACGCTGCAAAAGGTTAAAGCAACGGGTAAAGAGGTAGTCGCCTGCTAAGACGGCGGCATGGTTGCCATCGGTCTCGTTTAAGGTGGGCTTACCACGGCGCAGTGGGGCCTTATCGATGACGTCATCGTGCACTAAGGTGGCGGTATGTAAAAGCTCGATAGCAGCGGCGATGTGACAGATGTTGTCGAGATCTTGATCCACATCAAAATGCGGTAAAGCTAAGGCGCTTAAGAGCACGAGACGTGGGCGCATGCGCTTGCCACCGGCCTCAATCACGTGCATGCACAGGGCGTTAACCTGCGTCTCTAAAGAGTGTTGGGTGTAGGTCTCCGTAAGCAGCTGTTCGACCTTGTTCATGCTAGAGGTGAGCAGTGTAGCCGTCGTGCCCGCAGCGGCGGAGGTAAGAGGAGCGTTTGGCTCCTGAGCGCTGGGCGAAATGCTGTGCGACGCCATAAGAGAGTTTCCTACAAAAAAGCGCAAGAGTGGGGGCGGCCCTAATCGCTTACCGAGGGGTAGCTGTAAGCGCATCCGACAGTGGCCTTTGCTTAAGAGGGGCTACGTGTCAGCGAACACAGATAGGCGCAGCTTACAGGGGAGAGGGCACTGTGCTCCTGAAGTTAAGGAGGGCAGTGTCGTCAGTGCTAGTTCTAGCGCAAGGAGTAGCGGTAGTGGCGGCTGTAGCGATAATGTTTTAGGGGCGCTACCTGCTGCGACAAGAGGCGTCGCGGCGGAGTGCTGTGGTTTCCTTTTTGTGGTAAGGGTAGCCAAAAGCAGAGGCTATTTTATCATCAATGGTGGGAGCAAATGGCGGGAGTGCTGGGGAGGAGGCGGGAGAGGGAGAAAAATGCGCAGCAAGAGGGCTTGGGTAAATGGAAAAAGGCGGAGACACAGACAAAGACAGAGGGTAGCAGCTGAGTGCTGGACAGGTGCAGCGCTGGGGCGTAAAGGTGCCTTCGCCACCAAGTGCTCAAACGCTGCGCAGAGCCTATTTATCCCAATCCCCAACGGACTCTAACAAAACTCAAGTTCGCACTCTGTTTTTGTGGTATAATCTTGCGGTTTTGAAAGTGACGTTTGGTTGCTTTTCAAACACTGAGTGTGTAAGATATGCGCTCACTATTAGCCTAGACAAGGTGTTGATTCCCAGCGAGTCAAGCTTGTAGTCGAAAGACTAGAATTGTTGCAGACGGCCCACCGCTGGCCCGTGGTTATCACGTCTCTGCAAGCTCCTTATCCACACATTGCCCACAGCGC
The DNA here is from genome assembly GCA_949286015.1 of uncultured Succinivibrionaceae bacterium. Taxonomy (GTDB): domain Bacteria; phylum Pseudomonadota; class Gammaproteobacteria; order Enterobacterales; family Succinivibrionaceae; genus Anaerobiospirillum. The sequence continues at coordinate 14,210 of CASEBB010000114.1, read as the reverse complement.
GGACTGTGGCTGTGCCCCCTAGAATCTCTAGGATGTGTCCCTGTGGCCATCAACAACGCGGCGCGGATAAGACGGCTTAATTTGAACGATCGGCGTTAAGCCTCGGATGCGAGTGTTTCGCTCAGATCTGTCATCTACTAGCTTTACGTTCGGATGTGCCTTGTAGGCGAGAATGATTTGATTTGAGCGGGAGCGCAAACTCCTGCGTTCAAACGGAGTTTGAGCATGTACGCAGTTATTTTTTGCGGTGGCAAGCAGCACAAGGTCTCCGAGGGTGAGAAGCTTCGCGTTGAGCTCCTCAAGGCCGAAAAAGACAGCACTGTTGAGTTAGATAAGGTTCTCTTAATCTCTGATGGCTCCAACGTTAAGGTTGGTGCTCCTTACATCGAGGGCGCTAAGGTCAGCGCTAAGGTGTTAGGTGAGGTCGCCGGCGAGAAGATCAAGATCGTGAAGTTCCGTCGTCGCAAGCACCATCAGAAGGTTACTGGCCACCGTCAGTGGTTCACCGAATTAGAGATCACCGGTATTACCGGTTAGGAGATAAGGATCCATGGCACACAAGAAAGCCGGCGGTTCCGTTCGTAACGGTCGCGATTCTCAGGCCCAACGTCTTGGTGTAAAGCGTTATGCTGGTGAGTTAGTAACCGCTGGTAGCATTATCGTGCGTCAGCGTGGTACCCACTTCCACCCAGGCGCAAATGTCGGTATTGGCAAGGATGACACTCTGTTTGCCAAGAAGACTGGCAAGGTTTCGTTTGTGACTCGTGGTCCTAAGGGCCGCAAGTTCGTGCAGATCATTGCTGACGACGCTGCATAATAAGTTTGCCGCTCCAGCGGTAACTTTGCAGCGTAGGTAGTACTCTGCCGACGCAAACACCACATTAGGCCTGCATCACCTATCGCCACAGATGGTAGGGGACGCGGGCCTTTTGTTTGTATAGCGCCACAGAGCTTGAACACAAGCAACGTATGGCACAAGGCATGAGCCTCATCTGAGCGCGACTGCCGATCATTGTGAGGTGGTAAAGATGAAGTTCGTCGATGAGGCTACTATCCGCGTCGAAGCAGGCGATGGTGGCAATGGTGTGGTGAGCTTCCGCCGTGAGAAGTACATTCCTAAGGGCGGCCCTGACGGCGGTGATGGTGGTGACGGCGGCAGCGTCTTTATGCTGGCCGATACCAACTTAAATACCCTCGTGGACTATAAGTTCACCAAGTTTTATAAGGCCGAGCGCGGCCAAAACGGCATGTCTGCCGATTGCACCGGCGCTAAGGGCGCTGACATCATCCTCAAGGTGCCAGTGGGTACCCGTATCACCGATAAAGAGACCGGTGAGGTCTTGGGTGATTTACGTAAAGAGGGTGACCTCTTACGCGTCGCTAAGGGCGGCCGCCATGGCTTTGGTAACACCCACTTTAAGAGCTCGACCAATCGCGCTCCACGGCAAAAGACCAATGGCACCCCTGGTGAGCGCCGTATCTTAGAGCTGGAGCTGTTGCTGGTGGCTGATGTCGGTCTCTTAGGTCTGCCTAATGCTGGTAAGTCCACTTTTATTCGCTCGGTCTCGGCCGCGCGCCCAAAGGTCGCAGACTACCCATTTACGACCTTAGTGCCAAACTTAGGTGTGGTCAAAACCGGCGAGGGCGAGAGCTTTGTCATTGCTGACATCCCTGGCTTAATCGAGGGGGCGGCTCAAGGTGCTGGCTTAGGCCACAGATTCTTACGCCACTTAGAACGCTGCCGTGTGCTCTTACACTTAGTCGATGCTCTGCCTGTGGATAGCTCTGATCCCGTGACCAATGCTCAGGTCATTGAAAAGGAGCTTAAGGAGTACGCCCACGACCTTTATGAGAAGCCACGCTGGCTGGTGCTCAATAAGGTCGACCTGCTTCCAGGTGGGGAGGACGAGGCTAAAGAGCTCTTAGAGAAGATTGCTGCTGGTCTCGAGACTAAGCCTGAGCGCACCTTTATCATCTCGGCTTTACAAAAGCAGCACACCAACGAGCTGACCTACGCGTTGCAAGAGCTGGTCGATAGCGTAAAGGCCCAAGAGCAAGAGGCAGCTGGTGACGCGGCAGCGCAGCAGGCTGATAAGTTTGTCTGGACTGAGGGAGCTAAGGATCTTAAGGATCCGGTGAATGGTGCCAAGGTTAAGGGCGACTTTGACGACGATGATGACGACTTCTTTACCACCGAGGAAGAGGGCGTCGAGATTGTCTATCAGAAGTAGCTTAACGTTTCCTTTTCCTTTGCCGTTACTGCTACCGTTACCGCTATAACCATTACCCCCTCGACTCCCGCTACCACCATCACTACCAACCACTACCACGACCACTTCCGTACTGTACCGTTAGTGCCCTATGTGATGTAGGCAGAAGCGACATTAAGTGCATAAGTGCAGTAAAGTGCACGTAGCCCTGTGTGGCATAACCATAAGTGCTATCCCTCCTTGGCCCCCCTCATGAGGACGTCCTGATGACCCTCTTTAGGCACAGCAGTGCTCATGCACAGCAGTGCTCATAAAGGAGGGGGTAGAGAAAGCTCAAATTAGAGGGAGAGCACTTGGCGCGTTTTGGTGCGTTGTTGCGGGGGCTGGGGTGACCAACGGCTTTGTATTTGTGAGGAATTACTGTGACGCAGACCACCGAGACTACTGACAATAGCTCCGCTGCTAAGCCAACTACAGTGCCCGTGCTGTTGGTGCCAAGCCACAAGATTGATGTGCAGTTGGTTGTGGCCTGCGGCCTTGATCGGGCCATTGGCGAACGTGGCACCATGCCGTGGTATGTGCCAGATGACCTCTCGCATTTTAAGGAGCTGACCCTACGCTCGTGCGTGATTATGGGGCGTAAGACTCTTGAGTCCATTGGTAAGGCGCTGCCACACCGCCGTAACATTGTGGTGAGCTCGGACTTTACGCTTAAAGATCGCTTCGCCAATATCGAGGTGGTCAGCAGTCTGCCCCTTGCTATTGAGCGGGCTAAGATCGCCCGTCCATGGGCCGAGGTGCGCTGCGAGGAGCGCTGCCGCGTGCATTACTACCATACGGTGTCGATCATTGGCGGAGCGCAGCTTTTTGCCGAGGCGCTGAACTACGCCAATACGCTGCAGGTGACGCAGCTGTGGGCGCGCTTTCCTCATGCTGATACCTTCTTCCCTGAGGTGGAGCGTAAGAACTGGCGCTGGGAGTGTATGCCACAGCAGTGTGCGGGGCGTGATACCTTTTTCTTCTGTGCCGCGCCGCAGCCTGAGGGCTTTGCTCAAGAGATTCCGCCTTTAGATGAGGCTATTGTGCAGGATTCACGTACTGGTGAGGTGCTTGATCGGGAGCACTTACCACAGGGGCTGTGCTATCGCTTCTCGACCTTTAGACGGAAAAAGGAAATGCGCCCAGTAGATGATGCGGGGACGGAGAGCGGGGCTAATGCCAGCGTCTCGGCGGAGACTGCTGACGTGGCGGAGGCAGGTACGAGCAGCGCTGAAGCTCCGCAAGAGGCTTAAGCGCCGCGCTAAAGAGGCGGCCACAGGGCCAACCTGAGGCGCATAAGTCCCTGCAATGATTGAGGCGGTAGCCCTGTACTTTTAGGTGCTTTTAGGGCTGCCGCCTTTAACCATAAACAGGGCGTGGACACTACCAAGGGTGTTTGGACACCACAGAGGGTGGTTAGACACCACAGTGGGTGGTGTTGCGCCTTGGTGGAGATTAGATCTGGGCGTAGCCTAACGACTTGACCGAGAAGAACTTATCGTCCTCCATCCGCCACGCGCTTAAGCGGTCGCCCCAGACGCAGCCTGTGTCCAGTGCTCTAATGTCGATCTCGTCGCACTTGGCGTTTAACGCAGCCCAGTGACCAAAGACCACTTTATAGTGGCGCTTCTTGTAAATGGTAGGCTGGGCCAGCTTGAACCATGGGGTAAGGCCGTCTTTGGCGACTAAGTCAGGGTTGACTGCACTGTTCTTGTAATCAAGGGTGCTGTCGGCATAGACCAAACGCATGCGCGTAAAGGCGTTAAAGGCAAAGCGCCAGCGTGGTAAGCCCTCGTCGCTTGGGTTGTAGTGGTCAGGCTGGTCGTTGTACATATTGCGCAGCAACACCAGACGGCGATAGGGATCACGTAAGGCCTTACACGCTTCTTTGGATTCCTTTTTGGCCTGCTTAATGTCCCAGAGGGGATAGATGCCCGCGTGCGTGACCACGAGGTTCTTGCTCTCGGGCATGTAAAGCAGGGGACGTTGCAGGAAGTACTCAACGATCTGATCGCACAGCTTGCTTTGCAGGATAACCTCGAGGTTGTCCTTTGGGCGTGGCTTGTTGATGTCGTAGTAGACCGCGAGGAAGTTGAGGTCGTGGTTGCCTAAGACGGAGGTTACAGCGGAGCCTAGCTTAAAGATCTCCTGCATCGTTTCCACAGGCATTGGGCCACGGCCGATGAGGTCACCGGTGAGGATGAGCTCGTCGGATTTTTCGTTAAAGCCGATGAGACTGAGCAGTTTGACGAATTCGTCGTGGCAGGCGTGGATGTCTCCAATGCAGTAGGTAGCCATGGTTTTCCTCAGAAAAGGACAAAGTGATAGTGGCAGCAAGGGACGAGGGATGATTACAACTTGGAGCCAAGTCTATTGTCACGGTTTTGGGCCAATATCTCAAGAGATGGAGATAAAAAGCTGTAAGAGGAAAAAAAGCGAGTAGGAGCCTCTGCAAAAGCTAAAATAAGGGCAAGCGCCACACAGGAGTAATGCTCCGCAAAAAGCGTGAGGAAAGCTGTCAGCGTCAAGATGCAGCCCCTAAGAGCCCCAACCACGGCCAAAGATCCCCTAAGCTCCATAAGAGCCTCTTATGGCGCCAAAAGGCCAAACTCAGGGGCGGGGCCAACAGGGCGGCACTTGCCATGGCTTAAGCTTATTGTCCCTAGCCTGCTTCAAGGCTCAGCTGAAATCACTGGCACCGCATCTGCGCTGTGTAGTGATGACCGAGATAACGGAGTCCATATGCCATATATCTCCAAAGATTTTATTCGGCAGCAGCTGATGCCACGCGTGGACATCGTGCAGCTGGTGCGGCAGTATGTGACGCTGACCCGCTCGGGGCAAAACTACACTGGCAAATGCCCTTTTCACAACGACAAGTCACCGTCGTTTGTGGTAAGCCCAAGCCGCCAAAACTTTCACTGCTTTGGCTGCAATGCCCATGGTAGCGCCATCGATTTTATTGAGCTCTACAAGCACGTCGACTTTGTGGAGGCGGTGGAGGAGCTGGCGCGCTTTGCTGGTCTTGATGTGGTGTATGGCGCCTTAACGCCTGAGGCGCAGCGCCGTGCGGAGAAGTCGCGTCATTACTACTCCTTTATGGAGCGCGTTACGCGTTTTTTTGTCGAGCAGCTGCCAAAGAATAAGGCCGCGAGCGACTACTTTAGCAATGTACGTCAACTTTCGCAGACGGCCATTGCAGAAGCCCGCTTAGGCTATGCTCCGGATAGTATCGACTATTTAAAGGATCTGTGCCAAAACGACTTTGACCGCCAGCTGGCCCTTGACTTAGGCATCATGCGCGTCAAGGAGAATGAGCGCGGAACCTACAACGTACCTTTTTTCCGCAACCGCGTCATCTTCCCGATTCGCGACACGCGCGGACGGGTGATCGCCTTTGGTGCCCGTAAGCTCGATGATGCTGTCGACGGCCCGAAGTACCTCAACTCGCCAGAGAGCATGATCTTTAAGAAAAGACGTGAGGTCTTTGGCCTGTACGAGTGTCTGCAGGCGACGCGCAATAAGCCTAAGAGCATCTTGGTGGTCGAGGGCTACATGGACGTGATCTCTTTGCGTGAGGCGGGCTTCCCTTCAGTAGTGGCTACCTTGGGTACGGCGCTGACAGCGGATCACATCAACTTGCTCTTTCGTTACACCGATGACGTGGTGTGCTGCTTTGATGGTGATGAGGCCGGTATGAGGGCCGCATGGCGCGCCTTAAAGACAGTGGCTCCGGTGTTACAAGATAACAAGAGCGTGCGTTTTATGACCATGCCTCCGAGCCATGACCCAGACACGCTGGTGCGTGACGGGGGCCTTGCGGCCTTAAATCGCCTACTTGAAGAAGAGACCTTCACCTTTGAGGAGAGCCTGATTGCGCACTATGCGTTAGATAGCGATCTGTCTATGCCAGATCAAAGAACCCGCTTTGTGACCAATGTGGTGCGTGCGGCCAAGGCATTAGATCACGTGCCAATGGTGAAGCACAACATTTTTGAGCTCTTGGGGCTTTATGGCAACGTCTCCATGGATTTGATTGCGGAGAAGCTGGAAAAAGAAAAAGCTAATCCTGAGTTTATGGAGCAGGAGTGGGGTAAGCGCGATCGCTATGACCAGAGCCAAAGCAATGGCAATGGCAATGGCAATGGGCGCAACCAGTTCTCGCAGCAGCAACAGCAATTGCCGCAGCAACTACCACGGCCACAGGGCCAAGGTCAGGGCCAAGGACAGGGCCAAAGCCAAGGACAGCAGGTGCAGAACTTGAGGCCGCCAGCTATGAGCGAGGATCCGGTCTACGAGGCCGATGAGGTGATTCCTCCGGATCTGGCGCCGCAGATGCCGCGTGGTGGCTATAAGGGCTCGCGCCTTGAGCAGCAGCAAAACGGCTATAACCATGGTAACCATGGCTATGGTGGCTACCGCAATGGCAACCGTAACCAAAACTACGGCCGCAACGCAGGCTATGGCCGTCAGCAAAACTACAACTGTGGCCAGAATAATGGCTATGGGCAGAATTATGGCGCTGGCCAAAACTACAATCGTGGCTCGTATCAAGGCTATGGGCGGCGTGACGGTTATGGCCATGGCCATGGCTATGGCCAGAGTCAGGGCGGCGCCTATGAGCAGCAGGATGCGCAATGGGAGCAGCAATTTAGCAGCACCTTGCAAGATGGCATGAATGGCTCGGCACTGGGTAAAGGTTACTTTACGACCAATAGTGAGGGCGATATCTCCGTCTTTGCGACAGTGGTAGAGAGAGCGACGCATGTAGTTAATGCGCAAGCTCCGACGCCTGCCCAAATTCAGCAACAACGGGTGCTGGCACAAAATGGTCAAGCCGCACCTGAGATGACGCCACTCATGGCACCACTCATGGCTGAGCAGCAGCAGCAAATGCATCAGCCTCAGCAGCAGTCACAGATAACGCCGCAGATGGCGCAGGGAGCACCTTACATGGCGCAAGCACAAGAGAGCAATCAGGCGCAGATGGCGCGTATGCAGGGGCAAGGCGCCATGAATAATGGCATGCAGGGTACGCCACAGCAGTATCAGCAACCACCATATCAAGGTCAGCAGCCCTACCAAGGAGCGCAAGGTTACTACGGTGGCCAGCCTTATGGGCAGCAACCACACCAAAGCCCGCAAGGCTACTACGGTGGGCAGCCATATGGGCAGCAGCCTTACGCGGGGCAGCAAGCCTACGGTGGGCCACAGGGCTACCCTCAAAGGGGTGGCAATGGCTATGGCGTGCCACAGGGTTACTACCAGCAACAGCAGCCGCAGCCTTACATGGGGCCACAGGGGCAGATGTATCAGCAGGGTGGTATGCAGATGCAGGGGCAGCAGTACATGCAGCAGGGCCAGCCTTACCGTCAAGGTGGCAGGGGCATGAACGCAGGCATGAACCCACAGGGCCAGCCTTTTATGCAGCAGCAACAGATGCCGCAGCAGATGCAACAGCAAATGCAGCAGCAGATGCAGCAGCAGATGCAGCAGCAACGCCAGAGTGCACCCCAGCAGCAGGGTGGGGCCCAGCGCATGGGCAATGGGCCACAACGGGGGAATCCCATAGCCAGCACGACAGTGGTGAATGTACCAGCGGTAGGTGGTGTGATTAGCCTCGAGCAGCTGCAAGAGCGCGCCAACTTTGAGATGCAGGCACGGCGACAAAACACGCCAGGTGCTGACTACATGCAGTTAGGGCCTGACGGCTCGCCGATGTCGCGTCACGATAGCTTGAGCGAGGGTGATGACAGTACTGGTGAGTATTACGCTGGGGGGCGTGGCCCTGGCAGCGCCAGTGCTACTGTGCCTGCGCTCCGTGAAGGCAAGGTCGTACTGCAGACGCCGGATGTGATTGGCTCGGTGGTGGTAGGCGAAGAGATTGAGGCTATTAAGCTGGCAAGTAGCCCGCTGACGGAAGAAGAGCTCGCGCACTACACGACGGTAGTGGGCTATGAATTTTTCAAGGAGGATATCCAAAGGGCGGAGTACAGGCTCCTCCAGTTTATCCTGCAACAGCCAGGCATCGTGACGGAGCAGTATGAAGAGCTGCGGCTTGATGATTTTTTGTTTTTTGCGCATGACTTTTTTATGCGCGAGTATCCGTGTCTAGAGCGAGTGTTGCACTTTATTAAGGCGCGGAGAAGACACGGTGGTACCAACTGTGCCGACCTCATTGAAGAGTATCGCGGTACGGTCTTTGAGCCGCTGTTTACGGCGCTATCAAGCGAGCCATACTACCGGCCGCTGAATATTTTTGAGGAGCCAGATGTCAGTGTTCGGCGTGAGGAGTTAGCGCAGCTGATTAATGCGGCGCTGGATACGCTTGTATCTGAGCATCAGATGATTATGCTGCGGAAGCAAGCTGATCAGGTGGATAGTGATCTGATATCGCTGTTAACGAAGGTTAAGAACCTGAAGCTGGATGATCTCAAAGACGACCGGTTTATGGATAGCTTCCACAAGCTGCAGGTACAGGGTGACGAGAAGTACCAGCACAAGCGGGCACTGTTAACGGCGCCGGTGGTGAAGGATAAGGCAAAGAAGGAAGAGGCAGGTAGTAAGGAGCAGGCAACAACTCAGGAGGTAGCTGGGTCTGAGGCTATTGCGGCCGAGGTTGCTACAGCTACTGAAGCTTCTACTACAGATGAGCAGAGCACGTCACCAGAGGCTGCTGCTGCGTCTGTTGCCGCTTCTCCAGAGGTGGCTGCTATTGAGGCGGTTACCACCGCTGAGCAGAGCGCTATCCCAGAGGTCTCTGCGGCTACTGCAGAGACTGCCCAGACAGAGTCCATGGCTGCTGAGGCTAAGGTTGCTGACACCACAGAGCAAGCTGCGCCAGAGAGCGCTGAGAGTACGTCTGAGCCAGCTGTGTCTTCGGAGGTGGCTACCTCTAGCGAGACTGTTAACGCTGATGAGCAGAGCACGGCCCCAGAGGCTTCAGAGGAGGTAGCAGAGACCGCTCAGCCAGAGACTGTAGCTTCTGAGGCACCAGCTGCTGAGGCTAAGGTCGCTGACACCACAGAGCAAGCTGCGCCAGAGAGCGCTGATAGTGCGTCAGAGCCTACTGCGTCTTTAGAGGTGGCTACCTCTAGCGAGGCTGCAACCACTGATGAGCAGAGCATGTCCCCAGAGGTGGCTGATGCTGTCGTTGAGACTGTCCAGACAGAGACTGTGGCTGCTGAGAAACAGGCAGCTGAGGCTACTGAGCAGGCAGCGACAGAGACTGCTGATAGTGCATCTGAGCTTACCGCGTCTTTAGAGGTGGCTACCTCTAGCGAGGCTGCAACCACTGATGAGCAGAGCACGGCTCCAGAGGCTTCAGAGGAGGTAGCAGAGACCGCTCAGCCAGAGACTGTAGCTTCTGAGGCACCAGCTGCTGAGGCTACGGAGCAGGCTACGCCAGAGACCGCTGAGAGTGCATCTGAGCCTTCTGTGTCTTCAGAGGTGGCTACCTCTAGTGAGGCTGTTACTACCGCTGAGCAGAGCACTACCCCAGAGGTTTCTGCGGCTACTGCAGAGACTGCCCAGCCAGAGTCCGTGGCTGCTGAGGCTAAGGTCGCTGACACCACAGAGCAAGCTGCGCCAGAGAGCGCTGATAGTGCGTCTGAGTCTGTATTATCTCCAGAGGTGGCTGCTACCTGAGGAGACCGCAGAGACTGTCCAGCCAGAGACTGTAGCTTCTGAGGTACAGACTGCTGATGCTACGGAACAGGCAGTGCCAGAGACTGCTGAGAGTACGACTGAGCCAGCTGCGTCTTCGGAGGTGGCTACCTCTAGCGAGGCTACTACCATCGATGAGCAGAGCACGTCCCCAGAGGCTTCTGAGGCGGTCGCAGAGACAGCCCAGCCAGAGACTGTATCTTCTGAGGCACAGGATGCTGATGCTGTGGAGCAGGCTACGCCAGAGGCCGCTGATAGTGCATCTGAGCCAGCTGTGTCTTCGGAGGTGGCTACCTCTAGCGAGACTGCAACCACCGATGAGCAGAGCACATCCCCAGAGTCTTCTGAGGCGGTCGCAGAGACGGCTCAGCAATATGCTGTTGCTGCTGATGCTGCGGAGCGTGCTGCTTCGGAGACCTCTGATAGTGCGTCTGAGTCTGTATTATCTCCAGAGGTGGCTGCTACTGCTGAGGAGACCGCAGAGACTGTCCAGCCAGAGACTGTAGCTTCTGAGGTACAGACTGCTGATGCTACGGAACAGGCAGTGCCAGAGACTGCTGAGAGTATGACTGAGCCAGTTGCGTCTTCAGAAGCGGTGACTACTTCTAGCGAGGCTGCAATCACTGGTGAGCAGAGCACGTCCCATGAGACGTATGAGACTATCGCAGAGACTGACCAGCCAGAGACCGTTGAGAGTGCATCTGAGCCAGCTGTGTCTTCAGAGGAGGCTACTTCTACTGAGGCAGCAACCACTGATGAGCAGAGTATGTCCCCTGAGTCTTCAGAGGATACTGCCGATCAGCCAGAGACTGTAGCTGCTGAGGCACAGGATGCTGAGTCTATGGAGCAGGCTACGCCAGAGACCTCTGATATTGTGTCTGAGCCTACGGCTACCTCTAGCGAGGCTGCAACCACTGATGAGCAGAGCATGTCCCCTGAGACGTCTGAGGATATTGCAGAGACTGCCCTGCTAGGGGCTGTAGCTGCCGAGGCACAGGATGCTGAGTCTATGGAGCAGGCTACGCCAGAGACCGCTAAGAGTGCATCTGAGCCAGCTGTGTCTTCGGAGGTGGATACCTCTAGCGAGACTGCAACCAACGATGAGCAGAGCACATCCCCAGAGTCTTCTAAGGCTACTGATGCTATCGCAGAGACGGATAAGTCTGAGAGGGTGTCCGCTGAGGTAAAGGCATCCGCTACTGCTGATCAATCCACGTCAGAGACCACTGCAAACGCTACTGCTCAAGCTGTTTCTCAAGAAACTGCTACTGCTACCACCCCTGCTACTGCTAAGCACCTTGCTGGGGCGGGCGCTGTTAGCAATGAGATCGCTACCACCACCACCACGAACAAAGGTAGAGGTAAGAAGAAAAAGGCTGAACTCGTGGAAGAAGAGTTTAATGACGATCCAATGTCCTTATTGCAGCCAGAAATCGTTCCTAAGATCCGTGATAAGGAAGCAGAGCGCGTAGCTGCCGCTAAGGCCCTCGATTCTATCGTGGTGCCAGAGGCCTTTGCTCAAGACCATGAGCCAGATATGGCACAGGTTGGTCTCTTTGGTGAGGTCGAAAAAGCTGAGCCAGAGCCAGAGCTTGAGCCACAGCCACAATCGCCACGCGAGGAAGAGGCCTCAGCTGACAAGCCAAAGAAGACCAAGGCTAAAAAGGACGACAAGTCAGGCAAGTCCAGCAAGAAAGGCGCAAAGGACACTAAGAGCTCTAAGGCCAAAAAGAAAGAAAAAGACCCTGAGGAAATGACTGAAGCAGAGCTGGTGAATGAGTTTGGCTTGCTCCTCGATATCGACTAAAGGGTAGTACCCTCCCGTCACTCCCTTCACTCCCACCATCCCGCCAAATAGTGACTACAGCCTTAATTGCCTCACAGTCACTATGATTGGCCTCCTCTAGAGCAGAAGCCGCTTAAAACAAGGCTCTTATTTACCACAGTATTGAGAATCGGTATAATGCACGCACCTAAGGCCCATTAGCTCAGTCGGTTAGAGCAGGCGACTCATAATCGCTTGGTCTCCCGTTCAAGTCGGGAATGGGCCACCATCACCACCACCCGCCCAGCGCCACAGCGCTGATCCTTCCTGCCAGCTTTTCCCTGCTTTCCTTTTGCCACTCTAACAGTAGAGCCGTAGTGTGCTTGTTGTGCCAGCAGTGTAACTTTGGCTTTCCTTGTCTCCAGAGACAACAACTGACGTCGTGGAGTTGAGCCTGATTTTCCAAAAACCGCTAATATACGGCCTTTACCTAAGTAAAGCAGTGAGTATGCTTGAGATCGTTTAGAGGTGTAAAGCAGAAACGGCTTATTTATCAGGAAAAATAAATACGAGCCAACTCCCCGATGTCAGAACAAAGCCTCGCTCATAAAAGGCGAGGCTGTTGCGATAAAGGGCATGGCCACTGGGGCCATAATTGCAGCGCGGTACAGCGCAATTAGAGTGGGCACTCCTTTGGCGAGTTCTTCTCGGCCGTAATATAGCGGCCGTCCACTAAGACCTGCACCTGCACCGTGTTGTCGCTCTGGTTGATCAGACGCACGTGCGCGCCCTTCTTGTAGTTGCAGGAGAAAGGCTGATCCACCAGAATCAGACCCTGATTGGTGTTAACCGTAATACGTGCACCATCAGTAGTGCGATCCATAAACTTGGACGCAGCACCAGCCAGCAGCGCACCAATACCCGCACCAATTAAGGTGCCCTTGGTGTCATGACCAATCATCTGGCCAGCCGCCGCACCAACCGCACCGCCAACAATGGCCGTGTTGGTGGTGTTATATTTGTCTAAGTCGATCGTGATGTACTCGATGTCGGTAATCACACCCTCTGTAAAGTAGGAGACCTTACCGGCAGTACTGGTTGGGTTGGTGCAACCAGTAGCTACTAAGGCCGTCGCTGCCACCACAGCTAAGGCTGTGGCTTTAAGAGAGCGTAAGCGTGGCAAATGAGTATTAGTAGGCATGGTTATACCTCCACCAAAATAAGTTGATGTAAGTGCGCACCCCCTGCATCCATACCTGTTCCTACAGGTGGCAGAGGAAAGAGGCACCTTTGCTCGTGGCCATCATAGCAGGGCAAACTTAGGGCTACCTTAAAAACAGCATCATGCTGCCATGGTAATGCAGCTGGCATGATGCGGTCAAACGCAGCATAGTGCTTACGAGCATTATTGTTAAGGTAAGCATACACCAGACTCTGTGCTTTACCCCATTGTTTTGTTGAGGAGTTGTCATATGTCATTATCCACCCCACAGCGCCTCACAGTTACCGTTAGTGCCTTATCCCCTTATGGTGAGGGCATCGCTGTGGCTGATGGTAAGGAAATCTACCTGCCACAGACCATGATCGGGGAGGTGCTGGAAGTTGAGGTGGGAGAGCCTTTTACCCCCAACTCTAAGCGCTGTCCTGGAAAGGTGCTGCGCTTTATTAAGGCCGATCCCCACCATGTTTTGCCGGAGCACTATGAGTGCGCGTTCTATGGCCGCTGTGGTGGCTGCCAGCTGCAACACGTCAGCTATGAGCAGCAGGTGGCCGTAAAGCAGCAGGCGATCGCGTCAGCCTTAAATGAGGTTGAGCAGCAGGTGGGGCCAGAGTGTAAGCTGCAAGGTGCTCTTGCTGCTCTGGTCACTTGCACCAGCCGTCCCTGCCGCTTTAAGTCGCTGCGCTACTTTGGCACTGACGAGCACGGTGTCTTAACTCTGGGCTTTTATGCAGGGCGCTCGCATGAGGTGGTACCTGTAGATTCTTGCCCCTTGGAGCCAGAGCGCTTTGGGGAGTTGTCACAGAGCCTCCTCAAGCTGTGTCAGGACTTGCACTTAGCAGCTTATCAAGAGCCTGCACCTACTCCTGTTGGGCGTAAGGGCAAAAGCAAAGGCAAAACGCAGGAGCAAGCAGCTGTGAGCGCTGCAACAGAGCTTGCCGCCACCTCCGTAGCACAGACAATGTCACAGCCACAGCTACGGGCCTTACTGTGGCGCGAGGGCGATGACGGAGCCATCTTAGGCTGCTTAGTGCTGACGCAGCAGCCTGCAGATAATATCGAGCAAGCGCTGCGTGACTGGGCACAAGCGCACCACGTGCAGAGCATGGCACTGAGCGTTAATAACAGTAGTGGTAACGCCCTGCACATGACTGTAAGTAAGAGCTTAGTCGGGGCAGAGGGGATTACTAAGACGCTGCTGGGCCAAAAGTTTCGGTTCTTTATTGAAATTAGGGGATACGCCTATGTGCACACATTCGGTGCGCCAATATGCATCTATGAGATTTTACTCTAGATTTAGCGGCACACCTAT
>CASEBB010000113.1 GCA_949286015.1 uncultured Succinivibrionaceae bacterium | reverse complement strand
GATGTGTGTACGCTGTGCTTGGCTAAAGCCCCAATACTAAATGTCGGCTAACCCCACTCTTACGAGTGGGGCATGCGCCGACAACTCTAGGTCAAAAGCGTTCTAAACAGCTTTAGCTCTGCCTCGTCGTAAGGCGTGCCGTCGTTATGGAATAGGTCATGGAACCACTTTTGGCGGAAGTTAGGATCCTGCTCTCGCACCACTGGCCATGGCAAGTGTGTTTGGGTGCGGCCATTAACCAGACCCCAGTTATAGCCACCGATCTTGTCACGAGCAAAGATAGGCAGAATGGTCTCTACCGTGGATTGGGCGTGACGGGCTAACCACTCAGTGCACATGATTGGGCGGTGGTAGTCTTTTAGGATGGCAAGGCTCTCTTCTAAGATGTCGGCTGGGGCATAGCAGTGGAAAGAAATCACATCCGAAACCTCAAGCGCCAGCTTGTCGATAGGGCAGTTGAAGATGTCCACGTTGCGATCAAAGCAGGTCTTCATATTGCGCCATGCACCTACAGTCAGGGGCTGGGTAGGATCACAGGAACGCACCCACTTTACGGCCTGTGCACAGAGCTTATAGGAGCACTCGAGTAAGGGGCCGTCGAATTCCGCATGCTGCGTGCTATCGACAAAGATGCCACCATTGGTTGGCTCGTTGTAGACATCCCACACTAAGATGCGCTCGTCATCTCTAAAGGTCGTGACCACGTCTTTAATGTAAGCCTCGACCTTATCCCATAAGGCCTCTAACACCACCACATTGCGTCCTGGGCTGGCTGCACCTTGGGAGTTGTGCACATCCGGACGTGGCTCCTTTTGCTTGCCAATCCAAGGGTGGTCACCTGAGAAGCCGCAGTCATCCATGAGAGTGAGCATGGTGCGGATGCCGTGCTTGCTGGCAATGCTCAGGAAACGATCGATACGCGCCATTAAGCCATCACGATCATACAACCAAACGATGAAAGGCAGGTTAGTACGCAGCGTGTTCATCTTGATACTGGCCGCTAAAGCCAGCTCACGGTCAATAGTCTCCTCGTCAAAGGTCTCACGCTGCCACAGCTCGTTCCAGTTCACCGCAGTCGAAGGCAAAAAGTTGATGCCTACTGGCCATGGCTGGTTCTCGTACCACGCATTGATTTCTGCAACCGTCCACTGACGCTTCATCCCAAAATCGGCGCAAATACCCCCAAGTATTACTTGACGGTGGAAGCGCCGCCTCCTTATCTCTCAATAAACAAAAACAACCCCCAACATCACACACCATCTGCACCACGCTCTCCCCTGCCTCCTTAGCAAGAACAGACAACGAGACTCTGCCACAGCAGTATCCGCAGACATGGCCTTAATGTGTGATATTGCCGCTAAACATATTAGCTAATAATTTGCTAATAAAAATTCCTTTGCTAAATTTTATAAGCAAATTGGGAGCAATATCACAAATCATGGTGGCTACAATACGCATAAACTTGGCAAAAATTGCTGATTCTTACTACCAACATCATCTGCTAAATTCTTAGCAAAGATTTCATTAGCAGTGCACAGCGCGGTTGGTAGCGGTGCGTAGTGAGGAAGATCAGAGCTGCCCCTAGGAACTGAAAGTGGCTAAAAATAGCGCTTTTGGCCTCATTTGAGGCTTCAATCTGCAGACTGCTTGTGCTACAAATAGTGCCCATAAACTCCTGAGCACTTTTGCACGTGCCCTTGCTCATCTTGCGTTATGGCACTTATTGCGGAGCCTAAAAGCGCTACAGCGACCGTTACTGCCGCCGCATAGGCATAGCCCTAGCCGCTGCTGCTTCAGAAACGCTATCGTCAGCGCCCCGCAAGAGAGCGCGCTTCTTTACCATGTGCCAAGGCTTCAGAACGTTGTTTTCAGTTAGTTGTGTAGGTAATCCCCACGACTGCTGCCGCTATCTGTGCATGCCACTCCAAGTGGCAGCTCGGCGTGAGCACACAGAGCAAGGCAAGA
Organism: uncultured Succinivibrionaceae bacterium; assembly: GCA_949286015.1. Classification (GTDB taxonomy): domain Bacteria; phylum Pseudomonadota; class Gammaproteobacteria; order Enterobacterales; family Succinivibrionaceae; genus Anaerobiospirillum. The sequence goes on along the minus strand of CASEBB010000113.1, from coordinate 10,318 downwards.
TACCTACAAAAAGCAAGGCCAGAGGAGAAAGCTGCGCATGGGGAAAAAAGTCACCATGGCTCAGATTGCAGCCGCTGCAGGCGTATCGCAACCTACAGTCTCATTAGTGCTCAATGGCATGGCTGATAGCATGCGCATCAAGGAAAGCACCCGTCACAAGGTGCTAGAAACGGCCAAACAATTAGGCTACCAGCGTGTAACCACAAACTCGCTCCAAGGTAAGCGCCGTATTGCCTTTGTTTTAGATGGCGCCATCATTACCAACGATCACTTTATTACCGCTTTAAACGAGGCCAATGTGCGCGCCAATGAGCTGGGCTTAGTGCTGTGCCAGCTGGATACGGCAGGAAACGAGCGGGGCCGCGAACTGGTCAAAAAGGAACTGCAATCAGGCCTGTATAAGGGCGTCATTATCGCCACCAACGTCACCACCGACGATATTCTCGCTTACGACAGCGGCCTGCCTACGGTCTATCTCAACTGCATTCCCCGCGATAATCTCGACGTCTACGCCATTTTGCCCGATGACTATGGCGGCGCCTATGATCTCACCCGTCTTATTGCCGCTAAGTACCAGCATCCGCTAATTGTGGCTGGTGATGAGTGGATGCGTGCCACTATTGATCGCATTCGCGCTATGCGTGCGGCCTTTAGAGAGCAGCACGTTAATATCACCTCGGAGGAGATCATCTACACCGACTGGTCGTTTAAGAATGCTTACACCCTGACTCTGGAGTACTTACAAGATAGCAGTAAGCAGTGTCCAGATGTGATCTTATGTGGCTCTGACTTTCTGGCCACAGCGGTCTATCAGGCGGTATATAAGTGCGGCCTGAGCATCCCTGATGATATTGCTATTACCGGCTTTGATGACCAGCCTCTTGCCCTTAACTTAACCCCGACTCTAACCACGGTAGAGCTGCCATACAGCGAGATGGGCAGCTTAGCTGTTGATTCCTTAAACCAGATCATTGATCTGAGCGATAACCGCCAGCAGATTAAGCGCTTACGCGGTCGCGTCTTAGTGCGTGAATCCACCATGCTCTAAGGCATGGAGCAAGATCTCAAGCAACCTCGGCAATAAGCGCATCGCTTTCAAGGCATAGCCGCCACAGCTGCTCACACATCTTTAGCTAAAAGTATTAGCTATGAGGGCACAGTGCTCTGTCCTTACGCAATCCTTACGCGCTATGTCCGCCAGCACCATGCCCCAAAGTGCCTTAGTTAAAGCCCTCGGCTAAGACCACATCCCCCTTAGCTAAGGACTTCTGCACGTCGACTAAACGCTGGTTAGTGGAGCCACGGAAATCGATATCCATACTGGCCTTGGACTGCACAAAGGGGCCATCCACCACCACATCTAACAGCTCTAACAAGCTGTGGCGGATATCGTCATCAACAAGCTTATCGTAGGTGTAGCCACTGTACGACCATAAGGAGTATCCCTCTTGGCGTAATATGCGCGCTAACACGGCCAAAGAGCGGCACTGGATGAAAGGCTCACCACCAGAGAAGGTCACACCGCTGATGAGAGGGTTGGCGTGAATCTCGTCGTAAAAGACCTTTAAGGCAACGTCAGCACCGCCTTGTAAAGGCTGAGATTGCGGGTTGTGGCAGCCCTTGCAGCGGAAGGGACAGCCTTGGGTAAAGATGGTATAGCGAATACCTGGGCCGTCGACAATGGACTCAGAGACCACACCGGCAATGCGTAAAGTGGTGTTTTCTAAAAGCTCACGATCATGAGGATCGAGCTTATCCGAAGCATTAGAAGAAACCTGCGAGCTCATAACACACACTCCAAACGGCAAGACAGACCAAACTCATTGCGGCACAGCTGTAAAGCAGCTGCGGCGCATCACTCCATCATAAAGGGAAAAGAGCAGAGCGGGATGAGGTGTGCGCTAAATTCTCACAAAGAAGCTGAATGGACTCATTGGCGCAGGTCTCTGCCAGAGACACGTCGGCTCGCCTCACTTAAGAGCGCTCTACGGGGCCATAGCGGCCTCAGGAGCGATCCGCACAAGCCAACATGAGCAAAACTACAGCGCGTGGTACAAACGCGCCAAAGCCCCCAAAATAGGGGGCTTTTGCCACGCTGTGACTACTTAGAAGCGGCTGGTTTAAGCTTTGCGCGCAACTTCCTACTTAACTCACAACCAGCGTCTGATTTATACCAAAAGCGATCAGGCGTAGCTGGGTCAAAGAGCGCGTAGATTGGCCAGCCTGTTTTTGGAACAAAACCATCCTCACCAACAACGTAACAGAGCTGAAACACCTCTTTGCCCTCGTACTCGCCAAGATGCTCGATATATGAGTAGCCAGGCTCAACAAGAGCCTCCTCTATCATTTTCCTAGCCGCAGCAAGCTGCTCAGGTGTAATCGTCACGGATACCCCCTTTATCGACTATGCGCGCCTCACGTCAGCGCTCTAAGATGTTAGCGCCAACTGTGCTTACGCAGAGTGTACCCGACCGTGAGGAGGTCTAGGCTAATTTTATAAAGCCCATAAATAAGGCGTTTCTTGGTCACCTACTTAAAGGTAATATGGGCCAAAGCAAGGGGACTTATGCCACAAAACTGAGGTAAAGTGCATTACACTTGTGCTCAAGTGTTACCTCGAGATAGTCTGATGCATGCCCATAAACCATGTGTTTATCAGCTTGACCAAAATTATCCCAGACCTCCTCACGGTCGGGATCCTCATAATCTTAAGGAAATGACTACAAGCCAAGCCTGTGAAGACAAAGCTCTAGAGACAGCAAGGGCTTAGGACATCTGCTATCACTGCTGGCAACAGCTGCCCTTTCAGCGGAAACAGCGCTTCATCGTCAGCAGCACGCGGAGCGCACACAGACAATAAGCCCTCTAGACGCATAGCCCTTAAATGGCTGTGCATACGTGGTTTGTTGCTCGATGGTGGAGAAGAGATAGCAGCCTCAACAAAGAGGTGCTCATAGCGGATGAGGTTGACTTAGGTTGTGCCAACCAAAGATTGAGATGTTGCGGGGCGGTTACGCATGGTAACCAGCCAAAACCTTGAAAATATAGCAAACTCAGCGAAGTGCGAGCTTTCACCAATTTTCAACCACCTCTATAGAAATAAGGCAGGATAAGAAAGGCAGGAAAAGAACACACGAGCTTGCGCTCATCGCGCATAACAAAGGCCCTATGTGCTTGCCACCCCTTAGCCATTACTAACAACTAAGAGGTGGCTTACCGCGCTGTAGCCACAAAACCAGAGGCTCTAAGCCACAGCCGGTTTCTGCACCCATGAGGTCAGAGTGCAGCTGAGATTTAGCCTGTAGCGGCTCAATCTCCATGTGCTCACGGCCTATACCGTACCACTTAGCATAATGTCTTGCCATTTACAAGAGAGTAAGCATAGTGCTGAGGGAAACGGCTGGTAGAGACTGTCTACCATAAGCCGGAGCGCACATCAGCGCTCGGTAGAGCTTAGACGTGCATGTGCTTGACGCGATCGTGCTCCTCCGCACGCTTGCCGTTGTTGAAGCGATCTAAGGTGCCAACTAAGTAACCCGTCACGCGACGAATACGCTCAAACTTAACACCTTCGCCAACCACACCATTGCGTGCGTGTAATCTTGTGACCATCGTGTCCCCCTCAATATTCATGTCACAGGACAGCTACAAGGCTGCCCTTGGTAGCTGCGAGCAAAAAACCACACAACAGTAAACAGGCTCGCAGCAGCACTGGCTAAACCAGAGCTTGTGTTCTGCCTACTGTCGAGAAAGTTGATTACGCCTGTGGCGCTTTCCCCAGCCACTACCGCAAGGTAGCAGCGGAGGTGGGCAAAGCATGGCCTTTGCCAGCAGCACCACGGTGCGTTTTGTTAAGCCCCTTAACGCGCTTGTTAAGGCCTAAGGAGCTTAACGACGAAATCATGATGGCCGTAAGCTGTTACTTACGTGACACCATATCCGTCCCTGTCATGGCTTTAGCCACGGCAGATGCAGTCCACACCCAGCTTGCTTAAGCGCTCAATGGTGACGCCCTCGCCATCATGACGACCGCACTTTGGGCACACATCGTTAATCACACCGACGTAACCGCACACTGGGCAGCGATCAACAGGGTGGTTAATCGAACCATAGCCAATGCCGCAATCGCGCATGTAGAGGATGACCTTCTCAAAGGCGTCAATGTTCTTATTGAGGTCGCCATCCATCTCCACATAGGAGATCGCACCGGCATTGCACAGCTCGTGGAATGGAGCCTCAATACGAATCTTGTCCGCAGCGCTAATGTCGTAGTACACCGGCACGTGGAAGCTGTTGGTGTAGTAATCACGATCCGTGATGCCAGGCATTACGCCATAGACCTTCTTGTCGATCTTGACGAAACGACCGGATAAGCCCTCAGCAGGAGTCGAGAAGAGCGAGAAGTTAAGGCCAGTCTTCTTGGTCTGCTCATTGGCAAGATCACGCATATGCGAGATGATTTCCATACCCAGCTTGCGGGCATTCTCATCTTCACCATGGTGCTTACCCACTAAGGCCACTAACGCCTCAGCAAGACCAATAAAGCCTAACGACAGCGAACCGTGCTTGATAACCTCACGGATGGTGTCATCCCAATCGAGGTTATAAGAATCAATCCACACGCCCTGACCCATTAAGAATGGGTAGTTGTAAACGTGCTTCTGCGCGATGATCTCAAAGCGGTCTAACAGCTGGTCAAAGACCATGTAGGCCACCTTGTCTAAGTCACGGTAGAACTTATCGATGTCACCGTGAGCCTCAATCGCTAAACGTGGCAGATTCACCGTGGTAAAGGACAGATTGCCACGGCCTGGGATGATCTGCTTGCTCTTATCGAAATCGTTACCAAACACGCGAGTACGGCAGCCCATCACCGCCACCTCAGTCTCAGGGCGGCCAGGGACGTAGTACTGCATGTTAAATGGCGCATCTAAGAACGAGAAGTTAGGGAACAGACGCTTAGCGCTGACCTTACAGGCCAGACGGAACAGGTCATAGTTTGGCTCACCTTCCTTGGTGTTGATACCGTTCTTGACCTTAAAGATCTGCACAGGGAAGATTGGGGTCTCACCACCACCTAAGCCCGCGTCCGTAGCCAGCAGCACGTTCTTCATAATCATGCGCTGCTCTGGAGTGGTACCAGTGCCGTAGTTAATCGAGGAGAATGGCACCTGAGCACCAGCACGGCTCTGCATGGAATTGAGGTTGTGAATCACCGCCTCCATGGCCTGATAGCACTCACGATTGGTGAGCTTGTAGGCCTCTTCCATGGTGTAATTGAGCTCTTGGTCTAAGTCCTCACCACTGTACTTGGCGCTTAAGATCTCCTGCACCATAGGACGTAACTCGTTTTGCGCCTCATCAGCTAAGGCCGAGTTGTACTGCTTATAGACCGCGTCGATCTTGTCCTTTAAGGCCGACAGATCAAGCTCGTCGTCGCGCATCACGATTTGCACGACCTTACGCAGGTGCTTGCTGTAAGACTTCACCACGTATGGTGCTAAGTCGTACTCAAACATTGGGATCGACTGGCCACCGTGCATGTCGTTTTGGTTCGACTGAATGGCGATGCAGCATAAGGCCGCAGCAGACTGGATCGACTGTGGCTCACGTAAGAAGCCGTGACCAGTCGAGAAGCCACGCTGGAAAAGCTCAGTTAAGTTGATCTGGCAGCAGTTAATGGTTAAGAGGTAGAAGTCCAGATCGTGGATGTGAATGAGGCCCTTGGTGTGCGCTAAAGCATGCTCTGGCTTTAAGACGTAGCGCTTCACAAAGTCCTTCGAGCCCTCAGAACCAAAGCGCAGCATCAGCCCCATTGGCGCATTGGCGTCAATGTTGGCGTTCTCGCGCTTTAAGTCCATATCAGCCGAGGACTTCGAGGTCAGATCACGGTAGATCTGCGTCAGCTCAGCATTGTAGTTACGGGCATTGGTACGCTGCTGACGGTAAAGAATGAAGTTCTTGGCCTCGTCAGAGAGGTTGTGCTTGATGAGCACGCGCTCAATGATGTCCTGAGTGTCCTCAACCGTTGGGGCATCAGTAGACTTCGCCTCGATAGTGGAGACGACCTCGCTGGTTAACTCCTCGACGAGCTTGAGGTCACGCTCAGAGAGCTCATCATCCGGATGTACGGACATAAGTGCCTTTTTAATCGCATTGGCAATCTTGTCGCGGTTAAAAGACACCTTGCGTCCATCTCGTTTAATGATGTATCTGATCATGATCGTCTCCGACCAAAATGGTCATGTGGTTAATAATGGCTTTAAGAGCCAAGCTCCTAAAATCCCAGCCCACTCTGAAGCACCTAAAAGCAGCATCAGAAGAGCAGCGCTGAAGCGCAGAGCAGTTCAAGCATTGTCCGCTTTACCTGTCCCCACCCCCAAGATTCTTGAGGAAGCTTGTGCCCTCACGGTAACGAGGTAAGCCTCGGTGGGCTGCAGGTAACCTGCACTGTACAGGTTACTCTGCAGCTAGCCCCCTCAGCTAGGCGGCGCCATTATGCACAAAAGCGTGCATAACGCACCTGACACTAGAGACCCAGCCGGTCGCAACGGCCTGCTCACGCTTAGCGCTCGCTCACGGCTGCTTCCTAGTGCCAAACCACTGAATCCTGCTCCTTTTACAGCGCAGCGCCTCGTGGCAAGAAAATCTGTTAGGCGTCAGTGCTAGGGGCTATGGACGGCATGGTAGCAAAACCACAACCCCTCATGGCAAATCGTCCTAGCTAGCTAGATAGATAGCTTTAAGCTAGGGCCGCCTCTGTGTCTGTACTCTCTAAAGACAACAAAGGCGTCACACGACGCCTTTAATGGACACGTGTCACTACTGGCCAAGAACAGCTACCAGTAAGTAGCTCTTAGCGTAAACAGCAACGCACGTCCTTGAAACTATCGCTTTGGTTGCGTGCAATTAAGTTTCAGGCGCACAGCACTGTCAGGTTTCACCACAAGAGGACACGTGTGAGATCCTTATGGCGAAACAGCCGCCTACAGCGGCAAAAAACCTTCATCCTGAAGAGGAGCTCATACCCTACTCTGACGCCGCTTTACAAAAAAGCTGTGCCACAATAAGCGCTAAGCGCTGGCTAGGCGCTCTGAGCCTCACACCACGAAGAAGCTTAACTCCTTGGTGTAAAAGCACTGCCGTCTACGAGCAAGCAAGCATGCATACATGCATGCATGCATGCAGACGTCGTTCTCAGGAGCTTTGACTTTCTCTTGTCTCCTCCATGCTACCGAAAGCGGTAGGCCACAGCTTGCTGCCACCGTCGTGACAGTAGAGAAAATTCAATTCAATTTACCGCAAATCGCAGGTAAGACCAGAGCGAGCGTCGCTGCCACCCAGTCGGTTTTGTGCTTTCCTCACCTCCCATTGTAGGCAAAATTCTCGGCGCTGATTAATAAAAATTTTTAGGTAGACGCTTGATTTTTTGCTTACTACTCTCCAAACAAGACAGAACCTAAAGTCTTACTTGCCAAGTTGCCAGAAAAAATTTTTTTGCTGCGCTGCAGCGCAGTGCCCCTGAACACAATGGCTTATTTATAGGATTTACGCATCAAGTGCCAAGCGCCAATCATGCGTAGTTGCTGATTACGCCTTGCTTGAGAGGTGATCTGCTGCCAGAGCAAGCAGGTGCCTGAGCACCAACTCGATTTGTGAACTGGGGCACGCTCAGCTGCCATGACCTCACTTTTTCGAGACAGCCGACACCGCGCCCAGAGGTCACCACAAAACGCTAAAACTGCCCCACAGCAGCTTCTCAGGGCATGCCGCAGGATTGCTCAATATGAACATTAACTCCAGTATAAAAACTACTGCCGCTCCGCAAATGGGGGAGTGCCCACAAATGGGGATCGATATCTTCTGTAAGGTCATCGACAATTACGGCGATGCGGGAGTCTGCCTGCACTTAGCGCGCACGCTGACGACGCTTCAGTATCAGGTGCGTCTCTTCTGTGACCACATGGAGGTGTTGTCGGCTATTGCCACGCCTGCAGATTGGGCCAATGAGCACTTACAGCTGAGCCCATGGGCCGAGCCCGCTTCCTACCTGCCTGCCCCTGTGGTTATCTGTGCTTTTGGCTGTGCTTTAGATGAGGCCCTGACCGATGTAATCCAGCACAATGCCGCTCCGGTGTGCATCATCAATCTGGAGTACCTCAGTGCCGAGAACTGGGTAGAGGGCTGCCACACCCTGACCTCACCGGTAGACAGCACCACCCGTTACTTCTTTTTCCCAGGTTTTACAGCCAAGACGGGCGGCTTAAATGTTGACCCACGCTTTAAGGCGCAATGTCAGGAGACTCTCACCCATTTACATGCGGCCTTAGCGCCACAGCAGTTGCAGGAGCAGGAGCAGACAACGCAGCAGGAGCCACAGACGGCAACAGCAACAGCAACGGCAGCAGTGCGTACCATGACGCTCTTTGGCTACCACAATCCTGCGCTCTTACCGTTGCTTCAAAGCCTACAGCGTGACTCACTGCCTACGCAGATTACGGTGTTTACCGGCTTAGCGCTCGATAACCTCAATGAGCTCCTGCACTTACAGCTCAAGGAGTGGGACACGCAGCGCGAGGGGCAGGTGACCTTTAAGGTCTCGGGCATGGTCGATCAAGACCGCTACGATCAGCTGTTGTTGCAACATGACTTTAATCTGGTGCGGGGTGAAGACAGTATCGTGCGCGCCATGCACACGGGCCATCCATTTTTATGGCAAATCTACCCACAAGAGGAAAACGCCCACATCATTAAGCTGCAATCGTTCTTAACGCGCATGCGGGAAATCAACTTGGAATGCCAAGAGCTGCTGGCGGCTCCAGAGCAAGAGCCAGAGGGTGCCTGCGACAGCAAGAGCACGAGCACAAGCAAGAGCAAACAGCCACCTCAGGGCTATATCCCTCTTACGCAGGAAGAGGTAGCAGCGGGTATGGCAGAAATTGAGGCGGTGATGCTGGCGTATAACGAAGCGCAAGAGTGGCCACAGGACTTTAACTGTGCAGCGTTTGTGGCCCGCACCGCACCACTTTACTGGAACCTTGCGGCGTATTTATGTCTGCAACCGACGCTAGCGGAGCGCTTAGACGAATTTATTCGGCAGCAGGGTGCGCTGTAAGGCTGTGCTTGCAAACCGCATCCTCATAAGATTCAGGATAGTGCTGGTTTAGCGGCCCCCTAGAGACAGCAACACAGTGCAGTACAAAGTGTCGCTTAGAGCCATTTTCGGCGTATAATATCGGGCTGCATTGTCTCTGACTACGGTCAGGTGACAGCAGATTTTTCTGAAAAAAGCGGCGTGGCGCCACGAGATAAAGCGCGTAGCTGCTTGCGGCAAGTGGACTTTACTTGAGCCCAGCTTGCCACTTTGCATAGCCTCGCTACTTAACGCTCTGCTCTTTAGTTAGAGAGCTTCATAAGAGTCTGTCCCACATGGGAGGACAGTTAGGTGGTGACCTCAATCCTTTTGGTGAACGATGAAGTTAGCGCAAGAAATCCGTGCCGGTAACGTGATCATGCTTAACGGCAACCCAATGGTGGTTCAAAAGACCGAGTACAACAAGTCCGGTCGTAATGCCGCTGTTGTGAAGATGAAGCTCAAGAACCTGCTGTCTGATGCTGGTACTGAGACCGTTTTCCGTGCCGATGATCGTCTTGAGGACGTGATCTTAGAGCGCAAGGCCTGCACCTACTCTTATTTCAACGATCCACTGTACGTGTTCATGGACGAAGAGTTCAATCAGTACGATGTGGAGAAGGACAACTTAGGCGACGTGCTGAACTACTTAGTGGACGGCATGGAAGACGTTTGCCAAGTGACTTTCTACAATGGCAAGGCCATTTCTGTGGAGTTACCAATCAGCATCGTGCGTGAGGTGGAGTACACCGAGCCAGCCGTGCGTGGTGACACCTCTGGTAAGGTGACCAAGCCAGCTCGTTTAGCCGGTACTGGTTTTGAGCTGAACGTGCCAGAGTTTGTGAAGACGGGCGACAAGATCGAAATTGACACCCGCACCAACGAGTTCAAGAAGCGCGTTTAACGAAGCCGCGTAATTCCCTATGCGTAAGCGTAGGGATGTAAGAAGAAGGCTTTGTAGTTTCCAGACTTCAAGACTTGCAACAACAGCGCTACCTGAGGCGACTTAGGTAGCTTACTAAAGAGCCCATGATCGCAAGAACATGGGCTTTTTTAGTGCGCCCAGTATGGGTGCTATCTATAGGTTTAAAGTCCCGAACCGACCCCGCTGGTGGGAACGGTTAGTGAACTGCAAGGCGTCGAGTGGCGACACTCCCGCTGAAGAAAGCAGCTAGCAAAGTCGCG